>JASFER010000178.1:0-12812 GCA_050124755.1 Desulfobacteraceae bacterium
GTTTCCTTCGAGACATACTGCGACCCGGCCTTGCTGAACATCAAGGGTTCGGCGGTTCACTTGAAAAAGACCATCATGAATCTGGTCTCCAATGCGGCCGAGGCATTGCCTGACGGCGGCCGGGTCGAGATCCGCACCGAAAACCGCAGTATGGAAAGCGGCGGGAAGGCAAAGAGCGAAATTCTCGATGGCGATTATGCCGTTTTGGATGTCCAGGACAATGGCGTCGGGATTTCCAAAGAGGATCTCAATCGAATTTTCGAACCGTTCTATACGAAGAAAAAAATGGGAAGAAGCGGCACCGGTTTGGGGATGTCCGTGGTGTGGGGCACCGTCCAGGACCACAAGGGCTACATCCATATCAATAGCACCGAAGGGATCGGGACCTGCGTTAGCGTTTACTTCCCTGTAACCCGGGAACCGGCTGTCGAGCAGGAATGCGCGGTTCCCCTGGATGAGTATATGGGGCAAGGTGAGACGATCCTGGTGGTGGACGACGTGATGGAACAGCGCGAACTGGCCCAAAGTATGCTGACCAGACTCGACTATGAAGTCCACACCGTGTCCGGCGGAGAAGCCGCCCTCGATTTCCTGTCCCGTCGGCCCGTCGATCTGGTCATTCTTGACATGATTATGGAGCCGGGGATTGACGGGCTGGAAACCTATACCCGCATTCTCGAATCCCACCCTGCCCAGCGGGCGATCATTGTCAGCGGTTTTTCCGAGACCGAGCGGGTCCGTAAGGCTCAGCGGCTGGGTGCCGGAATCTATGTGAAAAAGCCTTACACCTTGGAAAAACTCGGGGTTGCGGTCCAGCAGGCATTGAGCCGTTAGGCTCTCAGGGACATCCGCGCCCAATCTGATAAAAGGATTCACCCTGATAGAGTGAATCCTTTAATTTTTTGGGTATCCGAATTTAGATTAGGGAATAAATGTTGTACTGTTGGGCAATGTAATGTTGTTGGATCCTTTAAAACCGCAATCGTCATTGCTTTCGCCGCAAGATCCCATAAGGAATTTTTTATAAACCTTAAGCATGTCGCCATGTTTGGCTGCCGGAGCTGACAGCCACATGGTTGTGGCTTCACCATTGGGAGGGACAGTAACGGTCGCTCCGCCGACGGGCGATGGAGTGGTGGTTCCCTGGGGCCATAAGTATCCTTGGACTGAGAGCTTGCCGGTGTAACCGGAGTAGTTTTTCAGCGTGGCTCTCCATTTTTTAGTAGAATCATTCCATTCGACGCGTTTCACTTTTACATTGAAGGGCCTTCTCCCGACACAGTCAAACAGTAAATGTGTAAGGGTTTTCGTATCCATCACCGAATTGTTGGTTTTATCTCTAAGTTTAACTCGAAGCTCTTCGGTCTTGCAGCAACGGCTCCAATTGCGTTTGACTTTAACCGTCTGGTTGGGAGCAATATTGGTTAGGCTGACGATGGAGCCGGATGCAGCAGTCCAGCTGTTTTGCGCCGGCGGGAACGATTTCTTTTCGCCTTGAACGGTTAAATCTTTTCCATTAATTGTATTGGTTCCAGTATTTTTAACGGTGACTTCCCAATACCAACCACCAGATGCATGGGTTCCAATAGCCAAGTCCATTATTTCAGCTTTTCGAATGAGCGGTCTTTTAATGGTTGCAGGGCTTTTTATCCTTGTTGCTGGGGCCACCTGTTGTGTTGGTGAGGTAACCGTGCGTGCTTTTTCGGCCAGACCGACACTTCCTGTAACGTGAAGCAACATACAACAAACCAAAATTGTCGCGAACAAATATAGTTTCCTCATCTATGGGCCTCCTTATTATTGTGGGGTAATCAGTTTTAATAATGAGTAAACCAGACCTAACAAAAGGTTCAATTTTTTAGCTTTGGTTTTTAAAAGAAAAAGATAGGAACGTGCATTAAAGATCCAGCCATTTTTACCGATACCAAATAGCACGGATGTCAATCAGGGACATTCCGTTGCCGGTCAGATGATTGTACACGCGTTGACTTATTGGCCGATGAAACCGATCCTCCCGCCATCTCAAGGTCCCGTTTGACTTTTTTGTTTCCATAAGTGGTACCCATTTCTAACCATACCAAAGGAGGATTATCATGTCTGAACATCCGCAAAGCGCAAATGGCTCCAATTTGTTAAATTTAAAAGGGATCAGTCGAAGGGATTTTATCAGATTGTCCGGCATGGCAGCGGCTGGTGGAGCCTTAGGCCTCTCATTGACAGGGCCGGCCTCCGCCGGTGCCCTGCCGACCGGACCGGGTCAGGGGCAAAATGACTTTTGGCATCAAGTGCGCAAGCAATTCATCATCGATCCCCATGTGGTTTATATGAATGTCGGCACAACCGGCGCCATGCCCAAACAGGTTCTGGAGAATTATAGCGCTTACAACAAGCTGGCGGCATCCCGTCCGCGGACCTTTGAAAGTGAGTTGGGCGCTACCTTCGGTCTTCCGAACCAGCGTCAAAACCTGGCTGCCCAGTTCGGATGTCAATCCGATGAGATCTGTTTGTCCCGCAACACCACCGACGGCCTGGATGCCATCATTTACGGCCTGGCCTTCCAACCCGGCGATGAGATCCTGATCACCCACCACGAACATATTGCAGCCCTTTCTCCCTTGAATGTCATTCAGGACCGCTACGGCGTAAAAATCACGCCGGTGCGGATTCCCGTGTTGGAAACAGCCGATGCCGGCCAATTCGTCGAAGCCTTTGATGACGCCATCACTTCAGCAACCAAAGCCATTCTTTTTTCCCACATTACCTATAAAACAGGCACCCGGCTGCCGGCTAAGGCATTATGCCAACTGGCCCGGGACAACGGCTTGATTTCCATTGTGGACGGCGCCCATACCCCCGGCATGATCGAACTGGACTTTAACGACATGGGATGCGATTTTTATGCCGCTCCAGGGCACAAGTGGCAGTGCGGGCCAGGCTCCACCGGCATTCTGTATTTGCGCAACCACGGTGACAACCTGCCGGAGTTCTGGACTCAGAATTCTTCATTGTACACCATTTTCGTTCAGCCCACGGGAAACACGCGCGGTGAATTCGACATCGCCCTTTCGCTGCAGTACCGGGGCCAACTCAATATACCGGCCCAACTGGCCATGGTGGACGCCTGCAATATGTGGGAGCAGATCGGCCGGGATCGCATCGAAGCTTATGTATGCGGTCTAGGCGCTTACCTTAAACAGTCCCTTGTCAATAGATTCGGCCCCGATGCGACCCTTTTTTCGCCGGATATACCCGAATTTGCGTCCGGCCTGACGTCATTTAATCCCTTCGACGACCTTCAGGACGGGAGCCTGGTTACGACATTGGTCAACCGCCTGCAGGAGGAGGCCGGGTACCAGGTGCGGTTCACCAATTTTCATCTGGAGCTGGATGACCCGGATGACACTTATGCCGTGCGCATTTCCACCCATATTTTCCACAATGAGGACATGATCGATGGGCTGGTGGATGCCATGTTTGACATTTATCAGGACATGGTTGGATAGCATGCAGGCGACGCCTTAATCATTGAAAACGGTTCCTGAAGAACACATCGCCAATATTATCTAAAGCTCGGTAAAATGGGAGCCGATAAAATCTTATAGTTGGTATTTAGATGAAATTGTCCTGCTGAGCATGTTCGTTTTACCCGTTCTTTGTTGAAATCATCCTGATTTCGTCGCGCTTGCGGATATACTGGTCGCTTTATTCCAAAAAAAAACTGTATGGGACACAGGCCGTCTCATCCAAAAGGAGTTTTTTATGATTTGCCGTCGAAAATATGCCTTTGCAGGGTCCATTAGGGTGCTGTGGGCCATTGTGATGATATTCTGCCTGCCCTTGATGGCAGGTGCCAAAGATCTTCCGGAAATAAAGTCCAACGGCGTTCTCAGGCATCTGGGGGTGCCCTATGCCAATTTTGTCAGCGGGGCCGGGGACGGACTGGATGTGGAATTGATGCAGTTGTTTGCCCATCACATCGGCGTCCGATATCAATACGTCAGAACCGACTGGCCCACGCTGATTACCGATTTGACAGGGATTAAATATAACCTGATCCAAAATGAGGTCAAAATTCTCGGCAAGGCCGCCGTCAAAGGGGATGTCATTGCCAATGGTTTAACCCAAATTGACTGGCGGCAGCAGCTTATCGAGTTCTCCACGCCAACATTTCCCACTCAGGTTTGGCTTGTGGCGCGGGCCGATTCGCCCATGCAGCCGATCAATCCTTCAGACGATGTGCAACGGGACATTGCGCAGGTCAAACAGCTATTGGACCGGCGGGTGGTGCTGGGCGTGGTTGGAACATGTACGGATCCCAATCTTTACGATCTCGATGCCGTCGGCGCCTCATCAAGGCTGTTCAAGGGAACCTTGAACGAATTGGCGCCGGCGATCATCAATGGTTTAGCCGATGCCACCGTTCTGGATGTTCCGGATGCATTGGTGGCCCTTGAAAAATGGCCCGGCCAAATCAAAGTGATCGGCCCGGTGTCCCCCGTCCAGCAGATGGGCTTGGGCTTTGCCAAGGATGCGACGCTCTTGCGAGCGGCGTTTAATGATTTTTTTGAGATGTGCAAGGCGGATGGTACATATCGGCAACTCGTAAAGAAGTATTACCCGTCCGCTTTCTTGTATTTCCCGAAATTTTTCGATTCTTTCTAACGGCAACTATCGCGGGAAGTCAACCGAATGCCTAATCCTGTTATGAACAGCAGGTCGTCTAAAAGCATGCAATGGGCAATGCTTGTGGCCGCTGCGGGGATTTTAATCTTCACGGCTTTTTTGCTGCTGTCAAACTATCAATCGCAGTTGAAACTCAGGGATACCGCTGTAGAACGGTTTAAGCACAACACCGAACAGCGCGCCAATGTTCTGGGCCATTTTTTTAGCGATGTCCTGGATGATCTTCAAGATTTAACAGACAGCCGGGCGGTCAGTGTTTATTTTGAAAACCAGGCCCTGGGCATGAGTATGGTGTACGGATTGCGGGCCAGCCTGTTGTCCGTCGAACAAAAATTCCATTCTTTGATCGAGCGGCGAACCTACCATGGAAATCGGGTTTTCAAATCCATCATAATGGTTGACAGTAAGGGGGATGTGCTCGTCACTTCCACCGAAGGGTATCCAGACCCGTTCGGGCGCAACTTTATTGACACCAAGATCAAGACGCAAGACAGTTTGCCGGCACTGACGCTGGACCAGAATGCGTTCATGTACAGCAAACCCATCCTTTTCAAGAATCAAGTGGTCGCTTTGATTGTCGCCTGGATCGATCCCAGTTGTCTGAATGAATACCTGGTTACAAAAAAGGAAGGTAAGCGCTCCGCCACCGGCACCATGATGGTAGATGGTCGTCTTTACTTTCCCAATTCGGATATCTTCAAACTGCCGGAGCGGGAATTGGATCTGCTCGGTCAGATACCGGCGGGTGAGATCCAGCGCCTGGATTTGATCCATGTTCAAGCTGGCGGAGAGGAACACCTGGCGCTCAAAATGCCGGTGGTCGGCACCAATTTGGCCTATATTGGGCTGATTTCGGCGGAGGATGTCTTCGGACGGACAGCTCCCTGGAATAATATAGCAGCCTTGGCCGCCATTTTAGCCATCCTTTTCTGCGGCTTGGTTTTTTCCTGGCGGCAAAACACAATGAAGTTGGTGCTCCAGGCCCATCTGGATGAAGCCGGTAAGCGGGAGAAGGAAATCGCCCAAAAGAACCTGGATCTGGAAACCCAAATCGAAAAACGCCGTGAAATGGAGGCCAGGCTGCGGGAGAGCGAATTGAAATTCCGCACGCTCGTCGAAAGTATTAACGACTGGTTTTGGGAGGTGGACGCCAACGGCGTGTATACGTATGTCGGTCCCCAAATCAAAACCCTCCTGGGGTATGATCCCGAGGAAGCGGTGGGTAAAAGCGCTTTTGACTTCATGCTGCCGCAAGAGTGTCGTCGCATCAGGAAGATTTTTATAGATATGGCAAAAGATTGCAGCCCCATCGAGCTGCTGGAAAATACGCTGGTTCACAAACAGGGGCATCGGGTCGTGGTGCAGACCAGCGGCTTGCCGATTTACGATTCTCATGGAAAGTTATCAGGTTACAGGGGTACGGATCGGGATATCACTGAAAAGTTGAAACTCGAGGAACGGCTTCAACATGCCCAGAAAATGGAATCCATCGGGACCTTGGCAGGAGGGATTGCCCACGATTTCAATAATATTCTCCACATCATGATCGGTAATGCGGAATTGGCACTGGACGTTGTGCCGGAGTTGAACCCGGCCTATGAAAGCCTTGAGGATATCAAGAAAGCAGGGTTCAGAGCATCAGGCATTGTCAAACAACTGCTCAGCTTCAGCCGCAAAAGCGGCAATGAACTGCGCCCCACAAATATTGTTGCGGTTATTCGAGAGGCGCTCGATTTGTTACGGGCAATCATTCCCGCCACCATAGAAATGCGAAGGAATTTGCCTGACAGCGATGAGACGGTAATCGCCGACCCGAATCAAATCAACCAGGTCATCATGAATCTGTGCATTAATGCTTCCCAGGCCATGGATAATTGGGGCGGCATCATCGAAGTCAGCGCCGAAAAAATGGCTTTGGATGACAGCTGCGAGAAAAAGATTCCCGAATTGCCAAAAGGCGATTATATCAAAGTAACCGTAAGCGATACAGGCATGGGAATCGATCCTGAAATCATCGAAAGAATATTCGATCCCTATTTCACCACCCAGCAAGTCGGTCAAGGCTCAGGCATGGGACTGGCTGTTGTGCACGGCATTGTCAAAAGTCATGGGGGCGCCATCACGGTGGACAGTGAGGTTGGAAAAGGCAGCGTATTTCACCTCTATTTCCCCCTGGTGGTTGCAAAAACCGGCAGGGGAACACGCGAGACAGTGCAAATTCAAAGGGGCAATGAAACCATCCTCTTTGTGGATGATGAAATATCCATTGTGAACATGATGGAGCGGAACCTGTCCCGGCTGGGGTATCATCTTGAAACAAAGTTGAATCCTCGGGAGGCAGTGGAATTATTTCAATCCAAGCCCGACCGGATCGACCTGGTCATCACCGACATGACCATGCCTCAGATGACCGGGATCCAGTTGTCTGAAGCGTTGAGGCAGATCCGGCCGGACCTGCCCATCATCCTTTGCACCGGTCACAGCGACCTGATCAATGAAGATAAAGCCGAACAGCTGGGAATCGCAGCTTTTGTGATGAAGCCTGTTGCCAAGCAAGAAATGGCCAGGATCATACGGGACGTGCTCGATAACTGTTCATCATTTCAGTCGCTGGGCCAGGCCGAAAAGTGCAGTCGTTTGCCGTTGTAAACCCTATCCATTCGAGCTTTGCCTGTTTAAAAGCTTAAGAGCCCCTCGAACTACTCCATGAGTTCATAAGGCCCCATATCCGGATTGGCATCTCTCAAGTTTCCAAGGATATCTTCCTCCGGAGCAAAAGCTGGATCGGCTACGTTCACAGCAGGGCTGCCAGACTTCAACCGATAATCCGCAATGGCCCTGTTTTCGAAAAGAGCGGTATCGAAATCAGCGACCACTTGGCTGTGGCTGCCTTCGTTGAATTCAGCCGGAGGATTTGAAAACCAGATATTGGTGTCCGAATCAATGGCACCGGCGCTGAATACCGCTCCGGAGATGATATTGTTGTGGAAGTGCAAATCCATGGTGTCGGGAAACAAGGCCAATAGCCTCAACCCCCGCTGCAAATGAGCCGTTCCGGAGGTGTCGATCAGATTGTTGTAAATATGGACATCTTTGGCGCCTTGTACCAGGATCATATAGCCGACGACATCTTCCGTCCTGTAAAGGAGATTATTCCGTAAAAGAATCTTTTCCGGGTTTCCATCGGCCGAATAGAGCGGGTCGAATTTGATGATTTGGCAACCGTATGGACCATCAAAAAAGATGTTGTTCTCAACAACGGTATCTTTGATCGGCCCCTGGAAAGTCAGCATGTCCACATGGCCGTTGTCCCCGGTGCCCGCCGGTGCAAAAACTACGTTGGCCGGGTCGGCGTCTAGTCTCCAGGCATATTGATTGCTGCGGACCGGCAGGTGATCGGGATCGTCCGCCAGAATAGCCATCACTTCTCCGTCGATCCCCGCACATCGGCCGTCGGCCAAAGTGTAGAAAAGCCCCGACGCTTCGGTGGTATCCTGGGTCACCGTTTGCCATTGCTTGTCCGACCAATCCCCTGTGGGCGTTCCCGTCCAACAGAATTCTGCATTGTATTGGGTTTGATCGTGAAAGTAGTTATCGGCAATGTAGTGTCCGTTGGTGGAGCCGTTGAGATTGATGTTGTCGTTGCCCGCCCTGGCGAAGTCATTATTCCGTATGGTCCAGTTTTCCACCTTGTTTGCCGGAGTGCGCGCGTCTTCACCCACAAAAAGCTGGTCCCATCCATGTCTGAAGGTGCAGCCTTTGATGGTGATGTTGGATGCATCCCCCGGATTGGTGCCCGGCCCAACCACCCGGCCGTGGATGAACACATAGGGGGCCAGCGGTGATGCGTTGGGTATGGCGCCGGCGATCTTCTCACCTTCGATGTGGCAATCCTCAAACCACAGATAGTTGGCCCCCTTCAGATTGACGACCCCTGCCATGCCCCGCGCCGTATCCACGTAGCCCGGATCGATGCGCAATCCGATGAATTTTGTAAAAGCATTCTTTTTGGTCCCGTCAAAAGTGAGGTAAGTACAATGCGGCGCCTCAGATCCCGGCCTGTTTCGATAAATAATCCATTCATCGGCGGTTCCGGCGGCACTGGCGCTGTTAAAAAGGATTTCGCCGTAATCACCCGGCATCAGGCAGACCACATCCCCCCTCCGGGCGTTTTGCGTTGCATAATCCAAGGGACAAGGATTACCTTCAGTGCACTGATCACCGCTGCCGGCATCATCCACATAGAGTGTGCAGGCCGATGGCGCCGCAGCCAAGGTGGTGGCAAGGGCCTCATTGCTGTATTGGGAACCGGAGTTGCTGTAAAAGGCGCTGATACGATAATAGTAGGTCGTCTCCGCCTCGAGGCCGATGTCATCAAAACCGGTTTCATCAGGGGCCAGTTCGGCGATGGTGACCGTTCCCCCGGAGCTTAAACCCCGTTCAACCCGGAAACCCGCCTCCTGGTCGCAGTTATCCTGCCACCCAAGATGAATGCGCGAATCCGACATGGCAGTGGCCGTCAGATTGGCGGGAGCATTGCATAATTGATCGTTTCCGTCGTAATTGTCTTCATCGCCCGGAGAGGGTTGACATTGCAGCACTGAAAAAACAGCAAATCCCATCAAAACAAAAATGAACCATCGAATCCCTTTCATGAGGAGCTTCTCCTTTAGCGTCATATACCGTTTTCACTGGATGGTCAGGATCAGACAAACAAGATTCGTGTCCGTAACAAACATAAGCAATTTAAATGCCAAGCGAATTCTAACACACAACAATCATGCTTTTACGGATCGATACCCCCAAACAACGCTGATCGTTGCATACCAAAAGCAATATTATCCATGTGTTAGAGGCACATTCCTTTATCTCTCCCTGCCGCCATGAATATGGATCACGGAATCAGCCGGCCAGTATGCCATACGAGCGCATAAGTGCACTTTCGAGCGCACCTGAGCACTAAAAGATAAATAAAAAACTGTGAAGTATTTTTGCAGCGGCTACCGCAAACAGTGGCAGACCCTGCTTTGTACCATTTTATCGATGTTATAGAAAATACAAAATCCGGCAGGCACGAATAGCATCCGTCCCCTGTACTCATTGTATACCAGGCCGCTTGTTTTTTGCCGACCGAAAACCGATGGTTAAAAATTTTTTGCGTTCTTCGAATTGGTAGCCAAAGGTTCGGGTATAATCAATCGTGAAGTGCTTGCCCTCGGAGTAGATTAAGTCCTTGAACCTTCCGAGACTGGTCTTGAAATAGTGATAAGCTTCGCTGTCTTGGCGGGGCTCTGCGTCTCCAAATCGGATTTTTTCCTCCGCGAGCAGCTCAATCTCCATGCCTAAAAAGAATATCTTGTTAGTAGAAATACCAATGTCCTTTGTATCGGGAAAATCCGAATGGCGGATATCGATCCAGGAACACTCGTCTGGTTGATTCTGTGGTATCTGTTTTTCTATAAAAAAATCGTGTTGCGTGAGCGGCGTCACTTCGATGAGCGCTAAGCTGGAGATCTGCTTCTCTTCATTAATCTGGTACAGCAGTTCAGTGCCCTGACCATCGCGAAAGTTGTTGCCGAAGATCTTTAGGAGAAATGAGAAGTCGAGCTTCAAATACCCCTGTTCAATAATGAACCGCACGGACTGGGTATTGTTTTCAACCCGATTGAATACTCCGCTGGGGGAATTCGTTCCCTTTGCGTTTTCAATGTGTAAGACCAGATGCTCCGAAATCTTGAGAGAAGCCAGATGCCAGGAGTTGGGTATGAGGATATCCTGCGGCTTATTAAAAATCATGTCGACGGTTCCATCCTGCAGCGTAATCGATTCACATGCATCCAGGGGAAACAGGCTTTGGATCGTCCCGGCAAGCTTTTGGATCATGGGTTTGTCCAGGCGAATCATATCTTGTTGCTGTGAATAGAGCTGGTAAAGGAACTGGAACAGTTCCTCCCGAGACACAAAAGATCGCTTGGAAAGGAGGGTCTCGATTTCGGGCCATGGGATCGGTCGCAAGGCAGAATCGTGCCGGGCCTCGGCATGCAGAGGAGAGGCAAGGCAGAGCATGAGCATATGCACCACCATGCAGCTTACGGCAATCAGGATCATACCGGCTTCCAGGCAGCGGGATTGCTGTTTAACCGCAGTTTTGTTCATGGTTTTTTCTTTTCTTTATTATGGTTGCTCTCTTTGGGGGTGAGCCCAACATATTCGAGGATATCGCCGGGCTGGCATTCCAAGGCCAAGCATATTTTATCCAAGGTTGTGAAGCGGATTGCTTTGGCCCTTCCGGATCTCAACACCGAGAGGTTCTGCTCAGTGATGCCGATAGCCTCGGCGAGTTGCTTTGATTTTAACTTCCGTTTGGCCAACATAACATCAAGATGAACGACTATCGGCATAAGTCACACTGTGAGTTGATTCTCGTCATAGATTTCGCGCCCTTCATTCATGACCCGTGCAATGATGATTAGGATGACGGCAATAAGCAGGAGCTTGATATGGTCCCCGGTAAAACCAACGGTCAACAATCTCTGTCCTGGCGGATTGTTGATGGTCAGGGCCACAGTCAGTGCGCTTTTGTTAACGATATCGGCCAGAATACCCCAGAAAGCCAGTTTGCTGAGGACCCGGTATTGGGCCACATTCTCTTCTGTGAAAAGGTCACCATGTGCATACAAAAAGAAGAGGCGTCTCAGAGTTACCAAGGCAAGGAGTATAACGATCAGAGCCGGGAGGTCGCCTGCCAGGCCAATCAGCCGGCTGTTAAACTCCAGTACTTGCGGCATTGCACGCCCGCCATTGCCTGGCAAGGCACTGTTTATTAGTTGTATCGGAGATGTATTGTAGCCCAGCCAGTAATAAAGAACAAACAGCGGCATGACAAACATCCCTATATGGAAAAAACAACCCAATCTCTTACTGATCCGCTGAATCTTGATACTATTTTCGGATTTTTTCACAATCCCCTCCTGCCAATATTGCATGATAGCGTCCATTTTTGTATAAAATGATTGATAAACGATAATTAATTATCGTTTTTATTTAATAGTGATAGGGTTGTCAAGGAAAAATGCATTTAAAAAAATCATACCTGGTTATCCATAAAGCCCAAGTTGGTGAAGAAAGCCGTTTTCTGAACCGGTCGGGACAGAGCCCGACCCTACCCGGGAACCCTCAAAACGCCAGGGACCGAAGTGATTAGCGTAGGGCCGGCCTCCGTGCCGGCCGGGTATAAAATCCGATATCCTGCATAGAGATTGTCTTATTATTCTTAATTAAGCGCTTTTATTGTGTAGAGGCGGGGTTTATCACCGCCCGGTTAAGCTTTTAAGATAACCGCGAAATCATAAATACAAGAAACATACTACTGCAAGCCCTCGACAAGACAGGAACAGAAGTACTTGTCAAGCAGTTGAAAAGGCCTGAGGGCTCCAGAGCCAAGGCGTCGAGGGTGCCGCCGTAGTCCAAACTACTGCGGGGTTTCAACAACACAGGAACAGAAGTACTTTTCAAGCAGTTGAAAAGGCCTGAGGGCTCCAGAGCCAAGGCGTCGAGGGTGCCGCCGTAGTCCAAACTACTGCAAGCCCTCGACAAGACAGGAGCAGAAGTACTTGGCAAGCAGTTGAAAAGGCCTGAGGGCTCCAGAGCCAAGGCGTCGAGGGTGCCGCCGTAGTCCAAACTACTGCAAGCCCTCGACAACACCGGATCTGGAGCCCTCAGGCCTTTTCAACGAAGGGTAAATCGGGTCGGGCGGTAAGGCCTCGGATCGATGGCCGGCTGTTTTCCGGTAATCAAGTCGCTTACCAGTTCGGCCGTTGCCGTAGCGGCGGTCACACCGATCATGCCGTGACCGGTTGCGATGATAAGATTACCGTTTTTTGGCGCAGCACCGATGATCGGCAGGTCGTCACAGCACATGGGGCGCACACCCACCCATGGCGTCATCCCAGGCCGGCTCATGGGCTCTTGCAGATAGGCGGCCGCCGCCGATGTGAGATTGGCGATACGGCGGCGGTCCAATTCAATGTTCAATCCGGAAAATTCCATGGTGCCGCCCAGCCGGCAGCCGTCCCGCCAGGGCGTGGCCACCACGGAACGCTCCCAAAAATAGCAGGGAGTGCGCAGAG
>JASFER010000179.1:0-12781 GCA_050124755.1 Desulfobacteraceae bacterium
TTTGTCTGGTAGAAACACACCCTTGTAGTCAACATCCGAATCATCAGTGTTGGTGCCGTAAAGGTGCGAACCGAATTTCATTCTGACAATTAATTCCATAGCATTAACAGCATATAGGATTTAAAATTAGTACGTTGGTCAGCCAATCTACCACAACCTTTTTATAAACTCACTACTGGTGGTTAAACCAAATCATCCTTGATGATTTCAGTCATTATGGATGCATCCCCATTTTCAACCTTTCTTTCTCAACCCATTTCATTAATATTTTGTATGATTTTCCATCAGGCTTTGAATTACATTTTCCGCGAACCTGAAGGATGGTCCGGGAAAAAGGATCCAATTCAATTGTTAATACACGTCGGGCGATATTGTTGCCCTCTTTTTTCATCGACCATATAGTCGTTTTTTTTTGAAAACAATTATATGCATATGTGCTTACACAATGCCGCATCATTTTTCCCTCCAATTCAAGTTCAGAACTTGTAAGGAGTTCCGTTATGCTCCAGATCCGATGCGGAGTAACGGGATTACGTGTTTCTTCAAGGTATTGATAATCATTGATTCTCGATTTTGTCCATTTAAAAGTTGATCTGTTAGTAATCGTAGCAAGTTCTGTATGCCAGGCCTCAACAAGGCGCATTATGGAATTAAATGTGCGACCCTTCATGGAAAAATTCGGTTGGGGTGGATCCAGATATAAAATATCATTATCCGTATGAACTTCTCTTTTAGCAATTTTGATATGGTACAAAAAATCAACAATGGGATTTACATAATCCAAATTTAAATCTTTAACTTTAACAAAGAATTGAATGACCGTTATCCAAAATTCTTCATGCTCAAAGTGTTTGCCAATTCGGGTTGCAATAATGGCGTTAGCCAGATCCTTTTTTCCGCCCAATCCTAAAATCTGCGCATAGCGTATGGATTCTTCTGGTGTAAAATGGTCGGGAGCTTGTAAAAAATAATGTTCCATTTTCTTGGTCATGACAATTAAGTCATTCAGTTTTCTGAAACTATATCCATTTGCCATCCTAAAATGCCAATTTTGAAACTTCAAAGCAATATAGTTCCTTTTTCTCAGCCATACGCTGTTCATAAAGAATGGTGTTTCATATTTAGCCAATAGATGATGGACTAATGATGCAAAAACATTTCGACTGCTTTCATCTTTCGGTTGCCAGGTGTATATGGGACGAATAAAATCCCTATAAAAATAAGATAGATTAGAGATACCCTGGACATAGGAACAGGCTTCGGGCCAAAGTTTACCTGGGTCTATCGAAATATTTATCAACTTGGCATTTTGCTGCACATGAACCAATATGTTCTGGAATGTATTGAAACCATCTCTATTCTTCTTAAATTTTAAATAGGTGTTATGTATGGCTATATCCAACTTGTTTTTGGCATAACATTTAAATTTGCCCTGATTGATCAACTGATGATTAATTTGAGTAGTCATTTTTAGCCCTCATGTGTTCTCTCATTTCAATGACAGACCAGATGATATGAAAATCAATTTTAGGTGGATTACCACTGGCATGATTAAGGAGCCCCAGTTTCTGGAATGATTTTCATTTTCGCGGTTATCTTAAAAGATTAAGCGGGCGGGGTTTATCCCCACCGGTCGGTACAGAGCCCTACTGACCCTACCCGGGAACCCTCAAAACGCCAGGGGTCGGAGTGATTAGCGTAGGGCCGGCCTCTGCGCCGGCCTGGCATAAAATCCGATACCTGCAACTTGAGCTTTATGGATAACCGGGTTCATTTTTTATCTGATCGATGAAGACAAGGCGCAGCTATCCTGAAACTGATGGCCATTCAACCTTTCAGCGGATATTGATCGCCATAGAATGGGAAAAATGGTGGGCTATGTGAAATAAAAGAAAAACATGACTGATAGCTTTTTAATCAAAAATCATAATTGATTTTTGCTGCCTGATATTCGTTAGAGTAAGCAAAGGCGCCATATTGGATATTGCTCTTGTACAAATCTTATGCATTTTGCACCTCCCTGCCGTTGGCCTTTAAGCTGTCATGGATTTTCATAACGATATGCGATTCTCCCTCTAAAGCAAAAAACAATCCATCCGTTGCCGCATCAGTACTGACAACGCGACATTTTCCATAAATGGTCGATAAGACATCGCTATTGGAATAAGGAACAAAAACCCGTATAGGGCGTTGCTCTGATCTGACCGCAGCTAATAGCGTGTCTCGTAACATGTTGACAGCATCCTGGCTGTGGCTGCTTAGAGTAACAAATTTGTGGCCTTGACTGAGTCTTGCCAGAGAGTCGTATGAAGGCTCATCATCTAAAAGATCCAATTTGTTAAAGACATAAATACGAGGAATCTTATCAGCCTTAAGCTTGGCCAGTAAATCCAAAGTAGTATTTAAATGTAACTCTTTTTCGTTATCAGATATATCCACAACCAATATCAGCAAAGACGCCTCCTTAATCACTTCCAGAGTAGACGCAAAACTTGCCAATAAACGGTTTGGCAGCCTACGGATAAAACCAACCGTGTCACTTAGCAAAACATCTCCGCCATGGTTTGATAAACAGCGCGTGGTTGAGTTAAGCGTTTCAAACGGTTTGTCTTTGGCTGAAAGATTAACTCCAGCAAGTGCATTCATAAGTGATGTTTTTCCAGCGTTTGTGTAGCCAATCAGCGTAATCTGTTTGCAGGATAAACGCCTCACCCGTTGTGTCGTATCCGTCTTCTTTATTTTTGATAGAGCCTTTTTTAATTCATTCAGCCTTCCATCAAGTTTTCTGGCAAGCATTGCAGATGCTGTTTCACCGGGCCCGCGGCCGGTAACAATGCTGTATGCCTGTTGATCCATGTCGAGCCCCAAGCCACGAATACGCGGACGTAAATACTCAAGATGAGCAGCCTCAACCTGTATTCTTGCCCTTCGTGTTCTGGCATGCTTCATAAAAACATTTAAAATGACAGCTTCACAATCACAAACGGCAATTCCGGTCACATCTTCCAAATTACGCATCTGAGATGGCGAAAGCTCGGCATCCAGAACCAGAAGATCGGCACCACAATATAAAGCGCGTGTCGCAATTTCTTTCGCCTTTCCCTTGCCAATTAAAGTTCGTGGGTTAGGGTTGAGTAGCTTAACGGTTTCATGGCCAACTATATGATCTCCTTGTGTCCGGACCAAGCTCATTATTTCTGCTAACTGACCCGAAAAATCATCGCAGGTTCCCAAGGAGACAACATAACACTTACTGTTTTCTGAATGATGTTTTTCCGTATATCCTTCACGTTTTTTCCATTTAAGAACAAGTTCTTCAAGGCGTCCTTTATCAGCAACCGGTACTTCAGCATGTTCTATAATCGGTTTCGAATAGAATTTCATAACAACACCTCTACATCGTGCTGTTGGAGTTCGTGCAAACACTAAAATCCAAGCAAATAGATCAGGCTCATGAATTCCATATATAGATAACAGCCTGATAATAATTAAATTCAATTGCTATGGTGGCTCAGATTTATGCAGACGCAACGATACTGTATTGATACAGCTGGCTAATCCGCATAGATGAGCAGCTACAATTTAAGATTGTTTTGGGGAGGTATCCCGGCTTTTTAATCACCTTTTTAGCCCGGTACCAATGTAGTGGGTTATGTGAAGTAGAAGAAAAACATTTTAATTATTTTCCTTTATTTTTGAGACCGTACAATAGCCGTTTTTTTTTATTTGCGCAAGAAAATATTGCTTATTTTGATTATTTGGTAATATTTACTGATGATAATGCTATAGTATACGGATAGATTTGATGCTGTTAAAAGCAACTTCTTATCATTTTTAGCTTTTTGTTTTTCATTGACAGAATGTACAGGCGTGTTTATTGTCGGAACATTTCTGTTTTGCCTTAAATAATGTATTGCATGCTTAACTATCGGGGATTAACCCAGCCATTGCATTGTTGGCTATTTTAACCATAGGGACGAGGTCTATCCCCGCCCACAAATGTCATGATGGCAATAATCCCAACTCGGACTTTTTTGAGACACAACAATAGAAATCAATCTAACATCGGCTTATCACCCGACTTTTTATGTCAGCCCTAAAAAACTTCATGATACAAAATAAGGAGGATGGCGGATGCGTATGATTCAGCCCATTGCCGGCTGAGCATGGACGCGACGCTGGCTGAGGCACATAATTTACAGGATCGACAGTATAGGGATGCTCACGGCCTCTTCTATGCCGAGGGGGTTCGTAATTTCGTACAAATGGCAGACAATGGATTCGACTTCGTCACCATCCTTTACAGTGAACGTTTGTTGACGGCTCCCCTGGCGCGCAAACTGGTCCGTCGCTTTCGACGGTGCGGGATTCCGACCATGCGTCTATCTCCGGAACAATTTCGAAAGGTATCACGGACAAAACGTGCATCCGGGGTCGGTGCCATTGTCCGGCAACGGTGGGCAAGGCTCCATGGTGTGCGCCCCAAAAGCGGGCTGTGCTGGGTCGTACTCGGCCAGGTTCGTTCGCTGGGAAATTTCGGAACCCTGATACGAACCTCCGAAGCCGTCGGCGGTGCAGGTTTCATTCTGCTGGAGAACAGTGTCGACCCCTATTCGCCAGCCGCCCTGCGGGCGGCAATGGGGGCGCTCTTTCGTCAGCAATTCGTTCGGACAAGTGCCCGATCATTGCGCCACTGGATCCGCAGGCACCGTCTCCATGTTATCGGGGCATCTCCGGACGGTGCCGTGGATTTTCATCAATTATCTTTTCCTCGTTCAACATTACTTTTTCTGGGTGAAGAGCGCATGGGGCTTACATCCGAGCAGCGCGAAATGTGCCACCAGTTTGTTCGCATCCCTATGGTGGGTTCAGCGGATTCGCTCAATCTGGGCGTTGCCGGGAGCCTATTAATGTATGAGGTCTATCGATCAAATGAATAGGATCAACTTTTTTCAATCTAAAATCTTCGCATTCAAAAACACGAACAGGATTCCCTCTTTCAAGTCTATTGTGGTGATTCCATCGGTTGCTTTGGGTTTCGCTTATGGTTTCATTTTCCTTTTTCAGCAACAGTCTATTTAAACGACTCATCGCCAGTTTTCGGTTAAAATGCTGTGAACGCTCTTCCTGAGCGATAGCTCTAATACCCGTCGGCAGATGGGTTATGCGAACAGCCGTTTCCGTTTTATTGACATGCTGCCCACCTGGCCCTGAAGCGCGCATGGTTTCGATCTTGAATTCATTTTCCAACCAATGGGGTGTTTCCGGCGGCAAAAAGGCAGACACGCCCACGAACCAATTCTTGCGTTTGTGATTGGGCCGAAACATGCTCTTTCCTATCCACTGTACCGTGCCTTCGAACGATTTTATGAATGTAGAAAGGTCTTCACCCTCAAGAGCAATCAATACGGATTTGAAGGTTTTGGGATTAACACCGGTAATCATGTCGATTATTTTAGTATTAATCCCCTTCGATTTCGCCTCAGTTATAATATGCTGCGACAGTTTATGCACAACCCAGCAACATTCTTCAGGGCCTCGTCCGGATGTTATTTGAAGCCAGGATACCATCTAATTTTTCCTCATCTTATAGGTAATAATCGGTTTCAAAGCGGCAATAACTTCGATCAGATCCTCCCTGATTAAATCGGCAATGACCGCATCGATATCCTTGTATGCCTGAGGGGCCTCTTGGTATAAAAGGTTCTTGTCTTCGCATATGACATGGCTGCCTATTGCCGTCTTAATAAGCGCTTTTGCTTGAAAACGTGTCCGCAGCTTTGCCTTGCAACTGCCTCTGCTCCATTTTCGACCGGCGCCGTGGGGCAGTGACCAAAGATTCTTTTCTTGATCTTCCTTGGCTTTGACCAGATAGGTTAAGCTGCCTCGGCTGCCGGGTATGATGACAAGATCTGATTCAGATGAAGCCGCTCCTTTGCGATGCAACCAAAACACACCATTGTCATGGGATTTCCTCGTGACACTGTTATGACAGACATCGATCACCGGCGTGCATTCGGCGTGGATGGATGAACCAAAGCGATGGGCAATCAAGGCTCTGTTACATGCCGCCCACTTCAAAGCTTTGTCATGTGCTTCCAAATAGCGACGTGCCTCATTTGAATCAGCGTCCAATCCTTTGGCACCATATCGATCCGTATGTTTTCGAAGCAGTGCATCCCCCATGGACCTCGATCCGCTGTGCACAAGAATAAAAAGACAATTCTTGTCCAGACCAACGGCGTCAAAGGTGTCAGGATCGGCCACCTTATCGATGGACTGCAATTCGGCAAAGTGGTTCCCGCCGCCGATGGTACCCAGGGCCATATCGTGCAGGCTTGTATCAAGACGAAATGCCAGCCGCCACTTGTCAAGATCGCCGTCAAATGGTTGATCAAGGTCTTTGAGTTTTTTTATCCATTTATCCCTTTTGATTTTTTTACTTTTAATTTGGGTTGAAAAAAGCCCGACGCCGCATCCCACATCGTTTCCGATTAATGTAGGATAAATGACCCGTTTGGACATATATGCTGTGCCAACGGGACTGCACTTGCCAGGATGCATATCCGGCAATCCCACGGTATATTCAATGCCGGGGAGCACTGAAGCTTGCTGCAGTTGCCGGACAGCGTCACCTTCGATCCAACTGTTTTCCGAGCAGACAATCCGATAATTTTTTTGGTTATCTAAATTTGAGTTCATAAATTCTTTTGTATGCCGGCAGGTGCTTAATAAACATCATTCAAACGCCTGCCGGCGTCTATGGGTTTCACATTAGTCCAAAAATGCCAGCGTTTCCTTAATGAACCAGGCATCGTTCTCGCGATTGGGAATGATTGAATGCCATCCTTTTAAAACGATGGTCCTATGATCCCTATGCGATACGCGCCCTTTTCCGTAAACAGCCATTTTCCGGCGCATAAGACGCCAGCCCCATGCTCTTGCCTTGGGCTCTTTTTTGATGAGTTTCTGGTATTTGGTTGCATCAATGCCATGGGGATGTTTGCTGCAAACATATACCGTTTCTCCGCCGGTCCTGTAGATTTCTTCAACCATATGAGGTGAGCCGTTGCCTCTTCTGATGGGCTCATCTTTAATAATCAACATCGGATCCGGTACAATGCCCGGTGCGGGAATAAAAAACCATTCCCCTTGACGCAGAAAAGCTGCATTTTTTCTTTTATTTCTGTTTTTTGGCTTCAGATGCTTCTGAGCACCGATGATTTGTGCAGGCTTTAGTGCATCCATGGCATCGGTAATATTTGAAACAGCCTCCGGAACCGCTGCAGCGAACCATCCTTTTTCGTCAAGCCCGCACAAGAACCGATATTTCGCATTTTCGTTGTCCCGGGCAAACAGCAGCAGATGGTGATTGTTTTTATCAACTCCCATAATTTGAAATTCAACGTTACCATCTGTGTCGATCTTGAAGAACTCTCCGATTTTATCCCTTCCAATATTTACGACGAAGTGAGCGTCTCTTCCATTTGTCCGGTTCACGATTCTGCGGAAACGGTTATTCCTTAGCGCAATATCTCCTATTTTTAATCTAGATCCGATTTTTTCGAATGCTTTTTCTATATATTCCAAAACGGTTCTCCTTGAATATTAAGATTTTTAAATCAAAATTTCATCTGGCTGCTGATTTTATGTTTCTTCGACATGACGCACCTCCCTCTCTATATACGGGCGTTGTTCGACTATCCGATAGAATACAGTATGATTCCAACAGGCTGCATAGAACTTATAGTCTTAAGTCAAGCCACAATACAGCTGTTTGCTGCGAATCTATTATTAAATCAATAAGGGTAATCCGGCCCGGTCAGACCGTTGGGTTGAAACGATTAGCCGACCAGCCGGAGGTTAATTGATAGATTTTGTAAATTGTCGCTTGGCATATTAACCTCCTTTCTGATCTTTTTGTGAAGGAAAATCTTAATTTTCTTAATGTCTACGAACACAGCAGCTAACATAGGTTTTCATTGTTGTCAACTCAGGTTTTTAATTTCCTGCAAAATTCTTTTTACTTCAAAATATTCCGATTTATTCCACTTCGTTTTTACTCGACTTTCATCAACCCGGCATCAGACAATCCAGCGTTTCTGGATATTGCGCAGGCTTAATGCGAATAAACCGATGCAGAAGGCGCCGAGGATCGCCAGGTCAAGGGTGTAGGGCATGGCGTGCCTACCGTGCACGGCTCCGTGGAGTACATCGGCCCCATAGGTCAGGGGAAAAAGGTAGGAGAACGGCTTTAGAAAGAGAGGCAGTTTTTCAATGGGAAAGAAGAGACCGCACAGGAAAACCATGGGGAAACGGAAAAAGTTGGAGAAGGTTTGGGCTTCGAACACCTCGCTCACCGCCACGGCGATAAAGAGGCCCAAAAAAGTCGATGCCACCGCAATCAGGAAGACAGCCGGAACAAAAGCCGCCCATGCCACGTCGGACAGGTCTATCAGAAAGGAGGCCATGACCACCGGCACAAAGGCGTTGGCCGTACCGAACAGGATGGCCCCGCTGGTCTTGGCCAGCATCAAGAGTTCGAACGGAATGGGCGCCAGCAGGAGGCGCTCAAAGGAATGGTTCTTTTTTTCAAAGGTGACCGTCACTGCAAGCATGGAGGTGGTGCCGAACAAAATAGAGACCGCCACTACGCCCGGAAGCAATGCCGATATGCTTCCCAGTCCGCGTCCGGACTTGATGAAAAACATGGCCGTCCAAGCCAGGGGAAAAATAATTCCCCAACTGATGTTGGGCGGTTTCAAATAATAAGTGCGCATGTCCTTGAGCAGAATATTCCAGAAAGCAATCCAGCGTTTCATTTGCCGCCTCCCCTTTTTTCCTTCTCTCTGCGCATGGCGTCCGCTTCGATGCCCGTTATGCGCACGAAGATATCCTCAAGAGACGGCCTGATCCTTCGCGCCTCGGCCACCTCGCCCCCCTGATCTTCGATGTAGCGAATCAGCGGTCCGACGCCAACAGGCTGGTCGGCTTCCACCCGGATCAGTCCCTGTCCTGGGACTGTGAAATCGACACCGGCAAAGGATTGGGAGAGCTTATCTTGCATTTTTTCGGGCATCCTCGAGCAGGCGATCTGCACCACATGTTTCGCTTGGATCGGTTGAACCAGATTCTCCACCGAATCGATCCGGACAATGCGGCCGGACACGATGAAGGCGATGCGGTCGCAAAGCCGTTCCGCCTCTTCGATATAATGCGTGGTGAGAAAGATGGTCGTTCCGCTCCTGTGCAGATCGGAGATAAGCTGCCGCAGCTGCCTGGCGCTGGCCACGTCGATGCCGGTGGTGGGCTCGTCCAGGAACAGAATGGGCGGTTTGTGAATGATCCCCGCGGCGATGGTGAGCTTGCGCTTCATGCCTTTTGAGTAGCCGGCGAATTTGCGATCCGCCGCCTTTGTCAAGTCGAAAGCGCCCAGAAGTTCCCGGGCCCTGGCTTTGCGTTCTGTTTTACCCATGCCGTAGAGTGCCGCGCAGAAACACAGGTTTTCGAAACCGGTCAGTTCGGGATACAGATTGCTCTCGTCCGGCACCACGCCGACCAGGTGCTGCGCCGCCCTTGGATTGAAGGTGCAGTCGATATCGCTGATGCGGATCGTCCCGGCGTCCGGGCGGGCCAGACCGGTCAGCATGTTGATGGTGGTGGTCTTGCCTGCGCCGTTGGGGCCTAGAAAGCCAAAGAGCTCGCCTTGCCTGACGTTGAACGAGATCCCGGAAACCGCCTCCACCTTTTCGAAACGTTTAGCGATATTTTCAACAACGATGGCGTTGGTCATGTTGTGGCTTCCATTGGAAAAAGGACCGGACGAACGTTGGTGATGCCCTGCTCAGGATTTCTTTGGGCCACTTTTGATGAAAAACGCGCCACGGCCGGTTCATCAGGCGGCAAAGGTCAATTTGGTTCCCGCCATGTTCATAATGAAGCATTCCGGCATCTGCTTTTCAATCTCCATAACAGCCTGTCGGCCGGTACAATGGGTAGGGATGATGTAACGGGGATTCAATTGCTTCAGGGCATCCACCGTTGGCTGGATCACGCTGTCGACGTCGGCCCCTGACAAATGGAATCCGCCCATAATGGCCCATACCCGTTCAATGCCGGTGACATCAATGGCATGGGTGACGGTATTGACGATACCTGAGTGGGCACAACCAGAGATAATCACCAGGCCTTTATCTTTAAGATTAAAGACAACGGCCGTGTCGTCCTCAATCAAATCTTGTTTTTCAATGCCCTCTTCTTCGTAGAACAAATTGGGGGCACCCTGCTCAAAGGCGGTCACCCTGGGGATCTGACCTAAAAAAATGGCCGCCCCGTCCAGCATGGGGTAGGGTTGCGTGGTTTCCACCGGCGTTACGCCACTGGCCTCGATGTCTTCCATGGTAAAGGGTGGAAAATAGGCTTTGACGCCATTGCGGGCTTTTAAAAATCTCGGGTTGCGAAATACTTGGGGATGCAGTACCAGAGGGATGGTAGATTTTCCGATTTTTTCGACGAGTTTTTTCATCCCCCCCATATGATCCAGGTGACCATGGGACAGGGCCAGCGCCTCGACAATGGTCAGGTCCACATCAAGGGCTTCGGCATTGAAGGCTGCACCGTGCTCTGAAAATCCGAAATCAAACAGCAAGGTCCGTGCGGCATCCGCTTGATTGATTGTTATCAAAATACTAAGCCCATGTTCGGCAAGCAAGCTGTTCTTGATTTCATCACCTTTTAAAGGCATGGCGCGCTGGACGACCTCGTTGCTGTCCTGAGCAAGCAGATCGATATAATTATCTTGCAGGGTTAATATCTCAACACGGTCAATTGCTTTAAGATCAATTTGGGCGGCCATTTTTTCCCCTTTTTATTTGCGGGTTATTTGCTTAGGTGAACCAAATCATTATGGGCATATGCTCAAAATCCTGTACCTTCAAACGGGTTGATTGTCAAGGCATAAGGGGGCAAAAGAGAAACCTGTGCCCAGTGTTGTGTCCCATAACGATGTGACCTCTTTTTCTTCATTATTCCGGTAAAAAAGCCAAATGACAAAATCCAAATGCCAAATGGCGGATGGGACCGATTAAATATCAAAACGGACTGGAGGTTCTTTGCAAGCCACCCCCTACTTGGAATAGTCGTGGAACTCAATCTCTATCAGGCGCTTTGAAAATAGACTTCTTCATAGGGTTGAACCACGACAAATCCATCTCCGTCAAACTTCATCTGGATGGATTCGCCGCTCCCGCGGCCTAAAAATGTTTTAAAGGAAATGTCGGTCTTTATTTCAGGCGTCAGATTCCCTGACCATGCCACGGTCGCATTGGGGTCTGTGATGATGGACCGGTTGTTGCCCACTCTAAGGGTTAAGGGGTCGTGATGGGTGGTGATGGCGATCATCCCTTTTCCCTGAAGGGTGACATTAAAAAGTCCCCCGGCCAGCATGCCGGCCACCTTTTTTATCATTTTGATATCCCATTTTATCCCGTCTTCAAAAGCGAGCAGGTCGTTTCCGTTCACGGAAATCGATTCTCCCTCCAGATGAATAATAGAGATTTTCTTGCCCTTGTCCGCCAGATACAGCGCGCCCTGCCCCTCGGCTTTGGTCAGATTGGCGCCTTCACCGCTGACGGCTTTTTTAAGAAATTTTCCCACACCATGTTCCAGCATGCCCTCGCGGGTGAATTTGATTTGCCCCCTGTAGGCAATCATGGAACCCATCTTCGTCCAGACCATTCCGTCCAGGTTGATTTCCAGCATGTTGTTGCTTTCCAATTCAAATAGGCCTTCTTCCTTTTCCTGCTGGGAGGTTTTGTTGATGAACGCCTCCAGGGAGTATCGGCTGGCTCCGGCGACTGTTTTTTCCTGTATCTTCACACTGGCCTTACACTGTGGGCATTTAACGGTTTTACCGGCGTACCGGTCAGGGACTTCCTTTGAAAGCCCGCACTGTTTGCAATTGAAAATCATGATCCATCCTCCTGGTTAAGAATTATGGTTCATCTTGAATTTATTTGGCAAAAAGATCTCGAGGAAAGATAGAAAAGATATGTATTTGTTTTTTACCAAGCCAAGTATGACAAAGGTGTGATGGTGTGTCAACCAGCCTGATCATCTATTTTTTGATGTAGGGAAGGGGCGATTTGCGCTGTATATAACGCTTCTTGCTCATCGAGGATGGTGCGCAGGATGTCCAACGTTGTCCGTGGATTCATGATCACGGCACGCAGCACCACGGTGTCGGGTCTTCCGGAGCGTCTCAAGGTGGTACGGGAAACGAAGCTGTTGCCGGCCTCGCGTTGCAGTCGCTGGAGGCGGATGTTGAGATGGTTCAAGTGGTTTTCGCGGGTCTCTGCTTGTCCGTCGACAGTTTTTTTCAGCGCACTATTCAACTCTTCCGGAACGATACGGTAGGTCAGGATGTTGAGTTCCGGCGGGGTGACAAGTTCAAACATCGGTCGACGCCGGATCTCCTCGGCAAAGGCCCGGGCGGTTTCGATACCGTGGTCGATGAGCAGTGCGTACCCACCGGCCCCCATGATGTCCAGCGAACTGCCCAGCACCAGTGAAGTGGCGCACCGCGAACCCACCAGGGACCGGATGCCCAGGTCCACCGAACCGGGCCGGTTGATGTAGGATGCGTGATAGGCCACCGCATCCATGGCCTGGGGATCCCGGAAGAACACCATGCCGTTGCTCATGGGAAGATAAAATTGTTTGTGTCCGTCAACGGTGACCGAATCCGCCATTTCGATACCGTCCAGCAAATGGCCGTAGCGTT
>JASFER010000180.1:0-12755 GCA_050124755.1 Desulfobacteraceae bacterium
CTTGTCCGTCAGCTTCGGCAAGGGAGGTGTGGGCTGAAAACCGGCTCGGATCCTGGTATGATCCATATCGATCAGCCGTTCGTTTTCATAAACCTTAATGTCTGCAACAAAGGCATCCAACAGGTTTTTCCTGGCCAGGACCGGTCCCAGGTAGCGGTGGTTGCCGGATTTCATCTGCCGAAAGGAGTCCACGCCGAACAACGCTTTCATCTTGTCTCGTTGCAGGTACCAAAGCTTTTGAAGGGATTTACGCCAGTAGAAATTGCCGAAAAACGAACAGGCTTTTTCCATCCGGGTCATCTGATCCCGGGTGATCTCGGCGATATAGAGATCCATGCCGTATCCGTATTTCTCTATCCGAACTGGAACCATACCAACCTGACCGCCCAAGCCAAGGCCATAGCCATGAACGCAGCCAACATCATGAGTTCGCATGCCTTTTGAATATGGTGCACTTTCACTTCTCCGAAAGCGACGCCGATGTAAGGCTTCTCCACCAATACACCACCGTAGGTGTTGGGGCCATTCAAGCGGACGGCCAAGGCGCCGGCAAAGGCCGCCTCGGGATAGCCGGCGTTGGGACTGCTGTGATGGGATCCCTCTTTGACGGCGGTGATCAGCGCCCGCCCGCCCCTTTGCAAGGTCAGCATTCGCGCCGCCAGCGCGATGATGATCACCGACAAACGGGCGGGAATGAAGTTGGCCGCATCGTCAATGCGGGCCGCCGCGCGGCCGAATCGCAGATAACGCGGGTTTCGATACCCCACCATGGAATCCAGGGTATTGACCATCTTATAGGCCATGGCCATGGGAGCGCCGCCTAAGGCCGCAAAGAATAGCGGGGACAGCACGCCGTCCACAAAATTCTCCGCCACTGTCTCCACCGTGGCGCGGGCGATATCATCGGCCTTATATGCTTGGACATCCCGTCCCACGATCATGGCCACATGGGAACGCGCCGCCTCCACCGAGCCCTTTTTTAACAGGCGATTAATATCCATGCCGGCTTGGGACAAGGAACGGGCGGAGAGGCAAAAGAAAATCAAAACCACTTCCAAGCCGAATCCCAATAGCGGGTGGAGCTTGGATGCCATGCGAACCGCCAGAAAAGCTGCGCCCCATGTTCCGGCAATCAATAACAGGGCAAAGCAAGTCCCTGCCAAGTATTCATTTTTCATGAACCTACGGAAGAACGGCTCACAGATTTCAATGCTGCGGCCCATCCAGCGTACGGGGTGGGGGAGCATGCGAGGGTCCCCAACCAGCGCATCCAAAACAAAAGCCGCAGGTATGACCAGCCACTGGACCGCATCGATGGTGGAAGAAATCGCCATATTGAGATCAAATCCCCGGTTGCTGCAGGTGTTCCACCAGATGACCGGCGGCCGTTCGGTTCACCGGTGAATCCTTCAGCGCCACGCGCACAAACCGATTGGAAAGACCGTGAAAATTGCTGCAATTGCGAATCAGGATCCGTTTTTGAGCCATGTGTTGGTAAACGCCTTCGGCATTAAATCCTTGGGGCAACCCAATGAGGATATACGACGTCACGCTGGGGTAAAGGGTGATGGCAATTACGGATGCCAGATCATCGCGGAATTGCAATCTCTCTTTCGCAAGATAGCGGCGGGTGTTCTCCACAAACGCCATAACCGTCCCGCGGTTATGGCCGAGATAATCGATGGCGGCCTGGGCCAGGCTGTTGAGGCTCCAGGGCTGCATGTAACGTTGAAACCGGTCAATGGTGGCTTCGTTTGCAATGAGAAAGCCGGCCCGCAACCCCGGCGACCCGAAAATTTTGGAAAACGACCACAGGACACTCACATTCTCCAATTCACAAGCGGCCATACTTTCCGCCATACTTCCCGCCATACCTTCTAATTGATCGCTGGGTGCAAAAGGCAGGTATGATTCATCGATGATGAAATGGGTGTGGGGATTCGCCCGGCACAGTTGGATCAATGCTTCACAGGGAATCAACGTGCCTGTGGGATTGTTGGGATTGCAAATAAAAACCGTATCAAAGCCCTTAATCCCCTGATCCAGCATATCGAGATGGACTTCAAAATGGGCCGTCGCATCGGCAAGGAAATAACTCGGCTCGAGCCTGTGCATTCGGCAGGCATCGGCATAATCCGCATAGGTGGGCCCCACGATGAGGACCTTTTGAGCATCCAAAGCAGGACAAACGGTATAGATGAACTGGGTGGTGCCGTTGCCGGCCAGCATGCGACGGGTATCCACATCCAGCAGAGCGGCCATGTGCGCGACGGCCGTGCGGCTGTCCACTTCAGGCAAGACCCCGATTCTGTCTAAATGATCCAGCAGGTGCTCCCTCAATCCCGGCGGTACTCCAAGGGGGTTGATGTTGCTGCTCATATCGATGATCTCGCCCGGACGGCACCCGAGAAGCCTTGCAACGGCAAAGATGTTACCGCCATGCCCTTGTATCACGCGCCGCCTCCTGGATCATGGGAAATACCAATCAACTCACAAACAGCTTCGATATCAATATGACGCGTGGCATGTTCCGCCAATAGATCGTAAGCCGCATCCCTGGAGGCCGAACCGTGCACCTGATGAACATCTATGGACGACAAGCCGATGTGCCGGAGCCAATGGCGGGTAATTGCCGGCGTATCGAACAAGCCATGCAGATAGGTCCCCGACACACGGCCGTCCAAGCCCATGCAGCCGTCCATATCGTCGCATGTTTCCTGATTGCGGCGCTCTACGGAGAGCAGGGGATCACCCTCCGAAATATCGCTTTGTCCCATGTGGATCTCATATCCCCTGCCCTCAATGCCATCCCAGGAAAACGCCGTCAATGTGGTGGTCTTGGGGGCCTTGAGCACCGTCTCCACAGGCAGCAGTCCCAAACCCTGGGTTGATCCGGGATGGCCCTCAACGCCTTCGGGATCGTGCACCTGCCGCCCCAACATCTGGTAGCCGCCGCATACCCCCAGAATGTGACCCCCATTGAAGGCAAACCGTTGCAGGGCATCCGCCCAACCGCTGTGATCAAGCCAGCGCAGGTCACTGCACGTGCATTTGGTTCCCGGCAGAATCACGGCTTTAAATCCATCCAAGGGTTGGCAGGTTTCAAGATAGGCCAGGTGCAATCCGTCCAATTGGGCCAGGGGATCGAAATCGGTAAAATTGGAGATGTGGGGCAGTTTGATGACGGCCACTGACGGCAAACCGCTGTTGGGGGGAATAAAGGGGCGGGGTTTTTGGATGACCACCGCATCCTCCGCCTCAATATTGAAATGGCTGAACCATGGCAGCACGCCGAATACCGGTTTTGCAGTTCGTTGCTCAATCCATGTGACCCCATCTTTGAACAGGTCAATGTCGCCCCTGAAACGGTTGATGACAAACCCCTTGATCTGCTTCTGCTCCTCTTCGGCCAGGCATGCCAGCGTGCCCACGATCTGGGCGAATACGCCCCCCCGGTCGATATCCGCGACCAAAACAACAGGGGCCTGTGCATAGGCCGCCATGCGCAGATTGACGATGTCGTTTTCCATCAGGTTGACTTCCGCACATGAGCCGGCGCCCTCCATCACAATGACGTCACAGGCGGCACGCAGCCTGTCCAGGGCCCTGCAGCTTTCCGCAAAGAGCGTCTCCTTGCTGCGATAATAGGATTTGGACGATGCATCCTGCCAAACCTGGCCGTTGAGTACCACCTGGGATCCCACATCGCTGGTGGGTTTAAGCAATACCGGATTCATGTCCACATGGGGGGCGATACGGGCCGCTTCGGCCTGCACGATCTGAGCCCGCCCCATCTCCAGCCCTTCGGGGGTTACCCCTGAGTTGTTGGACATGTTCTGGGCTTTAAAGGGCGCCACCCGCAATCCGCGATTGGCCAAAACGCGGCACAGGGCAGTGGTGACGATACTTTTGCCCACATCCGACCCCGTCCCCAACACGGCGATACATTTTGCAGCTCCAGTCATATCAGCTTTCAATGCCCCTGCGGGCCAGAACGCCCTGCTCGTAATAGTGTTTCGTCGGTCTCATCTCGGTTACCAGGTCAGCCCGCTCCACCACAGCCGGTGGGGCGCCCCTCCCGGTCAACACAAGCTCCACATGATCCGGGCGTGCGTCAATAAGCCCCAACAGGTCATTTTCCGAAATCAATTTACAACCAAAAGCCACATTGGCTTCATCGGCGATCACCACATCGTAATCACCGGATTTCAGAGCACCATGCAGCGCATCCAGTGCCTGTTGGGCCACATCAATATCCGCCTGGCATGGATTACCCTTGATGAAGCATCCCCGGCCAAACTGCTTAAGGGTGATGAGATCGGAAAAGCGCTCCAACGCCTTGATTTCGCTATATTCAGCGCTTTTAATAAATTGGCCGATGAAAACCGTCATCCCGGCACCCGCCGCCCGCAGCGCCAATCCCAGGGCAGCCGTGGTTTTACCTTTGCCGTCACCCGTATAAACCTGTACATAACCTTTCATCAAAACCCTCTAACTGAATCCGACGGTATTTACCGATGCTCCGCAGCTTTGGCCCTTTTCACCGGCACCGCCACTGTCGTACAAACATGCGGTAAAAGCAATTCAACCATGAACCATGAACCAAGAACCATGAACTATGAACCAAGAACCATGAACCATGAACCAAGAACCATGAACCATGAACCAAGAACCATGAACCATGAACCAAAATCCTATATCTGATTCAAATCCGAACCGATGTCAACACCGCTGTGCCCCCTAGCCGGCGATGCTCGGTAAAGCGAACGGGGGGGATAATCCCCGCCCGCCGGGCTCATCTAAAGCCGCCACCCCCAATACCACAAAAAGCCCGCAAAATCCCACATATCTGAATCTTTTCGACGCCAGGGTTTAAGACTTGTGTAAAACTGGTTTCCGGTTTCGTCGGCATCCCCATAGACTTTATCGGTACCTACCAACATGTCCAGGCTGACCAAGCTCAAAAAAAGGGTTTCCAGGGGTTTAACCGAACCTTTGACATGGCCTTTCAGTATCCCTTCCGAATGATAGAAACTGGCGGTGCCATCATTGACAGGCAGGTGATTCAACTGATCCATGGATTCCATTTCCATCGTGGCGATCTTGAATATATGGATGAAGATGTGTACAATGCTGGGCAAAAGTGAGCGACTGCGAATTGTTTGAGGAAAATGAGTTATCATGCCGGACACCTTCACGATTACCTATCAGTTTACTTTACCGGACACTACCGAAGAGGTATTCAAACTGACATTCGATACTGACACAGTGGAAATCGTCAAACCCGACGTTGAAAATCCTGCCGACTGGGCTGAATTGGCGTATCATCAATGCCCTCATTGCCCGCTGACGTCCAAGAGGCATCTTTTTTGCCCCGTGGCGAAAAATCTAAGCTTAGTCATTGATCGGTTTGACCACTTGATGTCCTTCGATCAAATGTTGGTCAATGTGGTCAGTTCAGAGCGCCGGGTAACCCATACCACCTCTGCACAAGAGGGCATCAGTTCCCTGATGGGACTTCTTATTGCCGGGAGCAGCTGCCCTTTGACCCATTTTTTCAAACCCATGGCGAGGTTTCACCTACCCTTCGCCAATAAGGATGAAACTTTGTGGCGGGCGGCCGCCACTTTTTTATTGGCGCGTTATTTTACGGATAGCGGCCTGAAGATTGCGGATATGGATCTTGACGGCCTGGTAAAAATATATGATGACATCACCATACTCAATGACTACATGGTAGAGCGTGTTCGGTCGGCCACTTCGAAAGATTCTGCAGTCAATGCATTGGTCCACCTGGATGTTTTTGCCAAATTTCTAACGCCGCCCTTGGAGGATTCATTGAACCAGATTAAACATATTTTTTCCCCCTATTTAATAAGGCAATAAGGAGATAAAAGATTATGACCTATGACAAAGGAAGATATTCTTTTCTACGGTTTGTGCTTTTTCTTTCAATCACATGTGCAGCCGGACCGGCCTTCTATAGCTGTGCCACGCTGGATCAAATGATCCAGAAACCCACAGCGAAATTTGCCGGCATGAATTTGCAAAATGCCGGCCTTTTGCAGGGCACGGCGGTTTTTAATTTCAATGTAAACAACCCAAATCCCATTAATATAAGAGCAAGCCGCGTTACTTACGATTTAAAACTCAATGGCCGCAACTTTGTAGCCGGCGAACTGGATCAAGGCATAACCCTGGCTGCCGGAAGCACAAGCAAGTTAAGTGTCCCGGTGACCATGCAATATCTGGATTTCTATCAATCGATCACCCAGCTGTGGAAGGCCAAAGGCGCGGATTACGCACTGACAGGCGGTTTTAATGTCGGGCCCTTTACGATTCCATTTCAGGCACACGGCAAATTTGACTTGCCCAAAATGCCAAAAATCTCACTGGAGGCCATTCAGATCGATCGTTTCTCCCTGTTTGGGGCCCGGTTGAACTGCCGGCTTAAAATGGACAATCCCAATGCCTTCAATCTGCTTTTCAAACGGCTTGATTATAACTTAAAACTGGGTGGCACATCGTTCGCCCAAGCCAGTGCCCTCCCTCAAGGACCCATTGGGAAAAACAGCGACTCGGTGGTGAACTTCGGATTTGATGTTTCTTTTGCCCAGCTTGGCCGGTCCGCCTATCAATTGCTTCAGGGATCCAATGCGGACTACAAGCTTGATGGTGGCATGATATTTGATGCACCCACAGGCGGAGAACGCAAAATTCCCTTTCACCTCACGGGCCGTGTGCCTTTTACCCGATAAAAGGACACCCAGGGGCCGGGTTAAAGCCCCCCGCCGTGACAATTTATGATAGCCTGAATTCCATAAAACATGAACAAGGCAGCGATATGATCATCGTCATTGGAGAAATCCTAATTGACCGTTTTCCGGATTATGAGCGTATCGGAGGCGCCCCGTTCAATTTTGCATTCCATCTGATGCAAATGGGGTTGCCGGTCCGATTGATTACCCGGATCGGAAATGATAACGACGGACGCAAAATTTCACGATTACTGCGTCAAAGCGGTTTTAACCTGAAAGATGTGCAGATCGATGATGAACATGCCACGGGCACGGTGGATGTATCTTTGGACAGCGAAGGCGTCCCCCAATTTAATATCCGCGAAAATGCGGCCTACGACCACATTGAACTGGCGTCCGTTTTGCCCGTAAAGGAGCGAGCGCCGGCGATGATATACTTTGGTACGTTGGTTCAACGCACACCGCTCGGCCTTGAACAGGTTCAACAATTCTTGAAAAAGCATGCTTCCGGGGCAAATTGTTTTTGTGATATCAATCTACGTCCCCCACACATCAATGTGCAGGCCATTGAACCCTCACTTGATCATGCCGATATTTTGAAATTGAATGATGAAGAACTTACACAAATCACCACTATTTGTAACGGCCCCGGCCAGGTGGAAGACGCCGTTACCTGGTTGATGCAAAAATATGGCATCTCCACCATCGCATTAACCCAGGGGGCCGAAGGCAGCAAAATCATGACACCGGACCGGACGTTCAAATCTCCGCCGGTGAATATTGCCAAGGTTGTCGATACGGTAGGTGCCGGTGATGCCTACGCTTCAGTATTGGCCGCCGGTATATTGAAGCAATGCCCGCTGGCGCGGATCCTCGAATTGGCCACCGCTTTCGCCGCTCAAATATGCGGCCTGCCCGGAGCCGTACCGGAAGATAAAGCGGTTTATGCGTCATTTACAAAAGAATTCGAAAGGATAGCGAATGCCGAATAGCAAACCCTACATTCAGATGTTCAGTATTCACGGCCTGCTGCGCGCGGAAAACTTGGAGTTGGGGCGTGATGCGGATACGGGCGGGCAGATTAATTACGTTGTTGAGCTGGCCAGGGAACTGATCCGGCGTGACGATATCGGTCGGGTGGACCTGTTTACACGGTTGGTGGCGGACAAGCAGGTCTCCTCTGATTATGCCAAACCGGTTGAAGTCGTTAATGAAAAGTTACGCATCATCCGCATTCAGTGCGGTGGCCGCAAGTACATGCGCAAAGAGCTGTTATGGCCCCACCTGGCTGAATATACGGATAAAACAATAAAATTCTGCAAACGCGAAAATCTCATTCCAGACCTCGTCCACGGACATTACCCTGACGCCGGATACATCGCCTCCCAGCTTTCCAGCATTTTCGGCCTGCCTTTTATCTACACCGGCCACTCCTTGGGGCGCTCCAAATTAAACAAACTTCTCCACGACGGTATGAAAAAAACGGAGATTAATAAAAAATATAAAATAGATCGGCGCATTGAAACCGAAGAGGAAATTCTGGCCGGCGCCGATCTGGTCATCACCAGCACGCGCCATGAGATCGACGAACAATATGGATTGTACCGCAATAAAAAAGCAACGCGGTTCCAGGTGATACCGCCGGGTATCGATGTCAACAAATTCTACCCCTTTTATCATGACATGTTGGAAGAGGGTGAGAAATCGGAAATTGCCAAGTATGCCCAGGCCTCCATTCTCAAGGAGCTGAACCGGTTCTTCTCGCATCCGGACAAACCCATGATCTTAGCCCTGTGCCGTCCGGACAAACGCAAAAACATATCCGGGTTGATCCGTGCCTATGGAAAAGATCTGGCACTGCAAGCCATGGCCAATCTGGCCATTTTCGCCGGTATCCGAAAAGACATCGATACCATGGAAGACAATGAACGCGAAGTGCTCACCCGCATGCTGTTGCTCATGGACAAGTTTGATCTTTACGGAAAAATGGCCATCCCCAAAAAGCACGATTTTGAGTTTGAGGTTCCCGCCCTCTACCGTATTGCAGCCGAAAAAAGGGGGGTCTTCATTAACCCGGCCCTTACCGAGCCGTTCGGTCTGACCTTGTTGGAAGCATCGGCCACGGGTCTGCCCATCGTGGCCACCAACGACGGCGGGCCCAATGATATTGTGCGCAATTGCGACAACGGCATCCTCGTGGACCCCACCAAGCCTGACGCCATTGCAGAGGCGTTGCGCAAAATCATCACCGACAACGACTTGTGGGAAACCTATTCCAAAAACGGCATCATGAATGTCCAAAAACACTATACGTGGAAGAGCCACGCCGGCGTCTATGCAGAACATGTGAAGAAAATCGTGGCCAACAGCAAAGCATCCGATATGGATACAGCCAAACCCAAGGATGCCATCGGCAAACGATTGCTGAAGCTCAATTATTTTATCATCACGGATATCGACAACACCCTCATCGGTGAAGACAACTCCCAACTGGGAGATTTTCTCAAAATCATCAAAGCCAACCGCAATCGTATCGGTTTTGGCGTGGCAACCGGGCGCACCAGCGAGTCGGCAAGGGATGTTCTAATGCAGTATAATATTCCCACCCCCGATGTGCTCATCAGTTCGGTGGGCAGCGCGATCTTCTATGGCCCGGACAAATCGCCCGGCCAAGGATGGGTGGCACACATCTCACATAAATGGCAGAGGGAAAAGATCAAGCAGTTGCTTCAACAATTTTCGTTTTTAACCCTCCAGGAAGAAGAGGCGCAGCGCAGATTTAAAATCAGTTACTATATGAGCCCGGGCAAGGATCGGCTGGCTCAAATCCATAATTGCCTGTTGACCAACAAATGCCGCTATACCTTGATCTATTCCCACGATGAATTTCTGGATATCCTGCCGTTTCGCGCCTCCAAAGGCAAAGCCATTCGGTATCTGAGTTATAAATGGGAGATTCCGCTAAAGAATTTTATGGTTTGCGGCGATTCAGGTAATGATGAAGAGATGTTGCGCGGAGAGCCACGGGCGGTGGTGGTAGGCAATTACAGCCGTGAACTCGCCGATCTGAAAGGCAGCCGAAATGTATATTTTGCCACATCTCACTGCGCCGGCGGCATTATCGAAGGACTCAAACGGTATCGATTTATTGAATCCAGTCAGGGGGAAATAATTCATGGGCATCCAAAACAAAATCAATCTGATCACCTATCCCGACAGCCTGGGCAAGAACCTGCTTGAACTGCACTATGTATTGAGACGCTACCTCTCATATGCCATCGGCGGTGTTCATCTGCTGCCGTTCTATCCATCCTCCGCTGATCGCGGATTCTCCCCAATGACCTACGATGAAGTCGACCCGGCCTTCGGAACGTGGGAGGACATCGAGATGATCGGCAGGGATTTTGATCTCACCTACGACTTTATGGTCAACCATATCTCCCGGCAATCGGTATATTTTCAGGATTACATTGATAAAGGCGCGGATTCGCAATATGCGGACATGTTTTTGTCCTTTAACAAGCTCAGCCCCGATGGAGAAATAGATGATGAAACCCTCTCCAAGGTCTATACCCGCAAACCGCGCCCACCATACACGATGATTGAACGTGCCGATGGATCAAGAGAAAAAATTTGGTGCACCTTTGATTACGAACAGATCGATTTAGATCTTCAGTCTCCTGTCACAAAGGAAGTGATTCGCCAATTCCTCATTCGACTGGCGCGCACCAATGCCAAAATGATCCGCATGGACGCCATTGCCTACACCACCCACAAGTTGGGCACCAACTGCTTCTTTTTGGAACCGCAGATATGGGAAATCCTGGGATGGCTGAAAGAGTATATCGCCCCGTTTGACACCATCATGCTGCCGGAGGTGCACGAGCATTACAGCCTGCATCAGAAGATTGCTTCCAAAGGCTATTGGACCTATGATTTTGCCCTGCCGATGCTGGTGCTGCACACCTTGTATCACCACACCAGCGAGCGGCTGAAAAATTGGTTCAGGATATGCCCGCGGCATCAGTTGACCACTTTGGACACCCACGACGGCATGGGCGTCGTGGACGTGCAGGATCTATTGACCCCCGAAGAGATTGAACGCACCTTGAACGGTCTGGATGAAAAGGGTTCCAATACGCGCAAAATCTATTCAGGTGAAGAATACCGGAACCTGGATATCTATCAGGTCAACTGCACCTACTATTCGGCTCTGGAGTGCAACGACGACTCCTACCTGGCGGCCCGCACCATTCACTTCTTTGCCCCCGGCATTCCCCAGGTCTACTATGTAGGCTTGTTGGCCGGCGAAAATGACATCGAATTGGTGGAGCGCACCAAAAACGGCCGGGATATCAACCGCCATAACTACACCTTGGATGAAATCGGTCAGGAGATTGAAAGACCTGTTGTCCAACGCTTGCTGAGACTTATGGAATTCCGCAACGCATACCCGGCTTTCAACGGTCAGTTTGTCATCAAAGATGCGCCGGACGATCAACTGGAGCTGGCTTGGACCCACTCTCCCTATTATGCCACCGCCCATATCGATCTGAGAACATACAAGTCCGAAATCACCTATTACGATAGCGTGCAAAGACGGGATGTGACTTTTCTTGTATAGAATACGACGGAGCCGCAGGCGTTATTCTATGTTTCTCCGTCAAAATTGATCGGAAGGGTCAGTTGGAAGCGTGCGCCCTGCCCCAGTTGGCTCTCCAGCGTAATATCACCGTCCATAGAGCGCGCCAAAATACGGGAAACCGCGAGTCCAAGCCCGTGGCCGCTGCGCGCCACACCGGGAAAAGGGCTGACCTGGGTATAGCGCTCGAAGATTTTTTCGAAATGCTCGTCTGCAACACCGGGTCCGTCATCTCTTACAGAAAGGGTGAGGATGCCCTTGTGGTATGTTAAATTAATCAGCATCAAATTACGCCGATAAGTCAGCGCATTTTTCAACAAGTTGGCCACAATCTGCCGAAACTTGGTCTCGTCCTGAACCATCCGGATGGATTCCGCCGCGGGTTGGGCTTCTATACGAATGCCACTGGTTGCCAACAGCTCCATTTGAGCGAATACGTCATTGACGGACCGCATTTTTTCATACAGGTCTGAGGCGTGGGATTCGATGACATCGATCAGCACCTGCCGGACAACCTGAACCGGCTCGAACGGCAAGCAGTTGAAACATACGGCTTCTGCGCGTCCCACTTCAAGCAACTCCTCCAGCAGCGAACGCACCCTTTTGGCACCCCTTAAAATTCGCTTCAGGATACGCCTTTGCCGTTTGGCCGCGCTTTTACGGCTATGATCAATGAATTCGAGCATATTGGCGTTGGTTTCAATGATGCTCAGTGGATCTTTGAGTTCATGAACCAAGAACTCAATGTTGACTTGCTGAAAAAACAACTCAGCCTTGTCAGGTTCCGATTCCTGAACATCCGCCCGGGGCAGTTGGGTCATCATATCAAAAGGCGCATTGTCGTTTCGACGCAGAATATCTTCAACGGCATACGCCATCTCCAAAAGGCGTTGTAGATTGCGCTGTGCCCGCCCATACGCATCGCGCCATGTATGGTCCGGCCCTGAGGAGAATTTTTTTTCCAATAATTGCAAAGAAGCCGACAATACGGACAGGGGGGTTTTCAATTCATGGGAAAGATGAACGATGACGCGCTCTTTGGTCTTGTTCAGGGTTTTAATTCTTTCGTGGGAAGCCAGCAAGGCTTCGTTCACACGTGCATTTTCTATGGGAAGTGCCACCACATCGGCAATAGCACTCAACAATTCGATGTCTTCATCGTCAAATGGGCCGCCCCGCTTATTCACGGTGCGTAGGACACCGATCATGCGATCATTTATTCTCAGGGGCACATCCAGCATATTTTTGGTTTCATACTGCGTCTGTTCATCCACTTCTTTATGGGCGAAGGGGCTTTTAGGGTAATCAGCCACGATCAGCGGCTTGCCCGTCCGGTAAACTTCACCCGCCACTCC
>JASFER010000181.1:0-12702 GCA_050124755.1 Desulfobacteraceae bacterium
GGTGGCAGTTCAAGGTCCAAAGGCAGGGTTTGGGGCGTTTGCGAAGGAACCCATCCATCGAGGTTTGATAAAAACGACTCGACATCTTTGCAGACATCATCAAAAGCGGCCAAGCCCGCTTTTCCATGGGGAAGCGAACCGGCGGCCTTCAGTGACCGGTAGCTCTCTTGAAGACTTTTGCCCCCTTTGCCGGCCGCCAACAGTTTCTGACTGGCATGATAGTAATCCAAAGGGTCCAGGTTGAAACACTCGATGTCTTCCAGAGGCTTTGAAGCATCTTTAAAATAGATGCCCAGCCGCTGTTCCAGCAAATATCGAATGGGATGGGCGAAAAAACGACATATTTGGTCCAGCTCGCATGACCGCCATGATTCCGATGGTGGTTCAATGGGGTCACTGAAAAACGGCCCCGACTCTTTTGGGGATGAAAGATTGCGGCTGGCCTGCCGGTCTTCTTCAGAATAGCTGAAAAGGCCTGGTCGACGTTGATCAAAATACGATGGGGAAAAGGGCTGGAGCGGATGTTCGGTGACGAGTTGACGGGAATCGACATGCAATTCATCTCGAACATACTCCATTAGTTCATCCACCAGCACGGATGGTGGTTTTGGCGAATTATCCTGAATATCCCGTCCAATATAACTGATATAGAACACCCGGCGAGCCGAGATCAATGCTTCGAGAAAGAGGTATTTATCGTCATCGCGTTTGGAGCGATCGCCGGGGCGTGGATCATCGGCGATGACATTAAATCCGGGCTCGCGCACATCCTGGGGAAACGTGTCATGCTGCATTCCCAGCAGGCAAATCACTTTGGCGGGAATGCTGCGCATGGGCAGCATGGCGCAAAAGGTGACCCCCCCGCTCAGAAAGCCGGTCCCGTAAGTGGATCGACTCAGGCTCTCTTTCAAAAATTGGCGCACCACGTCAAAAGATACCGGCTCAGACTGATCCTGGCCGGGATCGATGTGCCCTGCGATCTGGTCCAGCTGCTCGATGACCTCCGTCAACATGTGAAACTCGCGCGGCGATGTCTCCTCTGCATCAAACAGTGCTTCCACAAGACCCATCAATATGTTGAACCATTGGCCAAGGCCGGCTTGTTGAGGCATTTGATCCAAATGGCGGTGCAAGGTTTCAGCATAATGCACAAAGGCTCCCATGATTTGAGCGTCACCGCCTTCGATGCCCTGGTGAGGTGCGATGCCGGCGAACATTTCATTCTGATCCGATGAAATGGCAAAACCCAACAGCAACCGATCCAGGCCGGCACGCCAGGTATTCTCTGCATAGCGAGGCAGTCCCTGTCTTTGTCGATCCGCGCCATCCCATCCCCATCGAATATTGGCTTCTCGAATCCATCCTTCTATCAGCGGGCAATCGGCCGCATCAATGTTAAACCGCCGCCGAACGCTGGAATATTCCAACAAAGCCATGACCCGGGAAGCTTCAAATCGACCGTCGACCAGTTCCAAAACGTGTGAAAATGCATCTGCCAAGCGGCTCTCTTCGGCAGTGGATTGATCCGCCACGCTATACGCAAGGATGGCCTCTTCCCGTTGACCGCTTTTTCCGAAAACGGCATGGATGTAAGGGGCATAGCGTCCGATATCCGGTGTCATGACTAAAATATCCGACGGGTTGATGTCCGTGTGGGCGTCCAATATGCCCAACAATTGGTCATGCAGCACTTCGACTTCACGCATGGGGCTGTGACAGGCATTGATGCACAAGCTGCCGTCGGCTTCATACGGATCGACCGGTTGGTCCGTTTGGGTGCGATCAATCAAGTCGAGAATATCCTGCTGGATCCTTCCCAGCAGTGTCTTTACGGAGTTGTCTGCAAACAAATCCGCAACATGAGCTTCCAATTGTTGGGTTAAACCAAAGAATTGCCGGCCCTGATAACCCCAGGAGGCCAGCAAGCGGTTGCCGCGCTCCATATAAAGCGATTCCGGTTGTTCAGCAACGGATTTGTACTTATCCCGGGTGCGAATCCACTGCCTGTCCGACACAATATCCGCCCAATATTGGCGGCACGGGTTGAGAAGGAAGAGATAAACCGGTATGCGATAGGCCAGCGCATCCAGTACTTGCAAATGAAATACGGGAAGATAGGAGATGCCAAATACGCAAACACGGGGCGGCAGGCCGGAGATGGGCACATCAAGATGCCTTAATCGGCCCACCAGCCTACGGTGCAAGTCACCGCGATGTAATTCACTGGTTTCAGATCGCAGCTTGTTCCACAAGACAGATTGCCATAAAGCAACATCGGAGCGTTTTGTCCACGTGCCCTCTTCCCATTTTGTGATCATATCCGGACGAAACACCAGATACTGATCAAAAACATCGGCGATCTTTTTGGATAACTGAAAAAGTTTGATCGGCGCCGGGTCATCGCCCAAGTAGTTTCGAATGGAAGCGAATGCCTCCTGATCGGTCAACTCAGGCAGCATGGTCATAATGCGAAAGGTCATGGCATTGGCGTCATACGCATTTGATCCATGATCCTCTCCGAATACCCGGGCATAAATCATTTCTAAAAAAGTGTTGGGAAAAGGAAAGAACGTATTGGCGCAGATGCCGTTTTGCCTGGCAATAGCCATGGATATCCATCGCTGCATGCCCTTGCTCTGAACCACAATGGTTTCAGGCACCAACGCATACCGTGCATCACCTGGGAATCCGGCATTGACTTGTTCCGCCAGGGTGTTGACCAGAACCTCCAGGTGGTTTCCGTTGAAGATATGAAGATTGGACGGCATCTAATCGACGAGCGCCAGCACCTGGTCCACCAATTTTTCAATACCTTTGGCGATATCCTTAATGCCGGGTCCCAGCATGTAAGCCGGTGTTGTGACAATCTTGTTTTTGTGGTCTACGCAGACCTCATCCACATTGCACGTTCGGTGTTCGCCCCCCATGGTTTGGATGGCATTGGCCGTTCCCATGTCTGTGCCGATGGTGACTTCAGGGTGGCGGTCGCAGAGGGCTTTGGTCAGGGTCGCCGGCGCAATGCACAAAGCACCGATGGGTTTACCGGCCGCAGACATCTGGTCGAGAATACGCTGAACTTCGGGATGAACTGTGGCTTCAGGCCCTTTCATGGCGAAATTGCTTAAATTCTTTGCAGCACCAAATCCTCCGGGGATGATCAATGCATCGATACGATCAACCGACAGATCTTTCAAATCGACAATATCACCTCGGGCAATACGAGCGGATTCAATCAATACATTCCGGGTTTCATCCATCTCCTCTTGGGTCATGTGGTTGAGGACATGCGCTTGATTTGTATTTGGAGCGGCGCAGACCACATCCGCACCAGCCCGATCCAAAAACAGCAGCGTTAAAACGGACTCGTGAATCTCCGCGCCGTCAAAGACGCCGCATCCGGACAAGAGCACGCCTACGCGTTTGCCCATAATGAACCTCCTTTTGAAAATGATGGATTATGATGGTGGGGCCAGGACATGTTGATCAAGAACAAAGCAGGTGAACATCCCTTGAAACAGGATTTCGCCGTCTTTTTCAACGGATACAGCCACCCAATGTTTTTTTCCTTGAACCTCTTCAACCCTGGCGTTGGCCACAACGGTATCGCCAATGGACACCGGCTTAAGAAATTTGACATCTGCAGCCCCCAATACAACATTAGGGTGGTTGACGGCGATCATGGCGGCATAATCCGCCAAACCAAAGATAAAACCACCGTGGATCAGTCCTGAATCGTCTGCCGCCATATTGGCCAAGGCTTTGAGTTTGACGCGACTGGTCCCGTCACGGACGTCTATGGGGCGTCCGCACAGAGTTTGATCGATTCCCTGGTGGGTGATAATATCCATGGATTCACCTTATCTAAAAGTCGATTGCGTTGCTTGTTGTAGAATCCCCATGTTATTCGTGTTATGAAGGGCTTGCGAAAACGGCTTCGCCATTATAGCGAAAGCCAACAGTTGAAGTCAAACATCTGTTGAAGTCAAACAACTATGGACCGGAGATTATGTTTGAAGAACGCATAGCGCGTGTGCGCAGGTTGTTTGCCAAAAACGGCATCGATGCGCTATTGGTTTTAATTGAAGAAAACCGCCATTACCTCAGCGGTTTTACAGGAGAAGACCATCAATTTGACGAATCGGCGGGAGCGTTGTTGATCTCGCCGGACAAGCTGATATTGGCAACGGACTCACGATTTGAAACCCAGGCGCAAAAAGAATCGCCTCAATTTGAAGTGATGATTTATCATAAGGGACTGGCCAAAGCGTTGCCTGCCCTTGTCCAACAGTTGAACATCACCAAGCTTGGTTTTGAAAGTGTCCGTGTATCCGTCAAGCAGTACCGGAACTTTCGCAAAGAGATGGTATCGGCCAACGGCTCGGTGGAACTGATTCCCGTTGATGACCTCGTTGAGGGAATGCGGTTGATTAAATCTCCCCATGAAATTGAACAGACGCGAAAAGCACTGGCGTTGGCTGAGGAGGCTTTCCGGCAAGTGGTGCAGACGCTTAAACCGGGGATGACGGAAAAAGCCGTCGCATGGGAATTGGAGCGCTGCATGCGCATGGACGGTGCCCAGGGGGTATCCTTTCCGGTGATCGTGGCCGCCGGCCCCAATAGCGCCCTGCCCCACGCCGTACCCTCGGATCGGCCGATTCAGGAAGGCGAGCCCATCCTTTTTGACTGGGGGGCCGTATTGGGTCACTATTGCTCCGATACATCCAGAACGGTGATCTTGGGCGAACCCGGTGAAACTTTTTTGAAGGTCCATAGCGTCGTGCTGGAAGCCCAACAAAAGGCCATCAAAGCCATCAAAGCCGGTGCCAGCAGCAAAGGCGTCGATGCAGTTGCCAGGGATTTCATCAGCGCCAAAGGCTATGGTGATAGATTCGGCCATGGTCTGGGCCATGGTACGGGGTTGGCTGTTCATGAAGGACCACGATTAAGTCCCCTCAAGGATACGGTTTTAGAGAGCGGAATGATAGTGACCGTGGAACCAGGAGTGTATCTGCCCGAATGGGGCGGCGTACGCATAGAAAATCAGGTGGTCGTCGGCAAAGACGGACCAACCATATTGAATCGGCTAAGCACATCCTATAATATCGATGAAATATAGAAATAAAACAATGGTTTTAAGTTTTAGGTTTTAAGTTTTAGGTTAATGTATTCTACCATTTTTAAGATGTGGGCCCTAAACGCAGCAGCAAAGCAATCCGGCTTATGAGACCAAATTTTCTATTATAAAATCGACAGGATACCTTCGCCTAAAACTTAAAACCTAAAACCTAAAACTTGTTGGCAGTCCCCAACCGGCATCCTTGACTCAAAAAGAAATGCTAAATCCGAACACCAAACGATAGCGCCGAAACCCATGCCTCTAAATAAAGATGATTTAGATCAACCGGTCGATCGATACATCAATTATCTGGTGGTGGAAAAAGGCCTGGCCGCCACAACCATTGACGCCTACGCCAGTGATCTTGCCGCTTATACCACTTTTCTCAGTGATCAGCAGGTGACCTCATTTGAGCAGGCCGATGTGGTCGTCATTCTGAAATATGTCATTGAAATGAGAAAAAAGGGCCTGGGTGCGACCACGCGTGCACGGCACCTGGTCACCATCAGGGGGTTTTACGATTACCTGTACACTTCAGGACACATTCGACAAAATCCCGCCAAACTGGTGGATCTTCCGAAACAGGGGCTCAAGCTGCCGTCGGTGCTCAATGTGGATCAGGTTGATCGATTGCTGTCGGTGCCGGATATTGAAAAGCCCACGGGACAGCGTGATGCCGCCATGCTGGAGCTGATTTACGCAGCCGGACTGAGGGTATCGGAATTAATCAACTTACAGATGACCAATATCAATATGGAGGCTGGATTCGTCCGCATTTTGGGCAAGGGGTCAAAGGAACGCATTGTCCCTATTGGACGCAAAGCCCTGGATTGTATCCATCAATATGTGAAAAACGGACGCCGGTCCCAATTAAAAGACCAAACCAGTCGGTACTTATTCGTCGCGCGTACGGGCAGACCCATGACCCGACAGGGCTTTTGGAAGCTGCTTAAACGCTATGCCCTGAAGGCCGGTATCACCCAACGGGTAACGCCGCACAGCATGAGACACTCATTTGCCAGCCATTTGCTTGAAGGGGGGGCGGATCTCCGGGCGGTCCAGGTCATGCTGGGTCACGTGGATATCGCCACCACCCAAATCTATACCCATGTGGCCCGCAGTCGCCTGATTGAGATCCACAAAAAATACCACCCGCGGGGTTGACCTCCTCTTCCACCTAAAGGTGGGAAGTCCCCTGCCGGAAAGAAGGTGTCTTGCGGTGCGGATCACGATAGGTTTGACAGTCCCCCGGTTTTCGTTTAGGTAAGCCCTTCTAGTATTGATTATTATGGTATCTCATAAAGGAAATGTGGTGAAACCAGAAGATCGCGATGTATTCAATCGATGCTGGACCGGCGATCCAAACACGTTGCAGTCAGCGGACAAGGCCATTGAATCCGCCCTTGATTTTGTGGCCAGACCGCTTTATGTGGTCGAGCACCAAGATCATTTGGCGGTTTGCCATGACGGTGGCATGATTTGGGGCCGTCATCCCGGAAAGGGGCACCCCGGGGGCTGTCCCTTGCGCGGTTTTGTCCCGCCGTTGCATCCAACCAGCCTTGGAAACAGTTCTTTTAAGCGACAATTAGAATTATCCTATGCTTATATTGTCGGTGCAATGGCCAATGGCATCACCTCTGTTGAAATGGTCGTTGCCGCCGGTCAAGCCGGTATGGTGGGCTTCTTTGGTGCCGGCGGATTGTCCGTCGATCAAATCGAATCGGCCATCCATCGGCTGGAGCCCTATGGAAATCGCTTCCCCGTTGGATTCAATTTGATTCACAGCCCCAGCGACATGGCGTTGGAGATGAAGACGGCCCGGCTTTACATCGACCGCAACATTCGACTCGTCAGCGCTTCGGCTTACCTTGGATTAACCCTGCCATTGGTTTACTATCGCGTCAAAGGCATTCATCAAGTTTCGGACGGCAGGATTGTATGCCCCAATCATGTAATCGCCAAGGTTTCCCGTGAAGAAGTGGCGCGCAAATTTTTTGCCCCGCCGCCTCAAAGCATATTGGCGCAATTGGTTCAAGATGGTTTGATCACCGACAAGGAAGCTCAGTTGGCCCGGCATATTCCCATGGCTCAGGATATGACTGCCGAAGCCGATTCCGGCGGGCATACCGACAACCGGCCGGCCCTGTCGCTTTTGCCCACTTTTTTGGCGTTGCGGGATAGAGCGGCTGCCGAATATCAATTTTCATTTCCCTTGAGGGTCGGACTGGGCGGCGGGATTGCCACGCCGGATGCCGCCGCGGCCGCATTTGCCATGGGTGCCGCCTATGTTTTGACCGGATCCATCAACCAGGCCGCCGTTGAGGCGGATACCTCCGACAGCGTGCGCGAGATGCTGGTTCAGGCCCAACAAGCCGATGTGATCATGGCCCCGGCAGCCGATATGTTTGAACTGGGGGCGAAAGTCCAGGTGTTGAAACGCGGCACCATGTTTGCCATGCGGGCGGCCAAGCTGTATGACCTTTACCGGTCTCACTCCCGATATGAGGAAATCCCGCACAACCTGCGCAAAATGATCGAAAAAGACCTGCTGCGCACTTCCTTTGGCGATGCATGGAATCAAACCTGCCGTTATTTCGAGACAAGGGATCCGAGCCAGATCGAACGGGCGAATTCAGATCCCAAACATAAGATGGCCTTGGTCTTTCGCTCCTACCTGGGTCAGGCATCGCTGTGGGCCAAACGCGGTGTTCCGGACCGACAAATCGATTACCAGATATGGTGCGGTCCGGCCATGGGGGCCTTTAACGCCTGGGCCAAGGGATCGGTTTTGGAAGATAGAAATCAGCGGCGCACGGATGTTCTGGCATTGAATATCATGTATGGTGCAGCCCGGCGATTGCGTTGTCAGTGGCTTTACAGTCAAGGTGTTGAACTGCCCGCGGCCGCGCTTTCATCCAGACCGTTATCGCTGGAGGAGATAGAGGCGCGTCTTGTGTCATAAATCCCTATTGCCAATCAAGTTTTGCAAGAAAGCGCTGATGAAGCGTATTGATGTAGATGACACGCGCATGGGTAAAGGGAAGCGTCGCAAGCTTTTTTGCGGTTAACCCGATCAATTCGAGCGTAAAGTGTTCTTGATAAAGGGTACCCTCGCCCGACTCACGGCAATGGGTGAGGCAACGGACAGCATATCCGAAATTTCCCTTTTCGAGCTCATAAACATAGATATGGTTGGATCTTGGCGGATCGTTGGCGTTTCGGGGCGGCCAGGCATAAAACTGGTTTGCTTTCAACCAGGGCTTTAGATCGGCAAGAAGGGAACGGGATTGGGGAATGGTAAAGTGAAGCGTACTGACCAGGTAACCGCCGAGATATACCCGAAATGCTTCTTTGAAACTGAATTGACGGGCATAACCGGATTGAAATCCACCCAATGGATCCGGATCAAGAAATTCACGGGACCATCGTTTCCATTTAGCCAGGTTAATTCCCAGCTTGTTGGCTAAGTGTCTGCTATCTAAGTAAATCATAAAATGTCAAACTAATTAGGTTGTTATACTTATATAACAACCTAAACTTTATCGGTCAAGTATTGCAAATTCAGATCCGATAGTTTATGTATTCTATTTGTTGTAGAAGGGTTAACCAGAATTTTTACTGTCAAAAAAATAAAGGAAAAAGCGCATCCCGTTCAATGAGGTTGCCCAAAGGTTCGTACCTATCTTCGTCAGGACCTTCTAATGAATCCCATGAGCCTAAAACAAACCAAACGATCCCCGGTAGCCATTATCGGCATTAGCTGTATTTTTGCAAAATCCCCGGACCTGAAAGCCTTCTATCATCTTTTGTCCAGAGGCATCAGCGGTATTACGGATCCGCCTGATACCCATCAACATCTGAACGATTGTTATGACCCGGATCCTAAAAAGCCGGATCACATCTACTGCAAACGGGGCGGTTTCTTGCCAAGCGTATCCTTCGATCCGATAGAATTCAGCATACCGCCCAATGTCATTGAAGCTACGGACACATCGCAACTGCTGAGCCTGATAACCGCTAAAAAAGCCCTGGAAGATGCCGGCTACGGCGAACAAGGAAAAACCTTCGATCGCAACAAAGCCAGTGTGATCCTGGGTGTTACCGGAACCCAGGAGCTGGTCATACCTTTAGGGGCAAGATTGGGACACCCGATTTGGCGACGCGCGCTAAAAAAGGCAGGCGTTCCGGACAATCAGGCCAATGAAGTCATTCAACAAATCGGGCAGGACTACGTATCGTGGCAGGAAAATTCCTTCCCCGGTCTGCTGGGCAATGTTGTGGCCGGGAGAATTGCCAACCGTCTTGATCTGGGCGGTACCAATTGTGTCGTTGACGCCGCCTGCGCCAGCAGCATGGGCGCCATCCATATGTCCCTGCTTGAACTGAGATCGGGACGCAGCGACATGGTTATCAGCGGCGGCGTGGATACCATCAACGATGCATTCATGCATATGTGCTTTTCAAAAACCCAAATCCTCTCTTCAAGCGGTGATATTCGTCCCTTTTCAAAGGATGCGGATGGTACGGTGTTGGGTGAAGGTGTCGGTCTGCTGGTTTTAAAACGTCTCGAGGACGCCGAGCGGGACGGCGACCGTATTTATGCCGTTATAAAAGGATTGGGCTCCTCCAGCGACGGAAAATCCCAGAGTATCTATGCGCCGCGTCCCGAAGGTCAGGCCAGAGCCCTGCGAAGGGCTTATCAAGAGGCCGGGATTGATCCTGCCAGCGTTTCCATGGTTGAAGCCCACGGCACCGGCACCCGTGTCGGGGATGGGGTCGAATTTAGAACCCTGTGCGATGTTTTCGGAGAGGTGTCACCCAACGGCAATCGATGTGCCCTGGGATCCGTCAAATCCAATATCGGGCACACCAAGGCAGCTGCCGGCACAGCCGGTTTAATAAAAGCGGCCCTGTCCATTTACCATAAAGTCCTTCCCCCGACCCTCAAAGCCGAACCAGCCGATCCGAACCTTGGCGTGGAACACAGCCCCTTTTACCTGAACACGCAACTGCGCCCATGGTTGGTGCAAGACGGCGAAAAGCGCAGGGCCGGCGTCAGTGCCTTCGGTTTCGGCGGAAGTAATTTTCACGCTGTGCTTGAAGAACACGCGCAGCAAAAAAACGAACCCTCATGGGACGGTTCTGTGGAAATAGCCGCCTTTGCGGATATGGATGAGCAAGCCGTAAAGCGGAAAATCGATCTTTGGATGAAAAAGGTGTTGGATCAGCCGACGCCGTACACCATTGGCAAATTGGCCAAGCAGAGCCGCAAGCAGTTTCAGCATGACGCCCCCCTTCGCTTGGCTATGGTAATCGATACCGGCGATGATTCTCGACGGCTGGCGCGTACCTGTAAAGATGCCATGGACATGCTTTCCGGAAAAGGGACTTCGTCCCCACATCCTATTTTTATTGGCCGGGGGAATCCTGTTGGCGGTCTGGCCTTTTTGTTTCCCGGCCAGGGAAGCCAGTACGTGGACATGGGGCGTGATTTAACCTGCTGTTTTCCGGAAGGGCTCAGCGCGTTTCAATCGGCATCGAGACATCTTGGAGCTGATGAACGCCTGGATGAATTCGTTTACCCGCGTATCCGTTCAGATGCCCGCCAGTTGGAGTCACAACTTCGCCAAACCCGTATCGCACAACCGGCCATTGGCGCCGTGAGTGTGACCATGCTTAATATTATCAAAGGGTTTGGAGTCAAACCCGATGCAACCTGCGGACACAGCTATGGCGAACTGGTTGCGCTGCATGCGGCCGGATGGATGGAACAAACAGACCTTTGGAAACTCTCTGTTGAGCGGGGCGCCTTGATGGCCCGCGCCGCTATCGAGGCATCGGAACCGGGTACCATGCTGGCGGTTCAGGCACCCTTGCACGACATTGAAAAGATGGTGGCCTCGCTGGATGGCCGGGTCGTGCTGGCCAACCGCAACAGTCTTGAACAAGGAGTGCTGTCCGGAACTTCGGTGGGTATAGATGCGGCTGAGACGGCCTGCAGTGATAGGGGCTGGCGCTGTGTGCGGCTGCCTGTGGCCGCCGCGTTCCATAGCCCCTTGGTTGGCGGCGCTCAACAGCCATTCAGCCAAGCCGTGACATCCATTGAATTCCACCCGGGTTCCACGGTGGTGATGAGCAACACCTTGGGGGGCGCCTATCCTGAATCAACAGATGCAATACGGGCAACTTTAAGCAGGCAGCTGGCCTGCCCGGTGGACTTTGTCGCCAACGTACAGGCGCTGTATGAAAAAGGCATACGCACCTTTGTTGAAGTTGGGCCACGCAGGGTCTTGACGCAACTGGTCCGCGCCACCTTGAAAGACAAGGCCGTCGACGCCATCGCCATGGATCAATCTATTGGACGCCATTCCGGTGGACGCCATTCCGGTGGACGCCGTTCCGGGATCAAAGATCTGGCCGCCGTGCTATGTCAACTTGCAGCCATCGGCCACCCGGTCAAATTGGAACTTTGGGAAAAACCCCAATCGGCGAACCGCAAAGCCAAAATGGCCATTGCCCTGTCCGGCTCCAACTACCGGGTACCGAAGCCCGCGAATCGTAATGTGAAGACCAAAACTGAACACCTCATCACGGAACCGGCGAAAGGGGCTAATCACGACCTCCTTAAGGCGGAAGTCAGCACGCCCGCCTCCCCTGCCAAAGCCAATATGGAAAGGCAACAACCTACCGGATCCCCAAACGCTGCCCCAAACGCTGCCCAAAAAACTACCCAAAAAACCACAACGACGCCGAATATTGATGGGCGGCAAAGAAAATCAATTCGGAACGCCTTGACCACAGTTCAGCAGGGTCTGGCTGCGATACAGGCTATGCAGTCAAAGACAGCCCAGGCGCATGAGAAATTTTTAGAGACCCAGGCCCAGGCCGGCAAGACCTTGCAACAGTTGATTGAAAGCGTCCGGCAACTGTCGTCGGGATCCTTTGGAGGTGCCGGCATTTCAGCAGACCCGCCGCCAATCAGCGAAAGTGACATGGCCCCGGAGACGGCACCGGCTAACGAAGAAATTCAACATACCGTAGCAATTGAATCACCCCCCCCAAAAAAGAAGTCCGCAGCTGTGGATATTGCCCCGGATGCTTCTGAAACGCCTTCCAAGGCATCCCCGCACGATGGACAGGAAACGTTGCTCGTAACGCTATTGGAGATTGTCAGCCAGTTGACCGGCTATCCATCCGAGATGCTGGGCATGGAGATGGACATCGAGTCGGATCTGGGCATCGATTCCATCAAACGGGTGGAGATTCTCTCGGCCCTTGAAGAGCGCATGCCCGACCTGCCCAAGGTGACCCCCGACATGATGGGCACGCTGAAGACGCTGGGGCAGATTTGCGAATATCTTTCCAGCAGTGCCGTTATGGAACCAACACCCGCGGCGCCTTCCACGAAGATCCCGTCCCATTCGGGCAGCCGTGACAGCGGCGAGGTTGCCCGGACTTTGGTGGAGATCGTCGGTGAGTTGACCGGCTATCCATCCGAGATGCTGGGCATGGAGATGGACATCGAGTCGGATCTGGGCATCGATTCCATCAAACGGGTGGAGATTCTCTCGGCCCTTGAAGAGCGC
>JASFER010000182.1:0-12693 GCA_050124755.1 Desulfobacteraceae bacterium
AAGCTGCAGCCCGAGCTCTTTTTCTGGGTCAGGGAACACATCCGCTTGGCGGCCCACGACAACTGGTGGATGACCGAAACCGGCATGATCTGCCTGGCCAACTTCCCCTCCATGGCCATTAAACCCGGCTCCATGGGAAAGCCGGTTCCGGGGATTAAAGCCGCCGTCGTGGACGAGCAGGGCAGCCCGCTGCCGCCCATGAGCATGGGAGAGCTGGTCCTGAAGCCGGGCTGGCCGGCGATGATGACCGCTATCTGGAAGGATGATCACCGCTACCAGGCCTATTTCGGAAACAGGGACTGGTTTCATACCGGCGATATGGTCATTGTGGACGAGCAAGGCTATTACTTCCATCAAGGGCGGATGGACGACCTTATCAAGGTTGGGGTCAAGCTGGTGGGGCCTTATGACATCGAGCGGGTTCTTTGCCGCCATCCGGCCGTCCATGAAGCGGCGGCCATTGCCTGGTCCGCACAGCCCGGAGAGCCCCTGATCAAGGCCTATGTCACCTGCCACCCGGGGATCATCCCCTCCGCCCGACTGAACCGGGAGATAAGGGATTTCGTCAAGGCCGGCCTGGCGTCCGACATCAACATCCAGGAACTGGTGTTCATCGAAAATATCCCCAAAACCCTGTCAGGCAAGATCCTGCGCCGGGTCTTGAGGGCCATGGAGATGGGACTGCCGGTGGGCGATCCACAAAAACTGAAGGACGACTGACCGCCATTCAAAAATGATTGCCATATCCAAGAGTCTTTATCTCTGATGCTGTTTAACCGTGGCACGCATTGCAAGGGCGGTGGCGCCGGGATTTTCCTACCCTGTTACCCAGAATGACAGAATTACGTGTTGCCCACCAGGGCTGACAAGCGGCTGGCCATTTCCGCCATGTGTCCCGCCCGTGCGTTCATTTTTTCCGAAACTTCAGCCGATTCTCCGGCGCTGGACGCAACTTGCTGCACCACCCCTTCCATTTGGGTGACGGCATCATTGATTTGCGCCGTGCCGTGGCTCTGTTCAGTGGAAGCGGCGGCGATTTCGGCAACCAGCTTGCCGGCTTTACCCGCGTTTTCGGAGATGCCTGTAAAGGCCTTATTGGTGCAAACCACTAGAGCTGAACCTTTTTCAATCCTTTTTACGGTGCCTTTGATCATTTCAGCCGTGTTTTTGGCGGCCTCAGCCGCTCGCATAGCCAGGTTGCGGACTTCGTCAGCTACCACGGCGAACCCGGCTCCGGCTTCGCCGGCCCTGGCCGCTTCAACGGCAGCATTAAGGGCGAGCAGGTTGGTTTGAAAAGCGATTTCATCAATGGTTTTTATGATTTTCGAAGTTTCCGCGCTGGCCTGGGAGATTTCCTCCATGGATGTGGTCAGCTCGGACATGGAATCGTTGGCCTTGCGGATAACATGGTCTGTTTCCTTCATCAGCTGGTCAGCCTCCGAAGCGTTCTCGGCGTTTTGCCTGGTCATCGAGGAAATCTCTTCCAGTGAAGCAGATGTCTCCTCGATGGAAGCAGCCTGGGTGGCGGCTTTTGCAGCCAGATCCTGACTGGAAGCGGACGCCTTTCGGGAGGCATTGATTACGCGTTCCGATTCCTGAGCAAAGCCGTCGGCGATATTCCTCAGGAGGTTGGACGTCCGCAAGGCGAAAACCAGGCACAGTACCACCACTACCGCAATGATGGCGCTTGCCAGCAGGGTAAAACGAACATTGAACTGTCGGCCCAGTTCGGTGATTTTATTTTTCGTTTCCAGGAACTCATCCTCATAGGCACTGGTGGCGATCACCCAGTCCCAAGGCTTGAAATACCGTGTCAGAACGATTTTCGGCCGGGCCGGCCCGCCTTCCGGGGCCCAGTTGTAGGTGTGCGTAACGATGCTGTTATCCGAAACGGATTTGGCCTTGTTGATGATTTCCCCGATATATGGGTGCCCATCGGCATCTGTGGCTTTCAATCCATTTTGGTGGGACGATTGTTGATAGGCTTCGGGCACAACAAAACGGCCTTTTGAATCGATAACGAAGACATAGCCGGATTTGCCGATGCTGATATCACCGATCTGTGCCATGACGCTTTCAGCCACGGTATTTTGTTTGATACCCACATAAAGAATGCCCGCAATGGAGCCGTTTCTGTCCCGGATCGGCTCATAAGCGGTGATATACCAGGCGTTTACGACAAACGCGCGGCCTCGGTAGGTCTTCCCTTTCAACACTGCGGAAATGACCGGGTTAGCCCTGCCGTCGGGATTGACCGCGGGGATAAACGTTCCGATGGCGCGGCTACCGTCCAACTTTTCCACATTGGTACACACCCTCAGCATATCGCCTTCAGGGTTCATCCGTTGAAACAAGGTGCAGGTTTCCACGGAAAGATCCCGTGTTTTATCGACAATCATGGACGGGGTGGGCATATCGCGATTCTGTCCAAGCCAGCGGCCTCCAACGAGCATTTTGGGTAGGCTGACGGTTGTTGCGGTTTTGGTGTACTGGTTGATGGCATTCCAGGAAACGATTTCGTTCTTGCTGAACGTCACCGGACCGGATTCATTGAGAATGCTTCGGGAAGTTTTCAGGGCATTGTCGACCATCTGCTGAGCGAGGGTATTTTGGGCGTCGCTCATGTTGTAGACGCCATCGATAATATGACGCAGGTCGGACTGGGCAAGATTCAATGCTTCTTCGGCGGCGATGCGGCTCATTTTCGTGTTGGTGGTATAGAATAATATCAAGCTGATAAAAAACGGAATAATTGAAATCGTCACTCCGAACAGGAGCAACTTGTAACGCAATGACATTGTTTTAGACATATGATTGTTCCCCTTTATTGAGTCAAATGAAAAACACGTCCGTGTTTCAATCGTTTTGGGTTGTAATCCCGCCTCAGGCGGGACATGGCATCCGGTTTGAAAACAACCCATTAACCATTTCCTTTCACCCGGATGGTAACCCTGCGAATGATGCTTAATCCGGGAGATGATAACCAAAAACGACTTGGTGCATTTAATGTGGACGTCTGCCGGAAAAGAGAAGTGCGTACAAGTGCAGTTCAGGCGGAATGCCGGAGGAAGCTGCACGGATCATGCCACACAAGATGATCCTGAAATCTCTTTGAAGTTGGCGTGTTAGGCTTCCCGGGCGCCAAAGCGACGAAAAACCGACGACAATTTTTTGACCCGAGAAGACATGGAGAAGACATGGGACGTGGTTTACAAATTGTACAAACCCTACTATGCGTCCCTTCGACCGGTTTCAAAATGAAAAGGGCGTTACGCCACGGGTGGCACCGGCAAGTATTGCCGGTGGCCGAAGGCCCGGAGGTCTTTATTATTTGCGATAATCCAAGCGGCCTTTAGCATCCTTGGGAATCATATTGATGCGCACCTTCCGGTCCTTGAAGATCACTCTGGCCAGGGCCAAATCATTGGGACCGCTGTCAATCACGACAGAGCCGGTGCTGGTTAATTTTCCGCGCCAATGATGCGCTTTTACATGCTCATAGTCCTCACGATCGAAAATGATCCGGAATTCCTGATCCCTTTTTGCGATGCGCAACTCGGCATCTTTCTTGTTCAGAAAGCGATAGGTATTCGTAAAAGTGGCGATGGCGGCCGACAAACTGGCCTTGCGATAATCGAGCCGGCCCAACGCATCGACAGGGATTTGCCTGATGCGCACCGCAGGATTGTCGAGGATCACTCTGGTCAATGCGATTTCGGTCCAACCGCAACCCGAGACAACCACCACACCGGCACTGGTGTTGGTCGTGCGCCAATGGTGCGCCTTTACCCGCTCATAGTCCTCACGGTCGAATAAGACGCGATAAATCTTCTCTCTTTTGGTGATCCGCAACTCGACCTTTTTCTTGCTCCACACGCGATAGGTGTTGGTAACGGAAGCAATCCGGGTCATCAGGCTCGCCTTGCGATAATCGAGCCGGCCTAACTTATCGACAGGGATTTGTTTGATGCGCACCGCAGGATTGTCGAGGATCACCTTGGTCAATGCGATGGCGGTTCTGGCGCAGACAACCACTACCCCGGCACCGCTCTTTGCCGTGCGCCAATGGCGCGTCTTTATCCGCTCATAGTCCTCACGGTCCAATAAGACGCGGCAGACTTTCTCTCTTTTGGTGATCCGCAGCTCGACCTTTTTCTTGCTCCAAACGCGATAGGTGTTGGTAACGGAGGCAACCCGGGTCATCAGGCTCGCCTTGCGATAGTCCATTGTGCCGCTGCGCAGTATGGGAATCCTTTCGATCTTGATGGATCTGTCATTAAGGATGATCGTGGTGAGCGACCGTCCCGTCTGAATGGAAAAAACACCTATATTGCCGTTGCCGGTGGATCGCACAGACCAATCATGATATTTGATCCGCGGGTGGTCCTCCCGGTCATAGCGGACCTTAAATGCTTTTCCCCTTTTTTCGATCCGCAATTCCATGTCTTTTTTGTTCAATACGCGATAGATGTTGCGATAGTATTCCCCCTCAGGCGGCAAACTTGATTTATAACTATGAAGCATCATCGACTCTCCTCACTAAAAGCCATCTCAAAAAACGGATTTTGGTTCAACCAGAAACTTGCCCCGCACTCGTGGGTATTGGTTCATGATCTTTTTAAACATTTGCGGATAGGTGAAGATCACGGCGGAATATTCGTTGAAGTCGTTTTCAAAATCAGTCTGACCGTATATGTTCATAAAGCCTTTTTCATTAACTACTTGATCCCATTTTGTAAATTTGGTTGGATTCTTAACAGGCGTGACCTTTTTAACTGGCACTGTAACCTTAACCGTCTCAGGCCCGCTCTTGGGCTTTTGATGCCAAGTTACCTCAGCTCTCGCTACTGGCCCCGCCGATACCGCTGGCTGTCGCTGACGGCGTTTGGCTGACATCAATGTCATAATTTAGAATCTCGATCCAGCCGCTGTGCTTGCTGTCGGTACTTTCGCCTTCGATTCCGTCAATCTTTATAAATACATCGAATGCTATGGATAGTCTCCTTTGCTTTGGATGGAGATGATCTTGGGTTCAAGTCAAATACCGGCCGCAATGAAAATGGACGATGGTTCAAACGCTCCCCGGTGTCGTGGGCGCAACCGAGCGAACCGGGCTGTGCGCCTTTAGTTCCCCGTATCTTAATTTTAGTCGTGCAGTAGTGCCTAAGATCTGTTGTTCAAAAATGAAGCTTCTGAAAACGATTTGCCGGAGCATGAGACGCTTCCGGCCAAGATGTTTGCATGGTTAACATATCCATTGAATTGATTCAATTGAAAAATGCAGATTCGTCCAAATCCCTGCACCTTTAGAACGCAATGGCTTTTCGAATGTTTCAAAAAAAATCCTACCCCCATGTGATTCTGGGCGCCTTGCGCTGCGGCAGGCGGTAGTAGCGCGTTTTGGAATAACCGATCATTATGGGGTAGTGATGCGTGTAGTTTGCGGGGATGCCGATTTGTTGCTTGAGTTCCGGTTTTGACATGAGCGCGCCTTGCAGCAGGCCGGCCCAGCAAGTACCCAGGCCATAGAGGGGCGCGGTGAGTTCGAGGTAGGAGAGGGCCAGGGTCAGGTCCACCATGCCGTGGCGCGCTTCCGCGGGCGCCATGGCCACCACCAGGCAGGGCGCGGACCGCAGGATGGTATCAATGCCGGCGTCCCAGCCCTGGACCAGCAAGGGCATGTAGGGCATGACCGTGGCTTTGGGGTCCGTGACCAGGTCGCGCATCCAGCCGATCACTTCGCCGGCGATCTTTTGCACCCGCTGCGCATCGTTGATCACCCGCCATACCAGGGGCTGGGCGTTGCTGGCCGTAGGGGCATAGCGTGCGGTTTCGATGAGCTGCTGCAGGACATCCTTTTCGATGGGCTTGTCCTTGAAGCGCCGGACGGAACGGCGCGAACGCAGGAACTGCGCGGCCTGGGCAGGAGAGATGGCCAAGGCCGGATCGATGTCCACGCATTGCGCCAGGGGCACATCCGCATGGTCCATGGCGCCGTGAGGGCAGGCGGCCACGCAATGGCCGCAACGGACGCAATAATTTTCGCCGCCCGGTACCATCTCCGGGTAATGGCCCGGTCCCTTGAAACGGATAATCCCCATGGGGCAGTCCGCCGCGCAAAGGCCGTCCTGTTTGCATTTGTCTTGATCAACGGACAACAGGCTCATCAGACACCTCCGTGATTTGCAGATTAAAGTGCTGCCCAAGGGTATTTGATTGCCCGCTCAATGGCAAGGGGGAAAGCAGCTCTTTTGGGATCGTTTACTGAAAACGGACCACTTCTAAACAAACAAACGTTCACTTCGTACTTTCAGCAACTGCCGGTATTTTGTTTTCATTGTATCCGAAAGAAAGCTGACTTCAATTAAACTTTCCCAGGCAGCCATCGCCTGCACGAGATCATCCACCACCGATGCAACGCTTTTCAGGTTCAACCCTAATCGACGCCCGCCGAAATAATCGATCAGAATGCCCGCATCCAGTTTGCTTTTTTTCCCTTTAACAGACAGTGCGATTTCTTCCTTGGGGGCAGAGAGCACCAAGGTGGTGTTCAGGATGTCGTAGGCGGGTGTAAGCCACACCTTGCCATCTCTGGTCATCAATGAAAAGTTTTTAACATGCATATCCTCGTTGCCGATCAAATAATTGACCAGCGTCAGTTTGAACAGTTTGATTTTTTCAACCGCCGGAAAGGTGCAGAAGCGATCTATCACCTTTGCGACCTTTTCCATTGAAGCATCGTATTTGGTTTCCCTGGACAGCCCCATAAGCTGTGCAAAGTCCTCCACCGCAATCTTCTTTTTGCCCACCCTGTCAAATCGTTTGATAAAATAAGTCATGGAGCCGTCTTTTGAATAGATTAGTCCGTGAAGGGGTACCTGAATGCCTGCTGTTGCTGCCAGGCGCATGGACAGGTCCTCGTTTTCAGGGAGTTGTCGGTATTGGGGGTTTTGTGGTTTTAAAATATACCGTCCACCGGTATCCACCAGTTCAAATCCCTTTTTGCGGGTATTAAAGACGGCGCTGAGCTTGGGCTGAACCCCCTGAATCGACATTTTGGGAGCACGTGCTGCGGCTTCAAAAACCTGATCAGATGCGGTGTAGGGAAGATCCTGAAGCTCGGTGAGGCTTCGTGACAATTGTTTTAATCCCCGGAGTGAATACTTACCGTCGCACGGCTCATAGGTGATGGGGCATATGCTCATTGCGCCTCCCGCACCGTAATCGCGCCCACCATATCCGTTCCCACGGCCAACAGTTGGCTGAAATGATCTTGTCGGTCGATCTTCAGGGCTCGCAGAAGGGCCTCCAGGTTGTATCCTTCCGGCAACAAGCCTTCTAAAAACGGCGGAAACGAATTGTATTCATATGGCTCGTGTCTGACTGGAGCGGTCAAAGAGACCGGCGGTCCACCGTATGTCGCATCATAAGTGAAGCGAAATGCCTGCCGGGGTGTGAGTTCTTCCAGAATACCCGCATGAACGTTGTGCATAAACACATCAGCTTTCCGCATTATCGCTCACCTCGATAAAGCTCCATCAGCGGTCCATCCATGATCAACGTGATATTGAGGGCACCCAGGATTTTTAGCAGGGTATTTAACCTCACCGTCTGCTTGCCCTTTTCGATGTCATAGACAACCGTCTTGCCAACACCTGCAATATCAGCCAGCGCTATCCGGGACAGCCCGGCTTGCTTGCGATGGAATTGGACTATCCTGCCAACAGTTGTGATGGATTCAATGCCAATTTTTACCGCCATAACAGCAAATTTGGTGTTTGAAGATTTGAAGTTGGGGCAATCAAGTAGATATATGGCAAAATTACCGCTATAGCGGCATATTGTCAATGATTTTTTACCTATACACTATTAAATCGCTTAATAATGATTTGCTTGCCGCTTTAGCGGCAAAAAAAGGGCGAGAACCTACAGGATGGCTTCAACCCGGCGCCGGTCATTTTTGCCGGGGATCGGGCCATGTTGTCGAGAAAAGCTTCAGCAGGCAGGGTGATGATCACATTCAGGCCGCCGTCTTCGGCTTTTTCCATGCAATCGCTTGCCGTGGCGGGATCACATAACCAGGTATCGGTCGCACTCCGCGGCCATCTCGGCATTGCGGGCCTGGGTGGCGAAATCCTTGAACCCCACACCGGGGACCTGGTCCTCCCGCCCATGAAAGCCATTGGCCCGGAAACTCACATCGCAGATGGACAGCCGCGCTTTGCCCACAAGTCTTGCGAAGTCGGGTTCAAATCCCAGTTTCACGGCCTTGCCCGTAAAAAAGATCTGGACCTGCTTGCCCTTTTTATGGGCCGCTTCGGTCAGATGGACAACATAGTCCAGGTGCCGGTCTGAAGTTACCAAAATTCCTAATGAAACAGACATAATATCACTCCATATCAATCCTTCTGGATTGCTTTTGCCAGGGTTTTGCCAAGTTTCTCCCTGACATCCTTATGGGTTGCGTACTTCAGAATCAAAAGGTAGATTGCTTCGCGCAGAAGATCCTCACGGCTCCGGGACGCACAGCCTTCCGTCTCCTGAATGCTGTTGATCAGTTCATCCACTTCTGCGCTCACCCATGTCCTGACTTCGACGCTGTTCGGCCCCAATCCTTCCAGGATATCGTTTTGGGATGTGTCCGGGCAGTCTTTGGGATCGGCTCGATAATCGGTCAATGCCTGATAGCACTCCATGGCTTTGTCCATGAATCGCTGCCGGATGAACTCCTCTCCCAGGGAGCGGATAATTTTCCGCGCCCAGAACGCATCGTCGGTTTCGGGGGAATTCTTGGCAAGGACTCTCTTGGCGGCGTCCAGGGCTCTGTCATAGCAGCTGCACCGTTCGAGCATAATGGCTGATGCAAGATCCTTATCCATGATGTTTCCTCCTGTTTATCACCACCACGAGATGACTTTTTGCGAAGCGAAGATGTCATCAACAAGGGCATCCCAGTCCACTTCTCCCTCATAGAGTACTACGGTTTTTCCTTCATGGTCTTCGAAGGACTGTTTGAGGGTGGCCACCGTCTCATCGGGTTGCGTTCTCATAATGTGAAGTATCTGCATAGCCGTCTCCTAAAAAGGAATAATCAGAGAAGCTTCTTTGAGTTTCTCTGAAATTTCCTGATCTGTCAGCAACGTGAATCCGTACTTTTCGGCATTGGCGGCGTTGTTGGTGTACCGCTCGCCCTCCATCTCATCCAGGAATTCCATATTCTCGGAATAGGCCTCGTCCATATTGGCGATTTCATGGTTCATGACAAACATCTGGACTTCGGCCATCTCCAGGAGCAGACCCAGGCTGGTTCTCAGCGCTTCGTACTGCTGGTCGACCTCCTTGACTAGTACAGCGATTTTATCGGCCATGGCTTCACCCCTTTTTGATTAGGTAGCGCGTATACCCCTCGTCCATGTCAGCCATACCCAAAAACTCGTTTCCTCCCTTGCCGGCCCATCCGGGAATGTCGTTCTTGGACCCAGGGTCGTTGCCCAGCACTTCCAGAATCTGGCTGGATTGCATGCCTTTGAGGGCTTTCTTGGTTTTGAGCAGCGGCATGGGGCAGGTCAGCCCCCGCGTGTCCAGGGTCTGATCGGGTTTGATGCAGTCGATGTCCATGGTTATTCTCCTTCGATGAGGGTTGGTATATGGGTCAAAAGATGACGAATTTTTCTGACTCCTCGTTCCAGATGGCGATGAACGCCCACAGGACGAAAAAGACGATAAACAGCGGGATGGTGATTTCCCAGGTGAATACATCGGGCATGAAAACGCCCTTGCCAAGCTTTTCCGACAATTGGAAAGATGCAATGGCCTTGGCCGCCAGGGAGTTGGACAGTGAAAATCCGACCATGGTCATCACCAGTTTGAGATGCCCCTCCCCGATGCGCCACAGGGTGCTGCTGGCACATCCGCCCGCCAGAATCATGCCCACCCCGAAGATGAGCCCCCCTAATAAACTGCCGATGAAAAAGGGGTGATATACGCCGGTGGCGGGTTCCTTGATCCAGGCCCACTTGATGATGGCGGTTCCCATGCCGTAAATCATCAGGCTCATGGCCACCACTTTGACCATCTCCGACTCACCGGTCATGAACGGGCACCGAAATGCCCTGACAAAGCAGAACCGGGCCCGGTGCATGACAAGGCCGATGAGAAACCCGAAAAAAAGCAGCCCGCCAAGCACGGTCTGGTCAATGGTGGAGTAGGCGTAAAACGCCGCCAACACCGCCGCCAGCACGCCGGCGCCGAGAAAGGGCTGCACGCGCTCCCAGTTGACCCCCAGGAACGGTCCGGAACCGCTTTTGCCCTCCAGCGGTTTGGCCGGGAAGTGTTCCAGCTCCCACAACAGGTATTTCAAACCGATCCAGGCTCCCAGGGCGAGACCGACCATCATGGCGATGCCCCCCATGGAAAGCATGGCCGTGGCCGTGAAAAACCCTCCCACATTGCATCCCCCGGCCAAGGCGGCGCCGATGCCCATAAGGACACCACCGATGATGCCCTTGGCATACTCGAGGTTGGGTGCTTTGCGGACCTTGAACTGACGGCTCATCATGGTGGAAAAAAAGGCTCCGGCAAAGATACCGAAGTTGGACAGGGACATGGGGTGGAGCCATGGTGCGAAAGGCTTATGCGCTTCGATGCCCAGCGAATACCAGAGCCAGTTCCCCCAGTTCTTGTAACCGCCGGCAATTCCCCATGGTGCATCCCAGAGAAAGATCATGAGCGCCAGAAATGCGATAAATATTCCGGCCAGCCAGGACGGCCAGTCCTGCTCAAACAAAGCAATATAATTCTTGCGCGCTTCTTCTTTAACACTTGCAAGCAGAGAGCCTGATGCCATTGCTGAACTCCACGCTGAATAAGTTGTACACCGTTGTCGCTATCATGGGCAGACATGTTTCAAAATGGGAATCGCAATGATGATGCCAGAATGCAAAGTCCGGTATAAAAACGCGAAATGGGGCTGAAACCTGCGATATTCGGGCTTCTAGAACCATGAATCGCAATCCGGCTGCAAAAAGGTAGACAGGTTTGCAGGTCCGCCCACTGTTAACCTGTTAACTGTAAACTGATAACAAGTTAACACCTGTTGCCCTGACGTGCGGCATGGGGCATGGGATCGAACCCTGAATGGCGAAACGGATTTCGACCTGCATTGATTCTCAAAAGCGGACGGTATGACCGCAGCGGAAGCAGCGTAGGTCATTCGGGTGGGTTTAGTGGCCGGATTGGTTTTCCGATGTGACAACGGAAGATAGCTTGAAAACCATCCGGGGGCAAAAGCTACAACACAAAAACCTAAATATCACAAAGCTGCAAAACCTAAAAACAGCGAAACCTAATAACCTAAAAATTATTTGGGACAGAAGTGGGGACATATATGATTTTAAGTGTTTCTTCCTAATAACTCGATGGCCCGTTAAATACCCATAGATGATTGACAGTCTGCGGTTTACGAAGAGCGTAAAGCAAAAGCGTCGAATCTGTTATTGATACCTATTGATGGGCGGCGTTGAAGAATAAGCTGATCCTTCCTGAACAGCCGTTTATCAATAGATTAACGAGAAAAGCATAAAATCATAGCTGTCCCCATAATATGCACATCCATGGCGTAGCATCTCGCAGCCCGATAAGCGGCGCGAAGCGCCGCTTATCGGCCAAGCTGAGAGGCCGGGCGGATTTTATATGAAACCCGGCCGAAAGCTCGGGAATTTGTTTACAGAATTTATTGCGAAAGTGGCACGGCCCGCCCGGTCCCTCTCAAGCGCCTGGTTCGGCACCATCATCACATCGCAAGTACTCGATGTCACCATCTGCGCCTCCATTTATCGCGGTAGCTTGGCGGGTTGGGGATTGGCTCATCTGGCTCTTCCGTTCTCACTGCAATGAATTTACTCTCATCACCGCCTTTGATCTTGATCCTGCCCATAAGCCGTCCATCTTTTCTGAGTTTCACGCTTCCCGATCCAGAAACAGGGTCGAATTCCCAAGCACCTTGCCAAGCAAACGATAGACCAGCTTTAGTGGGCTTACAGTTTACATAAGCAAGAAGAACAAACATCCTTAACCGGTCATCATATCCGGTAAACGAAATTAAGGCGGGTCCAAGGATATCGATGTTATCATCAGCCCACTGGGAGGTTTCGATGATCCTCCACCAACCATAATATTCTTGTGGTATTTCGAAATCTTCCATCATTTTCCTCGAAAGAGGGTGCTGCTCTGCCGAACGCCCGGCGTCATGGGCGGCATGGTCCTCGCCGTCCCCTGCACGCCGAGGATATGTGGTTACCTGTTATTTTTTAACCAATCAAAAGCAACATCAGCTATTTTATTGAAACGATAATATTGCACTACATACATCAATACAACCAGCACTAAGAGCGGCGCCCAACTCGGTACCGTCCCCATTGACGTGGATAATAATAAGTAGGCGGCAAAAAGTAGTACGTACCAATTCAAATAACCTATTATATAAAGTGATTGGCCATTTTCATTGCTCTTGATCAAACCACGCATCACCGGGATATAATAAAACAATCTTATTTCCCATAGCTTTTCCCTAAACCCGCATTCAAATTCGTTGAATCTTCGAAAAAATATCGTGGAAGTTGTCCCAGATTTGAACCGCTTCTCCAGGTATGTTGTGTCAAATGGGTCTTTTAATAATCCAAAAAATGGATATTT
>JASFER010000183.1:0-12684 GCA_050124755.1 Desulfobacteraceae bacterium
CATGACCCGTAAAATTTCGATGAGAAAATCGGCAAACAGGGCAAGCAACGTGACCGGAAGGGCACCGGCGATCAGCTTATCGGTCATCATCATGTTGATTCCGGTGAAGATCCAGTCTCCCATGCCGCCGGCGCCGATAAGATAGGCCAGGGCCGTCGTGCCGATATTGATGACCAGGGCCACCCTGATCCCGGTGAGCATGACGGTCATGGCCATGGGGATTTCCACCTGCCACAAGACGCCCATGGAGGTCATGCCCATGCCCTTGGCTGCATCGATGATGGAAGCGGGCACGGCATTGATCCCCGCCAGGGTGTTCCTGGCAATGGGCAGCAGGGAGTAAATGGTCAGGGCGAAGATAGCGCTCTTGGCCCCGATCCCCAAAAAGGTCATGACCAGGGCCAGCACCGCCAGCGAGGGAATGGTCTGCCCCAGGCTGACGATGTACATGACGATGCCGGTATAGGCCCTGAATTTCGGCCGGGTTAAAACGATACCCACGCTCAGACCGATCACCGTCGCAATGAACATACTCACCCCGACCAGATAGAGATGTTGCCAGAGCAGCCGGACCAATTCAGGATAGGCATATGGATCGCTGAAAACGGAAATTGTACCGGTCCTCTGCAACGCGACGCCTGCTGCAATGAGCAGCAAGGCCAAAATAAGGCCGTAGATTTTTCTCACTATTTTGTTCATGGGGACAACCTCTTCTGGATTTGTATCCCTGTGGGCGTCAGCATCCTTTCTACCAGGGCCATCACCGCATCCACCAGGATCGCAAAAATCGAGACCAAGAGGGCCCCGGCCAGAATCATTTCCGGATAGACCCGGTCGATGCCGTTCTGGATGTACACGCCCAGCCCCCCGGCCCCCACGTAGGCGGCGATGGCCGCTATACCGATGTTCATGACAGCGGCTGTTCGCAGACCGGCCACGATTACCGGGACGGCAATCGGGACCTCCACCTCCTTCAAGAGTTGCCACCGGTTCATGCCCATGCCTTTGCCTGCATCTCTTATGGACGGGGAGACGTTTTTAATGGCCACATACGTGTTTCTGATGATTGGGAGTTGGCTGTACAGAATCAGGGCAATAATCGCCGGAACCTTTCCCAAACCATGGCCGATGACCGCCAGCACCGGCAGCATCAATCCGAACAGGGCGATGGAGGGCACGGTCATCATAATATTGGCGCCGTTGATGACCTTTTTGGCCAGATTTTCATTCTTGGTAATCATGATACCCAGGGGCACACCGATAAGCGTGGCAATAACCAGTGAAATACTGACCATATAGATGTGTTCCCAGGTCAAAAACAGGACATCATCGATGTTTTTGATGATAAAATTGAGTGTGTCCATTTCATGCCCCTTCCTGTTCGACTTCGCCGGCATAGCTTTGCTTTATCTTGGTCTGAATGTCGTCATAGGTTACCGTACCCAAAAAACCATGATTTTCGTCCACCACACACAAGGTGATGAAATCATACATCAACATGAAGGACAGGGCGTCCCGGGTCGGGGTCCTTGGCCTCAAGTGAATGGGAAACGTATCGACCAGTTCCTTGACAGGACCTTGTTCATATTTGAGCAGCTTGGGGGTGACATAACCAATGGGTTTTCCTTGGTCCAAAACAATGGAGAACCGGCTTTGCCCCTGTTCCATGGCATTCAAAACGGTCGGCGCCATATCGGAGGACTGCACGATGTTTTCAGGTTTTGGGTTGTACACATCCCTCACCTTGATGATGCCCAGAACCTTCAGAGCCCTGTCCGCCCCGACAAAATCGGATACGTATTTGTTTTTGGGTTGGGTAAGCAGCACTTCCGGGCGTTCGTACTGGATGAGGCGGCCTTCTTCAAAAAGGGCGATCTTATCCCCCATTTTGATGGCTTCATGGATGTCATGGGAGACAAAAGCGATGGTTTTTTTGAGTTTTTCCTGGACCTTGAGAAATTCGTCCTGGATTTGTTCGCGATTGATCGGGTCAATGGCCCCGAAGGGCTCGTCCATGAGCAGTATCTCCGGATCAGCCGCCAAGCCCCGGGCCACCCCCACCCGCTGTTGCTGCCCGCCGGAGAGTTCGGCAGGATACCGGTTCTGGTAAATATCCGGGTCCAGCCTGACCATGGTCAGCAGTTCCTCGACCCGGGCCTGGATCTTATCCTTGGGCCAGCCCAGCAGTTTGGGGACAACGGCAATGTTTTCGGCAATGGTCTTGTTCGGAAAAAGCCCGATGTCCTGAATGACATATCCCATCTGCCGTCTTAATTGAACGGTATCCATGTCCATGACATTTTGACCGTTCACTTCAATCGTTCCCCGGGTAATGGATTCCAGCCTGTTGGTTAACCTTAAAGTGGTTGTTTTTCCGCACCCGGAAGGACCCAGAAAGATAACGATCTCCCCCTTTTCGATGGCGAATGTCACATCTTCAAGCGCGGTTACAGCGTCTTGACCCTCACCAAAAATTTTGGTCAGATGATCATAGGTTATCATCGAGGCTTTACCTCCTTAAAATATTTGAAACGCCTTCTGATTTTTGAACAGCCGAACAAACGCTTTTTGAGATTAGATAATTCTATACTTCTATCGAAACGATGTATCTAATTTTCTTGAGGAGAGCCGCATTGTTTTTCAGCAATGGGAATAATCAAATATCTAATTGAAAATCGTTCGAATCTTTTTATGTTATCCCGCATGCAGAATATAGTAAAGAATAATAGTGGTAAAGGGGTACTGTACCCTCTGCGGTTCGACAAAGCAAAATGATTTATCACCACATGTTGCTGTCGGGAAAATCCATGGCCTCGACAAAGATATCGTCAAAACCGGGGTGCAGCGACAGCTCCACGTGTTCCACCTGGTCGGCAATGGTTCTGAGTTGTTGCCACTTTTTTTTGGACAACAAGGCCATGGCAGCCCCGGCGGATGCGGCATTGCCCATGGTGACCACCTTCTTGGGATCCACTCTCGGTATCAGGCCGATGCGCATGGCGCTCAAGGAGTGTACATAATTGCCCAGGGCGCCGGCCAGGTAGATTTGATCGATGTCGCGGGCCGTGATGCCCAACTGTTGCATCAATATCTCAATGCCGGCGGCCACGGCGCCCTTGGCGAGCTGCAGTTCACGCACATCCTTTTGGTGCAGCATAATGGTGCGGCCGTCGAAACTCGCCTCCGGCGAAACGACCAGAAAGTGATGAATATCGCTGTGTTCAGAGCGAACCAGGCGGGAGGCGAAGATTTTGCCGGCTTCATCGATCTGCTTGGGCCCGATTAATCCTTCCGGGTCGATGACGCCAAAATGCAGCAGTACGGCCACCAGGTCCACCAGTCCGCTGCCGCAGATGCCCTTGGGGTTGATGTTGCCGATCACTTGGTATTTGAGCTGCTGATTGTCAACGTAAACGCTTTCGATGGCGCCGGATTTGGCGATCATGCCGTGGGTGATGCGCGCACCTTCCAAGGCCGGACCGGCGGCCGCCGAACAGGTCAGCACCCGGCTGCGGTTGCCCAGAAAGATCTCTCCATTGGTGCCCAGATCGAGCCCCAGGACGATCTTGCCCTCCAGTTCGGCCACCCCCGAAGAGAGAACGAATCCCAGCAGGTCGCCGCCGATATATCCGGATTTGGACGGCAGCACATATAACATGGCGTCCGGGTTCAGGTCCAGATCAAGCAGGCGGGTGGGAAAGGTGACGCCTTCGGTGACCACCGGTACAAAGGGGGCTTCAGCGATGCCGCTGGGATCCAGCCCCAGCAGAATATGCTGCATGGCGGTATTGCCGGCCGCCACGGCCACAAAGATATTTCTGGTTGTAATGCCGCCGGCCTCGGCCAGTCGACGGACAATGGCATTGAGATCCCTGATCAGAAGCCGGCGCAGTCGATGGAAACCTTTTTTGGATTCGCGCATATACTGAATGCGGCGAATGACATTGGTCCCGTACTGGATTTGTGAATTCAAACGGGAAATCACTCCCTTTTCACGGCCCTTTTCCAGATCGATCAGCTTGCCCACCAGGGTGGTGGTGCCGATGTCGAAAATAAGGCCGTAACGGCCGTTGGGACTGCCTTTGGGCGACCAGGCCAGCAGGCATCTGCGGTGCAGCAAGGCTTCGCCGAAAAATGCCGTGCTGCGCAGATTGCCATAGAGGCCGGACAAACAGCTATGGGTGATTTTCAAATCCGCATATGATGGGCCCAGCGCATGGCGAACCCGGTTGAAATCGGAAGCGGCATCCCGCAGATCCGGCGGCTTTAAGGACAACGGTACGATGTCCAGCAAGGGGTCGATTTCGATCTCCTGCTCAAAACCGTGCTTTAAAATCTGAAACATCTCGGTGGGATCGTGCTGCGTGCGGCTGTGCACCGCCAGGGTTTTCTTGATACGGGTTTGGCAGGCCAGCCGGATACCGTTTGCCAATTCGGCAGGCGTCAGCAGTTTTCGCTCTTGTTCACCGGCAGGACCGATGGGTGTGATAATCCGGACTTTGCATTTTCCGCAGGTGCCCAATCCGCCGCACTCCGAATCCAGATCGAGATTGGTCTTCTGCAAGGCCTCGTAAACGGTCCGTCCATGTTTGACACGGATCCAGATATCGTCCGGCAGGACATTGAGCCAGTTGACTTTTTTGTTCCTGGCAGCGGGTGCAGTTCGGTAAGGGCGCTTTTTCTTTTTTGCCTTTTTATTTTTTTTCATAGCTGAAACAGATTCTTTTTCTTCAGGTACGATATCAAATCGGTATAGTCGGCATCCATAACCGTGTATTCCAGAGAGAGCCGTTTGGCGATGCGGCGGACCTCTCCCATGAGATCGGGATCCAGGGGCTGGCGAATGTATAGGACCTGTTGATAGTGCTCAAAATACCATCTTCGCATCTGGGGATCATCCAGCTCAAGGGGTGTGCCGCACAGGTTGTCGAAATCTTCGATCACTGTTTTTTCAAGAAAAAAAGTGCCCGGACGGTTGCTCATCACCGCGTTATGGACGGCCCGTCCCAGCAGTATCTCATAACAATGGCCGCAGTCGATGCGCTCAATGGCCCGGGCATTTAAGACCGTGTCGATATCCGGGAAACACTTTCCGTAAAGACAATCGGCACAGCTTCTGGTGCGCTGGTCGGATTCAAGACACTGGAGAAGTTTTTGCTTGAGATGGTCCGGATACAGGTGCAGATGCGCCGGCAGGTAGATGATGGTGTGGGGCGCATCCGGCCTGTCGATGCCCAAGTGCAGCAGGGCGCTGCGGAAAACATCACAGGCGATGATACAGCGCTGGCCGCCGATACCGGGATGGTCACGGCCTTGCATCAGTCCCCCCCCACGGCCTGAATCTGGGGAAATTTCCGGGCGATTCGGGAGAGACAGCCACTGTCCAGCCGGGCTTTGCGATCGGCCAGCAGTACTTGTACATGTTCGCGGGCACGCGACACAATGGTGGGCTCTCCGTCACGGATCCACACGTCAAAGGGCATGCGCACGCCATGCCGGGGGTAGAAATGTTGATCCAGCATATGTTCGACCGTGTGGTCTTCCAATACAAAATTGCCCCCCGGACCGACGGATGCGATGCAGTCCAGGGCCAGGGTCCGGGCGTTCACATCGATGCCTTTGAGCAGGCGATAGATCATACCGAGTATTTCATCATCGATGATATACTGCTCATAACAGATGGTGTTGCCCGAATCGAGCATGCCGGCGGCCAGGTGAATGAAGTCGGCGCCGGCCTGGGCCAGCAGCAGATTGGACAGCATTTTTTCGGCGCCGGATTGGATGTCCGGCACCTTGGCGTCGGTCAGGCCGGCCGATGCATAAATGGGAAGCCCATGAAGATGAGCCAGTTGAACGGCCGCGGCGTTCATCATGGCGGTCTCCACAGATCCGATGGCCAAATTCATTTTGCGCAGGTCCATGACCGACGGTACAGCCCCGTACAGCGCCGGTGTCCCGGGCTGCAGCAGCTGAATCAAGGCCACACCGGCCAGTGCTTCGGCGTGCATCTGGGCCAGCGTCCCCGCCAACGTTGTGGGAGCGGTGGCCCCGGCAATGGGGGCCGGTGCGCAGGTGATGGGCAATCCCTTGCCGGTGCAGAATTTGATAATGTTCAGCGCGACGGCGTCAAAGGTCAGGGGGCTGATGGGGTTGGTGATGACCGATACAAAGGGCCGGGCGCGCAGCGCGGCCTCGTTGCCGGCGATAACGCTGGCCAGGGCGTGCATCTGCACCGCCCCTTCCAAGGTGTCGCAGCCGCCCATGACATGTTTTTTGGTGTTGTTGAACGCCTGGAAAAAATCGTTCAGGTGGTAGTGGTCGGCAGCCATATCATTAGCCTGACAGGGGATGATAAAAAAATGCAGGTTGGCCAGGCGGTCCACCAGACAGCCGGCTTGGGCGATGTCCCGCAGCATGGACGGTCGCACGCGGCAGGTGGCCGTATCAAAGATCTGAAACACCCTTCCGCCGTTTCCGAAGTAGACACGGCCCTTTCCCAGGATCAAGTCCTGTTCGGGACGGCGGGCGTATAAGGATACCTGTGATGGGGCGTCTGACAGTCGGGCCTCCAGCCAGGTGTCTTCCATAAAGACCATCTGTTTTTGCGCGTCGACGCGGGCACCGGATCGTTTCAATTGCTTAAGGACCGCATCATCGAGCACCTTGACGCCGACCCGTGACAGAATCTCACGCCCGGCGGCGTCAATTTGTTTGACCTTCTTTGGAGAGAGCAAGGGCACCTTTTTTCTCACTTCCTGGCAAACCTGTATGCCAGGGGCTATTTTATCGTGTTCAACAGCATATCCATCTGTTTCAGCAGTTTATCCTCTTTTTTCGGCGCAAGTTCGTGTTCGGAAAGAAGGTTGCGGGCTTTGTCGTTGCTGCGGCGGTAAAGGTCGCGGCCGCCTTCACTCTGCCAGGTATCATAGCGCGCACGGTCGAGCAGGCCGGGTAAAAAGAGCGCCGACTCAAAATGATCATAGGTGTGGTCATCGGTCAAAAAAATACCTTTGGCGCCTGCATTTTTGACGCGCTCGAGGGCCTCCAGCGCCAGTGTGTCGCGGTTTACCGGAATCCCGGCGGTGAAATGCGCGGCCATGGCGATCAACTCGTCGGCTAGGGTGAGCATCTCCAAAGAAGAGGTGTTGCCATACTCCAGGTAGCCCACATCGTGAATGAGATTGCAGCGCGAGAGCATGGCCGTGGCAATGGAGAACATGGCTTCGGCACCGGCCTGGGCATCCACCACCTTGGCATCGGAGGCGCCGGCAAAAGACCAGATGGGCAGACCGTACAGCTCGTCGCGCATATCCGCCAGGGCCGCCTGGGTAAGGCTCCATTCCGGGCAGCCGTAAGAGACCACGGCGGATTTCATATCCAGGGCACTGACATTGGGGCCGAACAGGAACGGGGCGCCGGGCTGGGTGAGCTGATGAATAATCAGTCCGGCAAGGTTTTCAGCAATACCGAGGGCCATGGCACCGGCCAGGGTGACCGGCGCCCCGCCGCCGGCATTGGAACCGGACGGCAGACACATGGGAATCTCTTTTTGGGCGCAAAAGATCAGGCGGTCCACCACATGTTCGGGAAACCGCAGGGGGCTGATGGCCTCCGAATAGTTGAGAATAAAAGGTTTCCGGCGCAGTTGCGTTTCGCCGCCGGTGACCAGGCAGGCCAATTTATGGATCAGGGTGATGTCCTCAAGACGATCGGCGATAAAGACCAGCGGCTTGTTCGTATTGCACACCATCTGGGCGAATCCGTATGCATAAATAAAGTCCACCCTGGGAACATCCTGGGGATTGCTCATGGACATGGCAAAGGAGATATTGGGCAATGCATCCACCAGCCGGGCAAAACGGCCGGTATCGTTCAATACGCAGCGGCGCCGTTGTCCACTGTCCAGGTCCAGGGTAAAGGTGGTATCCGATCCGGTGCCGAAATAGAAGTTGTGGTCACGCAGATCCATGGCTCTTTGGCCGGTTTGGTCGTAGAGGATGATCTGTCGCGGCGCCGTCGCCAGGGCCTTTTCGGCCAGATAGGCCGGCAGGCGCACCCATTGCTCATCGTAAATGCGGCCGCCATGCTCGGCGATCATTCGGCGGGCGCCGTCGTGTTCCAGCCGGATTCCGGTTTTTTCCAGGATTTCCAATGCGGCGCTATGCACGGCAAGGGTCTGTTGCCGGTCAAATACCTTGAGGCGCGGCTGGCATGTCGGCACTGGTATGGTATGCATGATATCTCCTTCCTCAGCCCCTCCCGCCAGGAGCTGATTTTAAGTTCAGACACTAACCAGCGAGCAAACTTTTAGCCTCCATCACCGCACTGCCGGCGTCCGGCGCATAACAATCAGCGCCGATCTCGGCGGCGAATTCCGCTGTCACCGGAGCACCGCCGATCATGACTTTGACTTGATCCCTGCACCCGGCGTCCTTCAGGGCGCCGATGGTATCGGTCATGGCCGGCATGGTGATCGACAGCAGAGCCGACATGCCGACGATCTGCCCCTTCTCCTTGGTAACGGCTGACACAAAGGCTTCGGGAGCAACATCCACGCCCAGGTCGATGATTTGAAAACCGGCTCCTTCCAGCATCATGGCCACCAGGTTTTTACCAATGTCGTGTAAATCCCCTTTGACCGTGCCCAATATGATTTTACCTTTGGTTTTGAAGCCTTCACCCTTAAAATGGGGCTTGAGCAAGGAGACGCAGTTCTGCATGGTTTTGGCCGAGCGCAGCATCTGGGGAACGAACATCGCGCCCTGGGCAAATTTTTGCCCTACCACATCCATGGCCGCGATCAGTCCTTTGTCCAAAATGGCCTGGGGGTCGCCCCCTTGGTCCAAGGCCTGTTGTGTCAGTGCGGCGGCGCCTTCCATATCGCCCTTGATCACGCTTTGCGATAGAGCCTCAAATTCCATGATGGCCTCCTAACGAAAATGCTTGAGGTTTAAACTGCCAATTCACCCTTTTCATACGTTTCGATAAAGACTTCGCAATAATCGTCATGCCCGAGCAGCATGGCCGTCGTTTTCAGGGCGGCTGCGAGGCGAAGGTCGGTGGGGTCTAAAATAGCGGCGTCCAGTCCGCTGTGTACGGCCAGCGCCAGAAAATAGCGGTTGATGAGCTTGCGCTCCGGCAGTCCGAAGGAGATGTTGGATAAACCGCAGATGGTGTGAACCGCCGGATATTTTGCTTTGATGCCGCTGATGGCTTCCAGAACGGCGAGGCCCATGCGGGTATCTACGGAGACCGGTTGAACCAGCGGATCGACAAAGATATCTTCAGATTGCATCCCCGCCTGGGTCAGCAGGTCGATCAGTTCAGCGGCTGCATCGATACGCTCTTGGGCAGTGGTGGGCATGGCGGCCTGTTGCATGCACAGGGCCACCAACTTGCATGGATGGGCGGTGACCAGCGGCAGCATGGATGTGTAGCGCTCTTTCTCCAAGGAGATGGAGTTGATCATGGGGATGCCTTTGTGAACGGCCATGGCCTTTTCCAACGCCGCTGGATTGGGGCTGTCCAGGCACAGGGGCAAATCAACCACAGCCTGGACCGTTTCAACCAGCCACGGCAGCAAGTCCACCTCTTTTTCCCTGAAGGTTCCGGCGTTGACATCGATATAATCAGCGCCTGCTTGGGCCTGCTGAACGGCAATACCTTGAATGAACGCACGATCACCGTTTTTGACAGCCTGCTCCATGACACCGCGACTGGTATTGATCAACTCGCCGATAATAATCATGACCGCCTGCCTTCGATTAAAAGCGATGCTTTCGTAAAAAGCCCAATTGAACAGGTTCTTATTTCAGAGGATGTTTCACCGGACAGAATCATCCAGACTGTTTTTAGTCTTTTATCGCAGTCTACTACATCGGTGCAGCGGTTTGTCAACCAACGGGCCGAAATTTTTTATGCATAAAGGGGTCCTTACCGTACAGTCCATCTTTGCGATTCAATTTATAAAATGTTAAAATAAGTTTGGCGCTCCCCATGGACAAGTGAAATGAGCTTTTCCCGACCTTCCAGCGATCTGATTGAATCTTCATAAAAACCCTTTGGCATCCTCACAGGTAAGGAGACAAAAATGGTTTTCTCCAAAGAACGAAGAGAAATTCTATCCGGCCTTACCCAGTGGTTCGCTGTTCTATGGCTGACATCATCCGCTCATCCAAGGCGGGCGGTGGCCGAAGTTGACCGGCAGGCCGGCATGAGGCTGCTGCCGCCACAAAAAAAAGGCCGCATCACCGTGGAAGAGGCGCTTGAACAAAGAAGAACGGTTCGCGCCTACCAAACCCGGCCGCTGAAATTGGAACAGCTGTCACAACTGCTGTGGGCAGCCCAGGGCCTTACCGGAAGCAGCGGCTATAAACGGGCCGCTCCCTCTGCCGGCGCCCTCTATCCCATGGATGTTTACGCAGTGCTGGGACAAGACAGCGTCGCACAAATAGAAGCCGGCGTATACCGCTATGAACCCCAAAAACATGCCTTGTCGGAGATTGCCCGGCAAGACGTAAAAGATGCAGTGGCCAAAGCCGCCTTGGGGCAAATGTGGATGGCCAAGGCGCCCGTGAACCTGATCATCACCGCCGAGTACCGTCGCGTCACCGGCAAGTATCACAAACGTGGCGAACGCTATGCCATGATCGAGGCCGGTCATATCGGCCAAAACATCTTTCTGCAGGCCCAAGCGCTGGGCCTTAGGGCCGGCATTGTGGGGGCATTTCGCGACCAAACGCTCAAGCGTGTCTTAAAAATTCCCCCTTCACACGAACCCTTATTGATCATGCCAGTAGGTTATGGTGCCTGACAACAAACAAATATGCAAACTCTGCGGAATCTCGTCGGCGTCTGTGGCCGGGGCATTAGGCGTTTGCGGCCCCTGCGTCCGCAAGCATCCGGAACAAGCGCTGCCCCTGACAATGGCCGCCCACCACCAAAGCCGCCGGGCTTTCGGTCTGCCGCCGGCACCTCCCCAAGACCCCGGCGGTGTACTGTGTAAGCTGTGTGTCAACGCGTGCCGCATCGAACCGGGCGGTTTGGGTTATTGCGGCCTTCGCCGCACTTCCGGTGGGGCCGGAGGCAAGGTGAGCGCAACCCAGGGCAAGCTCTCCTGGTATCAAGATCCTTTACCCACCAACTGTGTGGGAGATTGGGTATGCGCCGGCGGCACGGGTGCGGGATTTCCACAGTTTGCCCATAGCCGAGGCCCTGAAGCCGGCTACACCAACCTGGCGGTCTTCTTTCATGCCTGTTCGTTCAACTGCCTCTATTGTCAGAACTGGTCCTTTAAGCAACGCACCTTAGCCCCTGAAATGCGATCCATTGACGATCTGGCGGCCGCGGTGGATGACCGTACGTCGTGCATCTGCTATTTTGGCGGCGATCCCACGCCCCAGATCCCTTTCTCCATTCGGGCGGCAACACGCGCCAGAGAGAGATCCGGTCACCGCATCCTGAGAATCTGCTGGGAGACCAATGGATCCATGCATCCCAGACTCCTGGACAAAATCATGGATCTGGCCGTTGCATCCGGCGGATGCGTCAAATTCGACCTGAAGGCCTGGGACGAAAATCTGCACAAAGCCCTCACCGGTGTCACCAACCGGCGGACTCTGGCCAACTTTAAACGGGCCGCCCAAAAGGCCAGGCAGCGCCCCATCCCGCCGGCGCTGATCGCCAGCACCTTGATGGTTCCCGAATATGTGGATGCTCAGGAGATCGGCCGCCTGGCCGAATTCATTGCATCCAACGACCCCAAGGTGCCCTACTCCCTCTTAGCCTTTTATCCCCACTTCCATCTTTCGGATCTGCCCCTGACCACCCACGCATATGCCCGGCAGTGCCTGCAGGCGGCCAAGGATGCCGGGCTCAAAAACGTCCGCATCGGCAACCGCCATTTATTGCTGCCCTGAACGCCCCGGATCACAGGTCGGGCGGTACGTACGGTTTAGGGTGATCTAAACGCTATAGGCATAACAAAGATACGGACCAATGTGATGTGCATCATATTTTTCGGCTTTGTACCAACAACCCAAAATAGGGAGTGTGCATTATGGACCGGCAAGAATACATCGATGTTTCGGACAGAATACGAGTATCAAACGCTTTGCAGATTTTAAGCGAAATTGCTGCTGAACAATCAACCGTCGTCACTCCGTCGGAACTCCAGCATGTTTTGGCGGCTCTGCGCTATTGGGAAGAAAAACTGTTAGAACGTATCCGAATAACGAACAACTGAATCTTGCATGGACCGTCTCGCAACATCAGGTTATTGCATGAGCACAGGGTCTCAACGCGCCATTACGATTAACGATAGGCATTGCCTATCTGAAAATTGGGCGGGTGGCACCGGCAACTGGTTGCCGGTGTTGCGAAGCAACAAGAGGTAATTAATTATTTCACTCAATCGGTGCCTTTGATATTCTCTGAATATGTGAAATGGAAACATATTTATTTGTGTTACAGATACATCGAACATATCACAACCGAACTGAAATTGCAGATACGCTGGGTATATCTAAAATTTTAAAGGCCTACTTTCATCTCAGAGACATAGCAGATTCCGCAGGCTCCAGAATTTGTGTGATACGTTTTGGATGTACGAAACGAACAGATTTGAGCAGTAATGCAAAATAGCATAGAAAATGCGTTTGTTTAGCCTTTGGTTATGTGCCTCCG
>JASFER010000184.1:0-12644 GCA_050124755.1 Desulfobacteraceae bacterium
GGTCCGGCAGCGTTTCAGGTACGCGCCGTAAAATCGCTTCGGCGCCATCGACTTGCCGAACCCCTTCTGCGACAGCCTCGGCCATTTTGTGGACATGACCGTACATTGAGTAATAAACGATTAATACCTTCATAGGATGATCCTCCTTTTTATTTCTCCATTTAGCGCCCTGGGGGCATAATCCATTATTTCCCGATTAATATCTTGATATAAAGATATCGGGCGAAAAAATATTACAGGATGTCGAGCTTTTGAGCGTGAAGCCCCAGTTTTTTCAACAATCGTGCGAGTTGGTCACGCTCTCTGGAATCAAGCACCTCGATGATCTTTTCAAGGTTCTGAGCATGCTTTGCATATGCCTTGGTGATTGATTTGCGACCAGGCTTGGTTAAGTGCAGATAAAAGCAGCGGCCATCCGAGGGATCTTGAATCCTTTGAACGAGACCTTTTTGCTCCAGCCTATTGGCGGCTGCTGTCATTGATCCGCTGGTCAATAGGACCTTTTCGCCGATGGTATTGATGGGAAGCGGGCCTTTATGCAGCAAAGCCTCCAAAATAGTGAAGTCGGTAATGTTGAGTCCGGTATCGGCAATGCTTGCGCGATCAACTTTATCAATGGCTTTTGCAGTCCTTGCCAATAACAATCGAATATATGCTCCCGTTTTCATGCGCTTATGAGTAAGACGCATTTATCTTGATGTCAAGATAAGATGAACGCTTTCGACTTCTGGATGACACAAGCCAATCCTTAACAGGCGGGTGTATGCCATGGGCAAAAAAGAATTATCCCAACGGCATTGTAACCGAGAACCTGATACGCTTGAGCAGCTCGTATGCATCTTTAGCCTCTTTCGGCGTTATTTCCGGAAAAGCCTGTTCGATGATCACATTTTCATTGTGCCGGGTTTCCTGGAATATAATGCGGCCCGGTTCCGTCAATGCCGCCAACCTGGAGCGTTTGTGGCGTGGATTGTCCGAAAATGTTATGAATCCCTTGGCTTCTAAATCATTGCAAACATTTTGAACGAATTGTCGAGAGACCCCCAGCAAGGCCGCTATATCGGGAACCGTAGCCGCTCCAATCCGGCGAAGGGCACGCAAGATCTTAAGCTGCGATGTGTTCAGACCGGCTTTTGCATGCACCTTGTCCACGATTTTGGACAGAGCCGCATGGAGTTCAAAAACCTCCATAAAAAGATCGTGAAGCACCTTCCCCTTTTCGTGGTTTTTGTTTTGCGCCGTCATGTTTATAACCACCGTCTCACCTTGCGGCAATATGCCTTGTAATCATCGCCGAAGGTCCTCTCCAGGTATACCTCCTCGCGCGGTATGACATATCGTGACAGGTATAGCCCCAAAGGAATGTAGGCGGCCAAGATCCAGATGCTGCCAAGCATCAGTCCGACCCCCAGAAAAAAGGCGGAACCGCCCACATACATGGGATTGCGGCTGATGCCATAGGCGCCCCCGATCACAAAAGCGGTGGCCGGAAGATTGGTGGGGATATTGGTGCTGATGCGTTTGAATGTTTCGTGGGCAACCATCATGAAGGCGAACCCGGAACCGCCGACCAACACCCCCAAGCCGATGCGCAGTGGCTTCGTGAACAGGGGGATATTGGACGGTATGAAAAACTCCAAGACACCTCCCAACAACAGGCATGTATAAAACACCATGGGGGGCATGAGGTTTACCCCCGGTGAATCCTGCTCGGCCTTATCAAAAATCGTTGCGACAGTCATTATATACTCCTTTTTTATTGAATTTGGTTATTATGGAGAGACCTTAATACATGACAATTAGGTTGTCAATATGACAATATGATTGTCTAAAAAGTTTTAGGTTCATATAGATTTATTGAATAAATAATATATGGGGCGGGTATACGCCATGTGCATAATAACTTGCTAAAAAATGGCTTGACATGAGCTTGCATAGCGATTATTAGAGTTTTCGAAAAATGTTTGATACATCTAACAAAGAGAGTGTTGTGATTGCATCCAGCTCAAAAGTCAAAGGCGTTGAGAAACCCCTGACACCAGTTATGGAGGACTATCTGGAGGCCATCTACGACCTTGATAACGAAAAAAAGGTGGTGCGGGTCAAAGACATCGCCAAGCGCATGGATGTTAAAATGCCCACGGTTACCAGCATGCTCAAAACATTGAGCAACCGTGGGTTGGTCCATTATGAAAAATATGAGTACGTGGAGCTGACCAGCAGTGGAAATGATGTCGGCAGGGAGATACGGCGCAGGCATAGCATACTGCTGGCTTTTTTAACCGATGTCTTGAAAATCGATTACGCTACGGCCAACGACGATGCCTGCAAAATGGAGCATGCCCTGAGCGTCGCAACAATGGACAGACTGACCGGTTTTATGGCCTTTATCCAGGAGTGCCCGGAGACCGAAGAGAATTGGCTCAGCTATTTTGAGGCATATCGCAGGCATTATCACAAACCCGAGCGGTGCCGGACATCCGGAAAAACCATAACGCGTAAGCCCAAATAGATCGTCGGCACCATGAAATGGATCGATATGTAAGATTGTTTCAATTGAAACGCTTAATGGGGCTTTTTTAAAACAGCCCATTCATCCGCCTTTTAGGCAAACGGCTGGAAGGCGGACATTTTTTAAGCTTAGAGTTAGGTTTGCCAAACATGTTTAGGGGGTTTGAATTCTATGGGCGCGGAAAAAAAGGAGCTTTTTCAGGCACTCAGTGCCAGCATAAAGGAGCTTCAGCAGGACATTGATAACCACTGCTGCCTGGTGGCCTCACTTATGGACAATGGTATGGATGAACGCAATCTGAGACCGCTTATGGATCTTTGCCCGGAGCGCAGGCGGGAAGCGCGATTGAAGACGGCCATCAAGGAGGCCATTGATGTGATTGAAGAGAGCAGAAAGGCGTTTAAATCCAAAAAACTTGAGGTGTTGCGGAAAAAACTGACCCAAGTGCTCATCGATGCGAGTCAGTGACCAACTGCATAGCGGTTGTCATTGATATTCATCCTTAGAAGTGGTTTGAAAAACCAGGGATGTCTTACGGGTTCCAAGCCTTCTGTTAGGCATGGAGCAAGTGAAGGCGTAACTCGAGACCGAAAGCGATCGGGATACGCCTTTTCTGTTTTTGGAACCACTGCTGATCAAGGAGTTACCCATGGTGAAGAATATGGAACAGGCCATTCAAAGCATTACCTCTTCTGATTTGTGTCAGGATCTTTCCACTGAGGAGGCAAAGAACCCACTGAGATTCTGGGAAATACAAGCGTTCTTCAAATGCCCTGTGGTCGGCATATGCCTAACGTCGGCAGAGCAGAAGCAGTGTTTGAAGAAAACCAGGATTTCTCCAAAAAACGCAACACCTTTTGAAATTCATGAGGCCGTCGTGGCCAGCTCGGAGGGTGAAAACCGCGTGTCGAGACGGGCGGATCGTTTGCTGCAGCGAAAGTTCGGCAAGGAAGCGGCGGATTTGCTTAGACTCGATGACGAGGCGTTTATGGCCCATTTCAAAACGGCTCATGCCACAGGTGATCATGCCGCCGCATTATGGGCCACCGCCATTCATCCTGATCTGCCGCTGACCTTGAAAAGGGAGATTTTCGGCCAGATCCACATGAGCATGCATTTCAGCGGTGAAGAGCGCATGAGAATGAACCGCAAACTGGCCTGCCAACATAGCCGCCTGGAAAAGATGCGCCGATCCAACAAGGATGCCGCTCAACAGAAACGGGCATTGGAGAAAGAAAACCACTACTTAAGGCAAAGCCGGGTCAGCCTGAAGACCGCACTGGCGGCAGCGGAAAAAGAAATAGAACGGATGAAGAATGAATCGTTCATTACAGATGCTCAATTGGAAACCGTGGGGCCCGGGTTGGAGCACTCATTTTTGAAAAGTGAATTGGAAGCGCTTTATGCGTGCAACAAAAAGCAACAATGTCAGATTACCGCCCTCAAAAAGAAAAACCGTCAACTCGCATCCCAAATTGGCTGCCAGAAAGAGTTGAACCGCCGATTCAGGCAGGAGACACGAACCATTTTTGCGGAGATGGCCGCCAAAAACCGTTGCGATGAGAGCTGCCCCTCCTTTGATCTTTGTCAAAAGCGAATCCTAATTGTTGGCGGCATGTCACGCATGGAATCGTTGTATCGGGAGTTGATCGAAGCCGGTGGCGGTATTTTTGAATACCATGACGGCTACATGAAAAAAGGCGCCCGCCGGCTCGAGTCCTGTCTCAGGCGCGCCGATGTGGTGCTCTGCCCGGTCAATTGCAACAGCCACACCGCCTGCGCCGTGGTCAAGAGTTTGGCGAAAAAACATCATAAAACCGTGCATATGTTGGCCAACTTCAGTTTGAAGGCCGTATCCCAGGCCATTTGGGGAACAACTAATGGCAACTAACGACATAAGACGGACGAATGGGAGGATTAAAAATGGGTGCCAACTTTCAGGTGACATTCAAAAGACACAACGGAAACCTCCATGTATATCCCAGAGGCGATCTTGACGGCAGTACAGCGTTCGAGCTCATCCGGCTGCTGGGCCGCAAATACGACGGTAACGGTGAAGTGATTATCGATACCGGTAAGTTGCGGAGAGTATTTCCCTTTGGTTCCAGCACCTTTCAGGGCAGAGTCAAAGAGAGTCGGATACCCCCCGACCGGCTCACTTTCAAAGGAGAAAAGAGCCATGACCTGGCGCCGCGAGGATGCAAGGTCATTGAGGTTTCCCGAAACCATCAATGTTGCGGCAATTGTGCAAACTGTTCGTGCTCAGAGAAAAAGAACTATAGAAATCCGTTATCGTCCTAGTGATATGGCAAAGGTTAATCCAAAAAAAGTGCGTGTTGAAATCACGGAAGAGATTTTATCGCGCCTGCTGGCAAATGAGCAGGTGTGCGCTGCGGATTTTCGCTGCCTCGACTGTAAGTCAAAACAATGTCTTTGGCGACTTTGCCTTCAAAGCTGCACCGGCAAAGTGGGGATCGGTGATAAGGGCAGGTTTTACAAAAGACCATGAATGGAAAACGGTTACGCGACCATGATGGCACACGCTTTTTCCTTAAAGCATACAACGACCCGGCCTCTGCCGATGTGGATGAAAGCGATCAAGCTCGTCCCCTGGCGAGGGGGCGGGTACTATCCCAATTGCCTGGTGTGGTTGGATTGTGCAGACAGGTTAAAGTTGGCCGGCCCCATTTCATTCGTTAACCCACTTGTGGAGACAAATCGCTCCGACTTTACCGGTCGCCCCCCTCCTTTGGCAATACCCAGGTCAGGAACCGGGCGAACACCTGCCATACCTTGTCGCCATAGCCGCCGGCCATGAGAAAGGCGGCGGGAACCTGATGGTCTTTAAGGAAATTGTAGACCATGCGGTCGCGGTCCATTAATTGTTCTTTGGTGAGTCTGAGGCTCGATGTGGAGGGCAGTTCATCCAGTTCCCAGGGGTCGGCGCCGCTGACCACGATGGCCAGGTCCGCCGGGCCTTTGGTTGCCAAACGCATTAATCCCTGTTGAAGCTTTTCCAGATAAGCCGGCTCATCACCGGATTGGACAGGGATGTCGATGTCGCTGGGCGTGTAAGCCGGATTTGCTTTTCCGTCGGGATGAACTTCCGGCCCGTCCAGAGGCCATCCCTTGGCCATGTGAATGCTCAAGGTGATGATGGTGTCGTCCCCCGCTGTGGCGGCGGCGGTTCCGTCGCCTTTGTGGGCGTCCGTATCGATGATCCATACCTTTTTGATTCCTTTTTCAGCCTGCATTTTGCGGGCGGCGATCACGATATCGTTAATCAGGCAGAATCCGCTGCCGTGACCCGGGTGGGCGTGGTGCATGCCGCCGGAGAAGTAATAGCAGAATCCGTTGGACAAGGCTCTTTGAGCGCATTGGGCCGTACCGGAGGCTTTGTGCAGGGTGCGCTGGAACAAATCGCTCAGGGGGAGGGTGGCCGTGTCCGGATCGTAACGGTAGTAATTTCCTTCGGAATCGATAAGTTCATAGGTGCTGATGATGATCTTTTCCAGCTGATGGGAATAGAGGTCGTCCACGTAGGCCTTTGAATGAGCCCGCAGCAAATCCCGGCGGGTTAAGCGTACATCGATGCGATCGCAATGCCAGCGGTGAAGGTTGGGGCCGATTTGGGGGTGGGATTTCAGCGCCTCAAAGGTTTGGGTGGTGCGGCTGTCGTGTATGGGAATCTGGATGCCGAATTCCAGCAGGCCGGCCCGGATTTTGGGATTGTATATGATCATGGGTCCTTTCCTCCACGATAATGCCGTTTTGACACGGATTATTGCGCGTATTATTTTCTATTAGAGAACCATTTCAAAAGCGAGGTGCTCCAATGACTCGCAAAGACAAACATTCCCCGCCTTCATTCAGCGTAAAATTGTATATTTGGTCCATTCGGAATCAATCATGGCTGGCCGGGCAGGTGCGTATTTACATCTACGGCGCCACAGCCCTGCTCGCTTTTCTTGCCCTTGCCGGTGCTATCTCCATCGAGACGGCCCTGCTGTCCGCATTTTGTGGCGGTACCATCATGCTGGCCCTGATATGGACTTTTATCCACCAGCGAAAGGCGATGCTGCTCAGTATCGAAAATCCGGAAGTTCGCGACCTGGCCTTGAGCGCCATGGTGGACTATCTGCGCGAGCTGGGTCATAGAGTGGAATTACCCGCTAACATTAAAGCCGCCATTCAAGATCCGCAAGGTGATTGCAGTAAATGAGGTCTTACACATTGAAAGTCCTCCTTATCATGAGCAATATACCGCAATGGTAAAACTTAACACTTGTCCAAAATAGATCGCACTTAAGTATTCCGGATAACCGTAAAACGTTTTTCAATTTTACTTCCGTCTTTACACAATGAACATTCATGAAGATGTTAAGACGCAAATGGCTGTTGTAAACGACTCGGGATAGTGGATTACGCTTGCATCGAAGCGAAACCCCAGGCACTATATCTTTCAACGCTCAATTACAGAAAGGATGAGGGCCATGCCTGAAAACATTCGTCCCATTCACTATGAGTTGGAAATTACACCCGATTTGGAGCGATTTCGTTTTGAAGGCCGGGTCACGATCGATTTTGAAGCCGATTCTGATGCGGCGCGGGTTGAATTGAACCTTTTGGAGTTGGCCGTGTGGCAGTGCCGCTTCAGCATTGGTGGGGATTGGCAAAACTGTGCGTTCAGCCTTGATCCGGTAAAGGAATTGCTCTCTGTGACTTTGCCCGAACCCTGCAACGGTGCCTTCCAGGTGCAGGTGTCTTACGAAGGCAAAATAAACGATCAGATGGCCGGATTTTATCGGAGCGCTTATGATGTTGAAGGGCAGACCCGCTATATCGCCGTTACCCAATTTCAGGAGAGTTCGGCCCGGCAGGCCTTTCCTTGTATGGATCATCCCCTTTACAAGGCCACATTTGACCTGACCATGCGGGTGCCGGACGGCCTCCAGGCCATTGCCAACACACCCATTTTCCGTGAATTGCCGGAACCTGACGGTGCGCGCAGGGTGGCATTTGAGCGCACACCGGTCATGTCCACCTACCTGCTTTTTTTCGGGGTGGGGGAATTCGACTTTTTTCAGGATCGAACCGATCCCCGTGTGCGGGTGGCCGCCCTGCCGGGTCTGGCGCACACCATTGATCTGGGCCTTTCCTTCGGCCGCAAAGCGCTGCAGTTTTGCGAGACCTACTACGGCATCGATTACCCCCTGGCCAAGATGGATTTGATCGCCGTGCCGGATTTTGCCTTCGGTGCCATGGAGAACTGGGGGGCCATCACATTTCGCGAAAATTTGCTGCTCTATTTTCCGGAGACCACTTCGGCCGAAGGCGTTGAGCGGATTTGCGAGGTGATCGCCCACGAGATCGCCCACCAATGGTTCGGTAACCTGGTCACCCCCTCCGACTGGAAATACTTGTGGCTCAATGAGAGCTTTGCCACCTATTTTGGCTACGGGGTGGTGGCCGACGCCCATCCGGATTGGGGTACCTGGGACAAGTTTTTGCACACCCAGACCGCCACGGCCATGGCACGCGACGGCCTCGTGGCCACTTTTCCCATTGAGATTCCGGGGGGCGAGCATGTGGTGATCAATTCCAGCACGGCACCCATCATTTACAATAAAGGCGCCAGCATGCTGCGCATGATCGAAGGCTATATCGGCCCGGACCGCTACCGCAAAGGGGTTCAGACCTATTTGTCGAATCATACCTACGCCTGCGCCGAAAGCCGTCATCTGTGGGAAGCTTTTGAGGCGGCCTCGGCCGTACCCGTCACGGCCATGGTGCAGAACTGGATCGGCCAGCCGGGTTATCCGCTGATCACCGCCCGGCGTGAGGGGGATAAACTGCAACTGGTCCAGCAGCGGTTCACCTATCTTTCCCGTGAATTTGATCAAAATTGGATGGTACCGGTTGTGCTCACATACTGGAACGCGGCAGGGGATCAAGAGGAGCGGTTTTTTATACTCGAGGACACGACCACAAGCGTTGACCTGCCTTCCCATGCGGCGGTTTACAAACTCAATACCGGTCAAACCGGTTTTTACCGGGTGAATTATGAAGACGAAGACAATCTGGCCGCGCTGGGCAGCCGTGTGTCGGACGGTTCCATGGCTTACACCGACCGCTGGGGCCTTCAGAACGACCTTTACGCCCTGGTGCGTACCGGTCTGTTGCCTTTGGACGCCTACCTCGACTTTTTGACCTTTTTTAAAAATGAAACCGAGTACTTACCCCTGGTGAGCATGGCATCCAATCTCCAGCACGCCTATGGTGTGATGATGGATGATCAGCGCACCCGGATCGGCGACTTGGGACGGGCCTTGACCCAAAGGGTATTGGCCCATATCGGCATGGTTCCCCAGGCGGATGAACCCCATACCCGCGCCGCTCTACGCAATCAATTGCTGTGGCAGGCGGTGGCATGGGGAGCTGATGATGCCGCCGATTTCGCCCTGGAGCAGTTTGACCATATGATGGCCGGCCAAAACGTCCACCCCGACATTGCCAAAAGCGTGATGCAAGCGGGCGCTTTTAAAAAGGGGGCTGCGGCCCTGGAGTGGTTCAAGCGGCGCTTTTCCGAATCCCCCAGCGAACATGAGCGCATGAACATCCTAGCCGGGATGGCGGCATTTGACCAGTGGGAACTCATCGAGGCGGCCCTGGCGTTCACCCTGGAGGCTGTCCCGCCGCGCAACCGCTTTATGCCCATCGCCGCAGCCGGGGGTAATGTCGCCGCCACCCCCCATCTGTGGCAATGGTACCAGGAGCATCTTCAAGAGCTGGAAACTTTTCATCCGCTGCTTTACGAACGGGTGATCACCGGCATCGTTCCCCTTGGCGGTCTGGGGAACGAAATGCAAGTCAACGCATTTTTGAACGACTATTTAGAAAACCGGCCCCAGCTGACAGGGGTTGTGGAACTGGGATTGGAGTATCTGGAGATCAATTCCCTGATGCGCAAGGCCGGCGAAGGGGCATGAAGATCGTCATCCTGAATGCATGGCGTGATAATGAGGAGGAGGAAGTATGGAAAGTACCCACAGCCAAAGGTGGCTGATTGCTTCTTTTTTTACTGCCATCGGCCTTCTATTCGTCTATTTTATCGTATCCGTCGCCATGAAAAATACGGATCAGGCCTATTCCGAACGCCTGGCCAGTGCGCGGGTGGGGCCCGGGTCGTATTTCCAGGACGAGAAGATCCATCTGGTCAAAGATCAACCCCTAACGGTGGAGGACATCGAAATGACCTATCGGGGGCGCTCGTCAGGGGTGCTGCTCATCGATCTGGTCTTGCTGGATCTCGACCGCGATTATGTCTATTCCCGGAAAATTCCCATTAAAGAGGCCAAACAAGGATTTCGCATATCCGACCACTTTTTCACAGTGACCGCCATCGATGCCGGAAAGCTCAAACTGGTGACCGGTGCATCCAATCGATAAGCGCTGTGGTGTGATGGCGGTTGGTGAATTCGGCTTTTGAGATGGCTTCTAATATTCACCATGATTCCAAGGGATGTTGCCGCAATTTTCCATAGAAAATTGCCCATTCCACTTCTAATGCTAAGTAAAGTGAAACTAATGATTAAGGCCTTTTTTACGGTTTTTGTATGCATTCATTTTTACTCGTGTGTGATACACCCCTCATTTTCAGCAAAGCATCCTGAAGAATTTATCGGAACGTGGAAACTGGAACAGAAAATTGGAAGCGGGAGCTGGTATGTTCAAAATTTTCCTAATGGTAAGTCAGTTACTATAGGCTTGGCTTATGGGGCAATATTTGCATACGAATCAAATTGGTGGGTGGAAGATGATACGTTATTCGAACAAGTTACCGAATCCCTTTATACAAATGAAATTGATGATCTTACAGGTCAAGTCACAAAAGACCATATTGAGTATGCTAGTAAGAACAAGCATATATTGAGAAATGGCTATAATGGCGAAGCCGAGACATACATTAAATTAGCAGGCAGTTCGTCTGTTAAGAAATACCAAAAAATTGATCGTTATCTATTTGACCTGCAATCAAATTTACCTATTGATGATGGTGAAGGAAACATTTGGTTATCATCTGTGCGTCATAATGATACGATAATCAATATATATCAGAAAACGAATCAGCTAAAGCGTAATTTTGATTCCAACGATTATAAAAAGCAGATTATAGAAATGTTAAAAGATGATTCTGAAATTGCTGCGGATCAAATGTACTTTAAATTTATATATCTTTTTCCCGATGATAATATGGCTATTATAAGGATAGGTCCTGATGACTACATCAAGTGAAGTACAAAGAGGAAATTACTTAGAAGTGGTTTCAAAACCTTCAATCGGGCTCAAAATCAAGGTGGGCGGCGGATTTAAACCGCAGGCGTAGCGGCGCTACCTGAGGCCGCAGCGTTGGATATGGTTAGAAATGACACAAGCCGTTAAAAGCTTGGCAGATTATGCAATCCATGATCTTAAGATGCATCGGATTTTTTCAGAACCATACAACACTAATCCAGCATCGGCAAGAGTTCTCGAAAAAGCGGGATTTTTATGCGAGGGAATACTTCGTTCAAGCGTTTTTAAAGATGGCAAAGCGCTTGATCAGTACCTGTACAGTATTTCCTGTTGGAGATTATGAAGAATCCACGCACGCAACCCCCGGTAGAGATCTTTGGGTACAGCTTGAACGCTTCCAATCTATTTTCGAACCTATAACCCATAATAATGTTGCCAAATTGATACAATGTATATCGTTTGGTATATTCAGCACCACTCTTCAGTCATCTCAATGCCCTGCCCTTTGAACACGCCATACATCGAAGAAATCCATCATAACAAGGTGTTACCATATGCGGTGGCCATATGGCGCCTCCATCTTCCGCACCCATGGGAGATTGGCTCAGTTATTGCGAAGCGCATCACCATAACGGCAATTGACACCTGTCTTGACCAAGAACGATCCTGCCTGCATCTGAATCGGCGACGTATCAAACGATCCGTGCTCCTGCGCGACGTGCGGTGATCTTACCGGAGACGAACGCATGGCGCACGCAGCGCTCAGGCACTTAATCCGAACAAAGGAGGGGGATGATGAGATTTCGACAATGGACAGGGAGAGGGATAACTTTGCTGGTTTGTATGGTCCTGTCGGGCTGGACAAGCGCACATGCTTGTCGTCATCCGGAACGACTGGGCCATGGCTTGAAGGAGCCCGATGTTATCTACTATAGCGGTAAAGGTCCGGCCGGCGGTCTGGCGCATATCCACTATTGGGATATCGACACGAATACCCTTAGCGACCGCGAGAAGCAGAAAGCCGCTCGAATCCAGAGCAATCAATTGCACAGTGAGCTGTTTCAGCCGGCCCAGGTGATTTCCGGCTACGAGGCCACCGGCATCCTGGACCGCAAGGGGCGCAGGCAATGGATCACGTTTAAAGTTCCGGATGCCTGGAACGGCAGGCTGGTGGTCTGCGGGACGCCCGGTCTCCGGAACGAGTACGCCAACGAGGCCATTCTCGTGCCGTGGCTTTTGGAGGCCGGATATGCGGTGATTTCAGGGAACAAAGGCCTGGAGAGCAGCTGGGTCAGCATGCTCTCGGGCACCCACCCGACCCAACACTGGGGGCAAATGATGCACGATATGGCCAAATGGGCCAGCTTTCGGCTTGTGGCCGCCATGTGGCGATTCCCGAAACGGATCTATGCGGTGGGCCTTTCCAACGGTGGTTATCAAGTGCGCCGAGCCCTTGAAATCGACAAAGGCCATCGCCGCTGGAGACGCCTGTTCGATGGCGGACTGGACTGGTCGGGCACCTACTTTGCCGATGCCCGGGTGCTGGATACGAACCGCGATGGGACGGTTTCGGTCGATGAGTACGATGAAGCCAACACCCTGGTAGGCTCCATGGACGTTGCCACTGTGACCATGGGATGGGCGTATGCTCCTGATACGCTGACAAACCCGGAAGAGTATGCCAAAAAGCCCTATCGCTACCCCACGGCCCATCCTGACATGGAAGCGGCCGGATTCAATACCGAGTCCGACATCTTTTGGGGTTATTACAATACCAATTACGACTATTACCAATACTTTGGACTGCCGCAATGGAGAGGGGTCGGCTATCAAAACC
>JASFER010000185.1:0-12629 GCA_050124755.1 Desulfobacteraceae bacterium
GACGGATGCTAATGCCGTCCGCATGTAATGCTTCAGGTGTATTTTGAGCCAAACGATCTGCGGCAACCGTAATGACAAGGCCGTTCAAAGGCTCTTTTTTACGAAATTTGGCCAACAGATTGAGAAACTTCTGCCACTCATCTTTGTCGCGGCCTTCATCAACCGGTATGGCATAGCGGCCGGCGGTATCGATAATGATGGCTTGTTCAAAGAACCACCAGTCACAATTGCGGGTGCCGGATATGCCTGACGTCCGGGTTACTTCGGCAAAAGGGGATGTCAATCTGGCACTCTCTATGGCGGTTGTCTTTCCGGAGCCGCTTTCGCCGATAACCATGTACCACGGCAAAACATAGAGTGGATTCCCATACTTTCGAAGATGGGATTTTCGTAAAGCTTCGATGGCCTCTTTCCACCGTCCCTGAAGCTCTTTGGCCGCATCCTGCTCTTTGGGCGCCAGGTGCTTGTACGCGGCTTCATCCTGCTCGACAATTTGATGCACGAACATTTGCTCGCGTCGGCGCTTTAATATCTTCCTTAAAACCAGTCCGCCCAACAGCAAACCGATGAGTCCCAACAGCACGAAAAAACCGACCCACCACGGCCAACCGATCAACAGGACGAGGCCGAAGACCAATAGCACCGCCAAAAGCAGTACGCCGATCACTAAAAGGCCTTTGAATATTTTTAGCAGCAATTGTTTCATTTAGGCACCGTGCCGATTAAGTTGTCGCCGATATTTCCGAGAATAAACAGATAGATCACATAAAGCAGGCCATAGAGCACGATGGGCGATACGGCACACATAATGGCAAACTTGGACCAGGGCTGTTTTTTGGGAAGTGCCGCCACATCGTGATCACCCATGGGATAGGCTTGAGGAAACAACTGCTCGTTCTCCAATGTGGGCACCCCCATTGAGCTTCCGGTGAGCACTTTTAAATTGGATAAGCGCAGCTGTTCGAGCATGAAGTCATCCCCCTCATGGCAATACTGACCGGTAAATCCAAGCGAGAGGCAAAGATAATAAACCTCTCTAGCGTCTCTTTGGTGCGGGCCGATGGCGTTCAACTTCTCAAAAAACAGCTCACCGGCATCGGCCGTCTGGTAGTAGAGCCTTTGAAGCTGTTCGCGCTGCCATTGGTGACGCCCCTCCCATTGAGATGCGAGAAATGTCTCGTCCACCCATGCAAAAACGGCAAATCGTGCCAGTTGGTAATCTTCATGGGGGAATTGGTTCTGCTGCAGACACCCCTCGCTTTGGGCGATCAATCGCTTGATCGTGCCTTGAACCTGCTCAAAAGTCGGCTGCCCGGCACTGGTCGCAGCGGCCACATATGTGGTGTAAGCAATGATCTCCATGAAACAGTCGGACAATCGCATGGTTTAGCTCCTTCCAACAGCCATCAGCTCGGCCTTCAGGTCCTCAGGTGCCGCATCCCAGTAAAGGGCCACATTCTTCCCTTTTTGAATTTGGGCCCATTGATCGCTGTGATGGTCGACTTGAAAATAGAGTGCATTGGCTCTGCGCGGCAACTCCTGGGGCACTTCCGACAAGTGGGTGAGACCGACACCGGAAAGGGAGCGTGCAATCAGTATGGGCAGCGATTCCCGGCAACCTAATTTAGCGATGCTTTCCATGGCGGGCAACACACGCTTTGGGTCGGCTTCCGTTTCCATGACGATAAAGAAACGGTTGTGCCCTTCAAAAATGGCCGGGGGCAGTTCAGCCGCAAAATAGGTCCCATCAAAAAGCAGGGGAAGCATATATTCGGGACCGGCGGTAATTTGGTCAAGCAGCCGGGTAATCAGGGCTTGCGCGGCGAAAAAACACTCCCCCAGTTGGGTGTGGTTGTATTCGCAGAGCAGCATGCTGCCACTTCGATCTTCGCCGTTGTACGAAATTTCCGCTGAAAACGTTGTCAGCTCACCGATGAGTTGACGCAATAACCCGTATACCGAACACGGGTGGCCGGGCTGGGCTTTGGTCAAATGCGCAAGCAGGGGTGCATACCGATTCAGGGATCGCAATGCGAGCAGGTAGACCATATCCCGGGCACCGAATTCAGCCGAATGCAGGCCGCGATCCCTTTTATAGGCTTCAAGCTGGCGGCTTCGTGAACCGATTTGGTCACGAATCTCCTTAATGACTTTGAGCAACGTCTCATCCGATTGAATGGTAAGACAGGGTGGAATATACCGGCTGGAAAGTCGAATCTGGTCCTGGTCCTTTTCCAGTTGGGCCAGTGGAATAAGATCATAATCTCCAAGTTGATCCCTCTCCGTTTCCCAAAAAAGCTTCAACACATACTGAAGTTTCTGAACATCCGCGGCCGGACCGCTCTGGTGCAGATCGGGTACCTGATCGACGGCATGGGAAGTGACCCATCGTGTCCCCACTTCAGTGAGATTGCTTTCGTCCTCGATAACGGTGACGTTAGACCCGGATGGGTTGAACTTTCGCAAACCAAGGTATATGCCGAACGCCTCGCTTCCATCCTCCCACGCCGTTTCAAAAGAGCGCGGCATAACCAGCGCATTTTCACCGATGACGGTAAAAGTGGTGTCCGGGAAAAGAAATTGTCCCCCGGTCAATTCAAAACGATCGTTGCCCAGGGCGGTGGTCTGGATTTGCCAGCTGCCCACCCCCCAGAAATGGGACTGCATGTATTCTTTAAAGGGAAGATTGAGCGCTTCGCAATATCGACTGGTAAGCTGCAAATGCTGGGGTTGCAGAAAGAGCCCCTGATGCCAAAAAATTGGTCTGTCCATGGTCTGGTTTCCTAATCGCTATTTTATCTGGGCCGGTCCGAGTTCGATATCGACCTTCAGCAGGCCGGGCTTGGCTATCTTTGTTCTTTTGATGAAGCCTTTCTTCTCCACAATAACGGGAATTTCATAAAGCCGCACCATACGATCTTTCTCCAACACATAGTATCCGGCGACCACCGCCACATATTGGGCTCCCGCAGCCCGATCCAGGGTCACACGCATGTCCTTGCCCGGCCTGACAATGATGCGTTTGGCTGTAGCAACCGACGCATCGAACAAACCGCACTCCAGCAGTTTGTAAATGCCGTCTGTGTCGTCCGAAAGTTGATTGAATGCATTGGGGTCTTTGAGCTGGTAGAGGCAAACCAGAAGCGTATGGGGCACACCTTCATCAAAATTAAGTTTGGGGTCCGACTTGAGATGGACCTCTATGGCATCTTTTTCATAAGTCCACTCCGGAGGAGGCAGCGGTTGAGATGCGCACGCGCTTAGCAGTAAAAACATTAAACCTAAAACCGGCCATAGTTTAGAAGCCATATCGTGCCCTCCTTATCTTCGCGTCAGTGTCTGGCAATTCTTTTCAAATTCTCTTAATAAATCCTCCGTGCTACGCCCGGATTCGAACCATTTCCGGATACGTTCAATTTTTTCTTTCAAAATCTGGTAGTCTTCCGCTTTGCGAAGCGGACCGATCTTTAATCCGGAGCTGCGCTCTTTTTCAACCTGTTCCATGTCCAGGGCCAGCAAGATCCGTTCGACCTGCTTGTGAGCGGCCTTTTTAAAGGCCTCATGGGTTTTCAGAAACGCCTGGTTGATTTGGCCCAAATAGTCTTCGAGTGATTGGGTCTGATCTTCGCCTTCCAAATGAAAGCCGATAAATTGCCGGATGGTTTGGTCTCCGCCGTTATCATCGCTGCTGAACGACATGTTAATCACGCTGATCAGCTTATTCAAGGCATCAAATATGGTGTTCAACGACTGGGCCAGTCGCTTCAGCAACTCAGCGGATGTCAGGTCGTCCTGGGCGACCTTGCGGCCCAGAAGCAAGCTGAAAACCCGGGTCATAATCTCGCTGTCCATTGTCCCATTCTCGGTCCGCGGCAATCTGAAGCGTTGAATCAACTTTTGCACGACCGCCCTGCTTTCATGGGGCGGGAAATCAGACAATCGTGACGCAAGCATGCTTTCGATTCGCCCCTCGGCATTGTCCGGATCGGCTTCATAGATTCCGCGAATATCTGCTGATAGCTGCATCACCAATTTTTCCGGGATCATTCTTTAGGCTTTCTACGTTGATCGTTTGAAGGCTGAATAATTACCGTCTCATCCAATTCTTCCTCCTGGAGTTTCTCCTGTTTTTCAGTAGAAGGCGTATCTGCAGTAGATAGGCCTTCAAAGGAGGTTGTTGTTTGTCCCGGCGGCGGGATGAAAACGGTTTTTTCCAAATCTTCCTGTCCATTTGTCTTTTGGGCCGGTTTCAACACCACGGTTTCATCTAAATTTTCATCGTCTGTTAACGGTTGTGCGGGTGGAGGTGGTGCGGATGGGGGGGATATGATCACCGTTTCGTCCGGTTCGCCCTCCCCCCTGTGTTTGGGCTTGGGTGCGATCGCAACGGTGGGATCCAATGCGTCGTCAGACGGCTGAGGCACACCAGGTGACTCCTGTTGGGACTTGAGCACCACCGTCTCCTCAAGGTCGTTAACGGTTGCTTTTTCAGCCACTTGGCCCTGCGCCGGCGATATAATGACAGTTTCCCCGACATCGGCGGCGGTCTCGCGCAAACCTGGTTTGCCGGCCAGTGCCGCCAACTCGTCTGCTGAAAGGACGACGGTTTCCACATAGTCGCCGTCTTCATTAACCCGGCCATCGACCGCTTTTTTTGATGCGGGCGGCTGATCCATTGTGCCAACTTCGGGTGTGCCAACTTCGGGTGTGCCAACTTCGGGTGCGCCAACTTCGGGTGCGCCATTTTCGGGCGACGATGTTTGCTCTGCTTGAGGCCACTTCGCCAGTATGTTGGATAGGATCGCTTCAATGCGGGCATCGGAATCAATACGACGTTGGCCGGGAAACGGATGAACAGCGCGTGGTAATTTGAAAAGTTCCCTGTGGACACGATCTCTTAAATGTTCAACTTGCTGCTCAAAAGAACTTTCGGAAAAATCGGAGTCGTCACCCTGTCCGGCCTTTACCAGCACGCCCCCCTGCGCAAGGGCCTCCAACCATAGCGCAAGCCACTGGGGCTCCAGCTCCAAGGTTTGCGGATGCCAGAAAATATTTCCGGGGTCGAAAGCAGCGTGACGAAACATTTCCGTATGTTCGTGTTTTTCGTCCATTGTTCGTGCCATGCCTTCTTGGAGGGCGCTATTCACCCGGGCCATTTGCTGCTTGCCGTTGACCAGCAGAACGTAAAACCACGCAAGTCCCAAGAATTCATTTGTCAATATGCCGGGCAGTTTTGATCCCGGTGAATGGGGATTGGGGTGACCAATGGGATCCGTCAATTTCAAGGAAAAGTGCCAATAGCCGGGAAGTTTTGAACCTGGCGCATGGATCTCCACACCAACACCTTCAAGCGACATCCGGCTGACTGGAAAGAATGCCCTTTGCTGAACAAGTGCATGCAACTCTTGAAGAAAGGTCAGTTTCAGGTACAAAACCTCTAAAAAAAACCGATTATCCCCTCTATACAGGAACCCGGCACCTTGGCTAAGGCTTGGTAATAAGTGTTTAGAACGATCCAGCCCGAACACACCCGTATTGTAGAAGGATAACGGCTCAATGTCTCCGGGTTCAGCACCGGCCAACAAGGCAATGAATTCTACGGCATTCAGTGGGGGGGCGTGTTGCATCAACATATGAAATGGATAGAACTGCAAAGGCTGCATGCGTTTCAACACAAGTGTTTCAGGGCCATAGCAATTGGCGGTCTCATCACATCCAATGCAGGGCAACCGGTCGGACAGATCGGATTTGGCCAGTAATCGGCTGAAGGACTCGATAAGAGTATCACTGTCCGCGACCTTGGCCGACGGCTCTTTCTTCAAAGTGCGGGCGTAAAAAGGGGCGCCCGCTTCATTGCCATGGCAGCTTTGACAATAGAGATAGCGCTCTAACGAGCCGCTGTAAGTGGGAATACCAGCCGCCATCAGCAGATTGTCATCACGGCATAGATCCAATGTGCCGCCGCATATCGGGCAAACCGGATGGCAGAACCGGTCTGAATGCAGGCAATAAAAGAGGGGCCTCAGAGGAACCAGTCCTCCTTCACCACTGATTTGGCAGGGCAGCACAAATGGCCTTGTTTCCTCATCCAACTTGCTTAATCGCGCCCAGGTTTGCTGCCAAATGCTTTCCACATCCAAGTTGGTCAGAGGATTCAACTCGGATTGTTCAATGGTATAAATATCGGGTTGATGGACGCATATCACCTCCAGAAGCCTTTGACTTCCGTCAAGGGTCACGTATGCGTGTCTCAATGTTGTAAAAGGACCGGAAGATTCAGATTCAAACGTTCTTTGGGCGGTGCGGGCATGCGCTTGAAAAGTGAATTGAAAATAGATCCCATCCCTGCGAGGATTCAGATAGGGCAGCAAGGATGGGCTGATTGAAGCGCTCGCGATTTCCATTGTGGGGATACCCTCTCGGATTTAAATGGTAAAGTCGCCTGCAATGGCACCTTCAGAAATCTTTTACATTCATGAAAACACAACCGCATTCCTCTAAAACTTGAACGCTGCCACTCATTTCCAGAACAGAGAACAGATAATCACTGGCACGCAACAGCCGATCTTAAATAATGATGCGCCCCAAAGGCGCTTTGCGTATTGTCTGCCATATTGAATAATAGGTGCCGTGAGCCTCAACGTCGTGATCGGAAAATATAATAAATACGGTCTGTAGTCAAGGGCCATATCCGGGAACGACCCGTTATGAAATGTCCATCCGAGTTGTTCAAGGCCGCTCATAAAAGCCCCCCTTTTATGCCCTTCCATATAAAATAACCATGCAAATCGCATTTTGAACGACAAAATAAAATGGGATTTGAAATCCCCAAGTCCACCACAGATTGGGGCAAAAGACTTTTTTGAGATGGCTTCCACTCTTTGCCGTTGACCCTTTTGGCGGCGGCGCCTAATATGCCGACCCACGACCCAAAGCGCGTCGTCCGGCGCAAAAGGAGCCTCGCACGGTGGAGTCCATATCACAGTTTTTCAAATCAGTGGGCCGCACGACCTTTGCCAATGTGTTAGGTCGTGCGGCGAATATACTCATACCGCTATCGGTCATTGGTCTGTATGGTGCCGATACCCATACCGATAAATTCTTTTTTGTTCTGGCCCTCTCTTTTTACTTTTATGGCACGTTCTCTTATGCCGCCACGGAGTCAATGGTCCCTCTGATCATTGTATCCAAGAGTTCTCTATGCTCTCGCGGCATTGTCGGAATCGGCCTGACCACAAGCATTATCGTGTTTATCATCTCCCTTGCCTGCAGTCTGCTCGGTTGTGGGGTTTCCATCTGGTATGCCGCTGGTTTGGCGCTCATGGCCGGTGCCGGCATCGCCAATGGCTTCGCCTCCGGAATTCTGCATGCCGGGGCAAAATTCTCGATTCCCGGCTTGACCTGGGCGCTGCGTATCGTCCCATTGACCCTTTTCGCACTGTCCAAGCAGCCCGCAAAAAACCTTCATTACCTGGCCTTGGGGATCGGAATGACCGACTGGCTCAGACTGGGCCTGTTGTTAAGGCTTAAAAGCACTTTTTCAAAATCAATCCGGTTATACGGACCCCTGAAATTTCTGAAGGACCATTTCCCTCAATATTTTCCCCTGGCATTGGCAATGCTGATTATAGGCTTGAATCCCATCGTCGATCGGCTAATTGCCGGTCTAAGCGGCACAGGAAGCATCTCGATATTGGATACCGGAGAAAGACTGTTCGGCATCCTGGCGACCCTTTGTACCTTGGGTATGATGACCGTTTTGCTTACCAATCTGAGCAAAGCGGTTATCAACGGGACTCTGGATAAGGACTGGATGCCCATTATTAAAATGGCAGGCATCTGGAGCGGCCTCTGGTTGGCGGTGGGCCTGTTGGCCGGCTATTTGATATTGGGCGAGTGGATTTCAAATATCACATCCTTAAATGAGGCCCAAATCCTCTCTGTGCGAAAAACATACTGGTATTATCTGCCGGGGCTGGCGCCTTACGCCCTCTGTATTCTATACGTCAAACGGTTACAGGCGGTACAGCGCACCTGGACGCTGGCCGTGACTTCATCAATAACCGTAGTGTTCAACATTCCGGCCAGCTTGGCATTGCATCATTACATGGGGGTTCCCGGAATCGCCCTGGCCACCAGCTTGGTATATGCAGCCAACAGCCTGATGCTGGTTACGGCCGTTCACCGCAAACGGTGGCATCGCCACGGGCGATCATCCCATTAGCAATGCCGCGTCCAAGATTCCAACCATCTTAAATAAATATAAATATTCCAAAGCCTGATGCCATGCTGCCATCGCCCGGAAAGGTGCTCGGTCACCAACCTGTTTACAAAGGTTTTATTGAGCGGATGACATGTGCGGGCCAGCAGATCGATCATCTGAAGCTCCAGACCGTTGCGGAACCAACGATCGAGGGGCACGGCGAACCCTTGCTTGGGGCGGTGCCAAATCTGGTCCGGAATTTGACCTTTAAAGGCCGCCTGCAAAATACGCTTACCCCTCAAACCCCGGCGATGCCAATGCGCCGGCAGGGAAAAAGCCAGTTCCACCAAGCGGCGATCCAGGAACGGGGAGCGTATCTCTATGGAGAAAGCCATACCGGCACGATCCACCTTGGCCAAGATATCCTGGGGAAGGTATATCAGGGCATCTGCGGTCATCATTTCCTGTAAGTCGTCCAAATTGGCCACCCTGGGTATGTTCAGCGCAGTATGCGCCTTTCGCCAGATATCCGGCAGGAGTTGCCTGAGTTGCCCCCCATGGTAAAGGACCGGTGCCACATAGGGTATTTCATCCTCCATGCGTCGGACCATATCCATCAATCGAAGGCATATTTTTTCCGGTAACCAGCTTAATCCCAATTTTGACAGCCGATCAATCCGTCTGGATACACCGGCTTTCATCAGGCTCGGCAAACGGGTATACCATCTCAAAAAAGATCGCGCCAAATATCTGTTATAACCGCTAAATAGCTCATCTCCCCCATCACCCGAAACCACCACCTTCAAGTGTTTTGAAGCCAATCGCGACACCATGGCCGTCGGCAACAGGGATGCATCACCAAATGGCTGGGCCACATTTTCGAGGATCAGTCCCACCAGTTCTTCACTGTCCTCCAAGTCCATGCAAGCTTCAATATGGTCTGTTCCGCATATGCCGGCCAAAGCCCGCGCATGTCGGCGTTCATCGTATTCGGGTTCTTTAAATCCAATGGTGAACGTTTTGATTTTGCGATCCAGTTGTGTGGCAATGATGGAGACAATCAGGGAAGAATCTATTCCGCCGGAAAGCAGGGCGCCGACCTCCACATCCGCAACCAGACGCCGCTGTATCCCCTTTATGGCGGCGTCTTTGATCAGTGCGACTGCGCTCTCTTTTGTGCCGCTGTAGCCGCCGGGCGACAACCGCCAATATGGATTTGAATCCGGCTCTTTTCCCGGTGACCATTTGAGCCAATGTCCCGGAAGGACTTCAAACACCTTTTTATAAGCTGTCGTACCCGGAAGAAAAAAACCATATCGAAAATAATCGGCCGTACTACGAAGGTCCTCCTGCCACGGGCGCCATGAAAGGGATGAGAGAGCCCGTATTTCAGATGCACACGCAAATTTTTGACGGTCCCATTGGTAATAAAGGGGTTTTTGCCCCAATCGATCTCTGACCAGCAGCAACTCCCGATCTTTTCGATCCCACAAAGCGAGCGACCACATACCCTCCATGAGTTTTAGAAATTCCACATTATAAGTGAGCAGACCGGCCAACACCACCTCGGTGTCACCAGCGGTAACAAAGTCCCAATGAGCCTTCAGCCGGTTTCGCAATTCTCGAAAATTGTATAACTCACCATTATAGCTTAACAGAAATCGCCCCGTGGGGTCGGCGAAAGGTTGGGGACTGCCCTGGGGATCTATAACTGAGAGTCTTTGATGCCCGACGCACCAAGGTGTCTGAGCCGTTTGCCCGGCGCCGTCAGGTCCACGATGAACCAGACGAGCCCTGGCCAGTTCCATGGATCGGCTTAATTCATCCAAGGCAATATCCGGTCTGAAGGCAAAGGCAATTCCACACATAAAGAATTTATCTCAATTTTGATGATCATCGCTCCGTTGCGGCTTTGATCGCATTGTATTGGTAAGGCGCCGTTTAACCTGGTGTCTGAGCAGGCTGATCTGGCTTATCTGCTCTGAGATCAGACCCATCATAAATAAAATGATGGCACCGGTGAACATCAGTGCGCTCATATTGGTAAACCGGGACGACGTAAAATAGGTATAGGCATAGTTGAGCAGACCGGCCAGGAATATGGCTCCGGAGGCCGGTAGAAAGATCCGGAAAGGCGAATAGAGAGTGCAGATCTTTAAAATGATCATTAAGAATCGAATGCTGTCATACACTGGACGGATACGGCTGCGTCCGTATCGCCTCGGGCGAACGTCGATGGGCACATATTTCACGCTCAGCCCGCTGCGAAGCAGCACCAGTGTGGAAGTGGTGGGCCAGGAGTAACCGTTGGGGAGCAAAGGCAACAGATCACGCGCCGTGTCCGAACGCAGGGCACGAAAACCGGAAGTCAGGTCCTCGACCGGGTAAGAGGTGACATAGGCGGCCAGACGGCTGAAAATGCGATTCATAATACTCCGGGGCCACGACGCATGCTGTTTTTTGGCGCGGGCACCCACAACCATATCGTAAAGATCGAGGTGCTCCACCAACTTTGGAATTTCAGCCGGATCGTGTTGGCCGTCACCATCCATGATAACCACGAGATCACCCCACGCCGCACGAATTCCGGTTTTGACCGATGCGCCGTTGCCCAGATTTACAGGATGGGAGATCACTTCGGCTCCGGCCATTGCGGCCTGATCCGCCGTATCATCCTCCGAGCCATCGTCGATGACAACCACTTGAGCATTGCCGATGGCGTCTTTGAGTTCCAAAACCACTTTACCGATTAATGCGTCTTCGTTATAAGCGGGTATGATGACGGATATGACGGCCTTTTCCATGAAATAAGCAACCTATTTGGGGGACGCGACCCGAGTTATTTCAGCCTTAAACACTCATAACATAAGGATGAGAATTTCAAAACACAGGATATCGGATTTTATACCCGGCCGGCGCAGAGACCGGCCCTACGCTCCACAGGACTATTGTTCGCCAGGGCAATGGTCTTCGTAGGGCAGGGCTCCGTCCCTGCCGGGTACGCAATACCATTGTCAGGATCAAGAACCGGCCGGCACGGAGGCCGGCCCTACGCCAATCACTCCGGTCTTTGGCGGTTTTAGGGTTTTCCAAGGGTCGGGCTCTGTCCCGACCGGTTCAGATGGTGGTATTGGCGAAACCTAAAAAACCTGCGAAATATCCTTGTTTGAGCGCTTATGGGATTTGTCCCCGCCCCCGCGTTCGCTTCACCGAGAATTGCCGGCTTTTTTCTCCATATTGACACATTATGCGTAATTGCAGTATGTTATTTAAAATTTAGCGACGTGAAAAGGGGGCATCTTCCCGGCACAGATCTCATTTCAGCATAGCGATGTTTAACCAAGGAGGAACCAATCCATGAAAAAAACCGCATTACTACTGTTGCCGCTCATTATATGTTTATGCGGGCCTGTATCAGCGGAATTTTACAAATACACAGACCAAGACGGCAACGTCCGTTTCACGGATGATCTGAGCAAGGTACCCGCAGACCAGCGCCCCAATGTGACGAGCTACGATGAATCCAGATCGGCGCCGCCTGCAGCCCCGGCAAAAGAAACTGAACCTGGTCAGCGCTCTCCGGAGCAAAAGCCGAAAACCGGCATCAGCGCTGATGCGCAAGGCAAACAGCTTGAAAAAAAACGGAGTGACCTGGAAAAAGAGTACCAAACCTTAATGGAAGAGAAATCCCGGCTTGAGGCCGAATGGAAGAATGCAAAAACCGTCATTGAAAAACAAAAAATAAATGAAAAAAAGGTGAAACTGAACGAAAAAATCTCCCAGTACGAAAAAAAGCGTAATGACCTCAATACCGAGATTGAGGCTTACAATGCCAGGAGGGCCCAAGACAATAAAGATGAAAAAAAATAAAAGTGTCTAATAGGGGCTTGCCACCATAGGTTCGATGATACGCCGATCCTTTTCTAGGTACCCTGCAACCGCCCGCATCGATTGAACGTAGATTTTTGATTCGGCAACCCGATAGCCGCGCACAATCACCCATTGCCCAGCTTTAAAGTAATCGAGCGCTACCTTGTTGCCTTTTGCATCGACCAGCCGGGTGGTGTGCACTTTATTGTTGATCGAAAATTGACCGACAACAAATTGCATCTCTTTAATGACGATGTTGCCGTTGGCGCAATCCACCCACATGATGGGGCCGTCGTCTTCAAAGAACTGGGCACCATTGTGAATTTTGGGAATACCTGAAGCGATATCGGTATCGGCGACCGCGCCATTTCCCAAAGCCGCCCCCCCTACCCCCATGACGACAAACAGTAAAATAGCTGTTCCATTGTTCAATATCTTATGCATCGGCCCCACCTTTATTTAACAGCCCAAAGTTTTTTGCTTGATAGTAATCTTAACCTTAGTGTCGCATAAGCCGGAGGGCTCCGGAGTCAAGGCGTCGAGAGTGAAGCCGTAG
>JASFER010000186.1:0-12558 GCA_050124755.1 Desulfobacteraceae bacterium
ACAATTGGGAGACGCTGAAAGCCACCGAGATCCTCGCAGCCGAAGGCTTCGTGGTGCTCCCCTATGTGATGCCCGATCTGACCCTGGCCAAACGTCTGGAGGATGCCGGTGCCGCCGCGGTGATGCCCCTGGGCTCACCCATCGGATCCAACCAGGGACTGAAAACGCGTCATATCATCGGGCTGCTCATCGAATGCTGCCGGGTACCGGTGGTGGTGGACGCGGGTATCGGCCGCCCGTCCCATGCGGCCGACGCCATGGAAATGGGAGCCGACGCCGTATTGGTCAACACCGCCATCGCCACGGCCGAAGACCCCGAAACCATGGGCAAGGCATTTGCCATGGCGGTTGAAGCCGGACGCATGGCCTATGAAGCCAATCTGGCCCAAACCCGGGAGACGGCGGTGGCATCATCGCCGCTGACCGGTTTTCTGCGTTAGAAATTGTATTCCGAGGCCGCGAAACACCCAACACAAAACACCCAACAGAAACATTCACCATGTCTTTCACCGAAATATTAGATCAATATGCCGATTTTGATTTCCATGGTTTCTGGCGGAGTCGCACCGATGACCATGTGCGGCAAAGCCTATCCCGAGAGCGCCTGACACCCATGGATTTTTTGACCCTGTTGTCCCCGGTGGCTGAAAACCATTTGGAGGCCATGGCCCAAAAGTCCCGCCGATTGACCATTCAGCATTTCGGGCGCACCATACAACTCTACATCCCGCTGTACATCTCCAACTTTTGCAACAGCGAATGCGTCTATTGCGGTTTCAACCGCCGCCACGCCATCACCCGGCGCAAGCTGACCCTGGAAGAGATCGACATCGAAGCCCGCAAAATCGCCCAGACCGGTATGCGCCATGTGCTGGTGCTCACCGGCGAAGCCCCCAAACTGACGCCCCTGGACTATCTGGTGGCATCCGTCGAAATCCTCAAACGCTATTTTGCCTCCATCTCCATAGAGATGTTTCCCATGGATACGGAGGAATACGTCCAACTGCAAAAAGCCGGTGTGGACGGCCTCACCATCTACCAGGAGGTGTATGACCGCCAAACTTATGGCCGGGTGCATCTGGCGGGCCGCAAAACCGATTATGAATATCGCTTGGATGCTCCGGCCAGAGGCGCCCGGGCCGGGTTCAGGTGGGTCAATATCGGCGCCTTGCTGGGGCTGGCCGATCCGCGCAGGGAGGCTTTTTTAACCGGTTTGCATGCCCACTACCTGACCCATCGGTATCTGGAAACAGAGATCTCCATCTCCATGCCCCGCATCAATGCGGCCGAAGGCGGATTCCAATCCGAATTTTCGGTGGAAGACCGCACCTTTGTCCAGTTTCTCACGGCGTTCCGACTCTTCCTGCCCAGAGCGGGGATTCCCGTCTCCACCCGCGAGCGGGCCGTGTTCCGCGATCATCTCATGCGGCTGGGAGCCACCCGTCTATCGGCCGGTTCCCGCACTGATGTGGGCGGCTACAGCGGACTGGAAGATTCCCAATGCGAACAATTCGAAATATCCGATGAACGCAGTGTCGACCAGATCGTGGCCGCCATCAAGGCCGGCGGGCTTCAACCGGTTTACAAGGACTGGGAGCTGTTCTGATGCGGATCGGTATTGCCGGCGCCGGCGGCATTGGCTCCAATGTGGCTTTTCAATTGGTGCGCGGTGGAATCCGCTGTTTCAAGATAGTGGACTTTGATTGCATTGAAGCATCCAATCTCAACCGACAGTTTTACTTCTCCGATCAGGTGGGCCTGCCCAAAGCCCCCACCCTGGTCCAAAACTTGAAGCGCATCGATCCCGCCATCCAAGCCGAGCCTCTTCAGTTGCGGCTGGATGAGGGTAATATGGCGGACACCTTTGCCGATGCGGATGTGGTGGTGGAAGGCTTTGACGGCGCCCGGGAGAAAAAGATCCTGTTGGAAATCTTTGGCGGATCGGACAAGCTGGTGGTGTCGGCCTGCGGCGTGGCCGGCATTGAACTCCATGCCGTAACCACACGCCGGGTGGGCAATTGCCACATTGTAGGCGATTTTGCCACTGAGGCGGGAACCGACAATCTCTATGCCCCCAAAGTGATCATGGTGGCATCGATGATGAGCCAGATTGTCCTCAAACACTATTTGTCCGGAGCAATGGCATGACAAAAACCGTATTACCCCCGGGAATTTACGGCATTACTGCCGAAAAATTTTCCCAGGGTCGGGACAATGTGACCGTGGTGAAAGAGATGATCGCCGGCGGTGTGGCGATCATTCAGTACCGTGAAAAACACGACCGCAAAAGTTTCCGCTCCATGTATGAGGAGTGTCTGGCCATTCGGCGCATGACCCGGGAGAAGGAAATCCCTTTTATTGTCAACGACTATGTGGAATTGGCCATGCTGGTTGATGCCGACGGTGTGCACGTGGGCCAGGACGACCTGCCGGTGGCGGCCGTACGCCAACGTGTGGGGAAAAAAATCATCGGCCTTTCCACCCACGGTCCTGACCAGGCCGAGGCAGCCCTGGCGTCGGGCGCGGACTATATCGGCGCCGGGCCTATTTTTGCCACACAAACCAAAGACGATGTATGCGAGCCCGTGGGGCTGAACTATCTGGACCATGTGGTCCGCAGTTTCCCATTGCCGGCGGTGGCCATCGGCGGCATCAAACTACACAACATCGACCAGGTGCTGGCCCGGGGGGCCAGGACCATTTGCCTGGTTACCGAAATCGTGGGAGCGGACGATATTGCCGGCACGGTGAGGCAACTCACGGAAAAGATGGCTTCATTCCACAAGGCCGATTGACAGCCATCCACAATGCCATATATATTTTGGGTATAGCTCGGTTCAAGCGGTTCCCCGGTTTTCTGCAACCACAGGTTGGGCGATGCAACGCTTTCGACGCAAGGTGCAGCTCCAACAACATTGGTTTATGAACACCTCTGTTTTCAAGACGCTCAAATATCCGCAATGACGCCCCTCCCGGGTCTGTATGATGTGCACATGATGATTCACCGCACCACATGAATGGTTTCCAAGTGAATACCAAGGAGTCCGTCGATCCATAGCGGTCTGAAATGCAAACCCTCACAGAGAGGAGGAAACCATGACAGATAAAGGTCAGGTTTTTAAATGCGAATCGTGTGAATTGATCGTCACGGTAATTAAAAAGGGGAAGGGCAAGCCCAATTGCTGCGACCATGAGATGGCCGAAGTAACGCCCAGTGACGCCAAAAAGCTCACTTTCGATATTTCTCGACCGGGAGCACCCTAAGTGCTAAGTGCGCGACGGCATTGATCGGAAAATCAAGTTTTGCAGTGCTCAGCGACGCTTGATTAAATTCCCGGTGCAGGCTGGGGGGCGGCGAACCTGCAGACCATAAAAGGTCTCCGCCTCAACGCAGCGATGATGGTTTGACCCCGTCACAACCGGTCTCAGCAGTCCATCAAACCAGGCTCTGGATCAGGCCTGCGGCAGGTACGCAAATGCCTGTGACGTTATTTTACGTTCTAAAAAACAGATAGTTACGATGTTTATAACGGCCGGGATAAACATCGGCGGTTCAGGATGCGCCACGATGGCAGCACCAACCTGGATGAAAAGCTGCGCGCCAAAGGCACAGGCACCGTCGGATGTTGCGTTGGCCGGCTTGAAGATATTCGGCGATTCTTGCTTGAAGGCCAAAAGGCGAATGTGCTAAAGTGATTGATTAAAATGCAGCAGTTCAATTGCGGCTATTCAATCTCATGGGTTGGATTCCGATTCAACTTACAGCTTTCATCCCCCCGTCTGCCTATCTGAAGAAGTTGTTGAAAAGGATTCCCAGCCTGAAGGGGGATACCGATATGGGCAAACAGTCCAAGTGGCGCTACCACTTTCAGGAAAATAAAACGCTATTCATCATCCTTGCCGTAGGGCTCTTTCTTGTGGAACTGGAGATATTCGCCCTGGCCTCAATGGGTTCAGGCCGGCAATCCATTGTACAGGTTCTGGATCAGCAGTCCAACGTCATTTATGAAGTCAAATCCGCCCGGCTGAACAGCCAGGAAAAAGCCGAATTTGAAAAAACCTTTGGCCCACTGGCCAATTTTCATGTCAATGTGGTCACCAAGCAGCGGCCCTTCCCATTTCGCCCCTGGTTTGCCGCTGCCGCGGGGTTGCCCATCGGCGCCGTGCTTTTGTTCGGTTTCTTTGTCAAGGCCTATGAAGCACTGTTTTTCGGCAATGAGAGGCGTTTCTCCAGGGATGGCGCCTCTCAAACCTCAGATCCGCCCTCCGATCGTCTGGACCGCCTGATCAACCGCGTGAGCCGGTTGAACATCTTCGCCATCGGGGGATTTGTGCTGCTGTTTGCACTGGGATTGTGGGCCGTACCCCACCTGCTGTCGGAGTTTGGGCGCCACGGGGTGGCCGTCATTATCCGATATAAATGGGTGGTTTTGGGCATCGCGGGCGTGTTTCTGGGTTTGGTCGTTTGGATTATTTTTCTCCGCTATCTGCTAGCCCGCAAAGCCATTGAAACCCAGGCCGATGTAGAAAAATACCGCCTGCAGCTGGAGATCTTGGGGGGGCATCAAACACCGCCGCAGCTGGCCGATACAAACCGCACAAGGCTTTCGCTGCCGCAAAAGACCCTGACCGACCTATCGCGCCAAGACGAAGAGGGCCGTTCGCCCAGCTAATAGATATACCAATACCTTTAACCACCTCCCCCTTGACGGGGGAGGGTCGGGGCGGGGGTGAAGGCTATCAGACCATGATTCCCCCTCCCCAAACCCCTCCCGCCAAAGAGAGGTGTTTTCATTCAGCCACTTTTTAGTGCCATGGACTCTCGGGCTGGGTCACCCTAAGACAAAAAGATAAATCACCACAAAAGGTGCGATAAAAAAGAAAGTCAAGGCAAGGGATATGATAAAAGCCCTCTCTTTGGTCTTGTCAATGAACCCCTCGATTTCCCGCATTCTATCAGTATCTTTCGCTTTGGCTGCCTGGCGCCCCATCCACCAGGCGGCGGCTGCCAGGGTGGCTGAAATCGCGACATAAAGTAAGACATGGATAAAAAAAAAGGTGATAATGGCAAAGAGTGCTGTCATAATGCTTGTGGCCGGCAGCGGAAGCGGAGGTATATCCGGATCACAGCGAAGCCCGGCCGTTTATGGGGCATGTCGGCAACCTATTGATAATTCGACAAATTATATTTTTGCGCCAACCTCGCGCGCTCAGAAGCAGGCAGGGAGCGCATATAGGCTCTCCATCCCGGACACCAATTGGCGTGCCATCTCCATAAACGCCCCAGTATGGACCTGGGGTTGTTGTCATATTTGATCCTGAACTTACAGGTTTTGCAATCGTGAGCCATATTTGATCCTTGCCTCCCTTTAGATAGGCACTAGATAAGGACTTCCTTATAATGGGATCATTCTAAACGGTCAAGCTAGAGGGAGAAATACCAGCAATTCTTGGTGAACATGATAATGCCTGCTAATGGGCGGATGTTAGATGATTTTAGACCCTTGTTTCGCGACCTTTTTCCAGGCTTGCATCCAGCGGGCGGGGATGACCTCGCCCCTAAATAACAAATAGATAATTCAGGCCGTATGGAGGTATCCCTGCCCGCGATTTTTTATAAGGGCGGGGTTATCCCCATAACCGCTTAATTAAAAATAATGACAAGCCGCTCTCTATGCAGGATATCGGATGCTATCCACGGCCGGCGCAGAGGCCGGCCCTACGTTTCGGATGCCACCGCCATCGAATAAATGGTCCTCCTAGGGCGGGGCTCTGTCCCCGCCATGTTATCTGGCAACGACGACCATGGTTCAGCCCACGGCCGGCGCAGAGGCCGGCCCTACGCGAATCACTCCGGTCCCTGGCGGTTTGAGGGTTTTATATGATCGGGCTCTGTCCCGACCGGTTCAGAAGGGGGTATTCGTGAAACCCAAAAAATCTGCCAAATATCCTTATTTGAACGCTTATGGGTTTATCCCCGCCCCGCGTTCGCTTCACCGGGAATTGCCGGAGGAATACCCGCCTTGCCGGTGGTCACTATCAAAATGATTGGACCTTGCCTGATAATCGTCTTATAGTGGATGGGATTCGCATGAGCTAAAAAGAAATATATACAGGAGAATATACATGCAACCTACAGATATAATGTGCAACAGCATGGGGTGGAGCAATTCGCTTGCGGTCGATGCGTATGACTATTGGGTCGACAGAACCCAGCGAAGCGTCCTGTTTTGGGATGTGCTGCGCAAACGCGGCAACGAATACCTGAAACATTTTGAATCCGGACAGCCGCCGGTATTGGTGTTCGATTATGAGATGGTGTTGGATGGCCGGACCTTTGACCAACCGGTCAACTATTCCTTGGTGCGCATCCTTGATCGACGCAAAGATGTAAAACTGCGCAAAGGACAAACGGATCGACGTCTAACCCACCACGGCAAGGCCATGGACGACAAGGGAAGACCGGCACGCCCCATTGTGGTTATCGATCCGCGGGCCGGCCACGGTCCCGGTATCGGCGGCTCCAAGCTCAATTCCGAAATCGGCGTGGCATTGGATTACGGCCATCCGGTCTATTTCATTCTCTTTTACACCAATCCTGAGCCCGGCCAGACCATTGCCCTTGTCCAGCAGGCTGAAGTGCGTTTCCTGGAGGAAGTATCCAGACGTCATCCCAAGGCCCCCAGTCCGGCCGTCATCGGGAACTGCCAGGCCGGCTGGGCCACCGCCCTCATCGGCGCCGACAGACCCGATGTGACCGGACCAATGGTGTTCATCGGATCACCGCTATCCTACTGGGGGGGCGTGGAAGGCGCCAATCCCATGCGATATAGAGGCGGTTTGCTGGGCGGCGCATGGTTCACGTCTCTGTGGTGCGATCTGGGCAATGGTTGGTTTGACGGCGCTCACCTGGTGGCCGGATTTGAAGATTTGAACCCGGCCAACACATACTGGACCAAGCTCTACAACCTTTTTGACAAGGTGGATACCGAAGAAGAGCGCTTTCTTCATTTCGAAAAGTGGTGGGGCGGCTTTTATAAAATGAATGCCGAAGAGATCCACTTTATTGTGGACAGTTTGTTCATCGGCAATGAACTGCAACAGGGTCATTTGCGGCTTGACGATCAGAAAGTCGTCAATTTGAAAAACTTCAAGGATCCCATCCTGGTGTTCGCATCGGGTGGGGACAATATCACGCCACCGCCCCAGGCCCTGAACTGGATTTACAAAGTCTATGGCACAGTGGAAGAAATCAAACGTTGCGGCCAGGTCATTATCTATATGGTGCATGAAAAAATCGGGCACCTTGGCATTTTTGTCTCCGGCCAAGTGGCCCGAAAAGAACATCGCCAAATAATAGGCCAAATGGGATGGCTGGAATATATAGCCCCCGGCTTGTACGAAATGGTTATTGAGGAAGGAACGGCCGGATCGGGAAGAGATGACTACAAGGTAAGGTTCGAATCCCGCGATATGGAAGATCTGCTGGAGTTGGACGACGGTCTTGAAGACGAAGAGGCCTTTCTTCCGGTCCACCACATCTCCAGGTTCAATGATGTTGTCTACCGCACTTTCATGAGTCCGTGGGTAAAGCTGATCGCAACGCCGCCCGTGGACCGCTGGATTCGCATGCTGCACCCCCTGCGCGTACAGCGCTATATGGTTTCCGATCGAAACCCGTTTTTTTGGCCTGTCAAGTGGGCTGCCGGGTCCGTCAAGCCTAATCGCCGTCCTGTGCAGGATGGCAACCCCTTTGTGGCTTGGGAAAAGTCATTTTCGGAAAGCATGAAGATCGGCTTGAATTACTACCGCGATATGCGCGATGCGTCACAGGAGTTCTTGTTCAAATGGGTGTATGGCAATCCCTGGGTGAAAATGCTGTTGGGCGCAAACGGCGCTCCGGCCATCGCCGGTGATGTGTCGGAGGCCCCGAAAAAGAAGAAAAATCAAATCCGTCGGGATGCCAAAAAAGGCGGTTATGCTGAAGCCTGCCTGCGTGTGATCATTGCGGTGGCCGGTGCAGACCGCATCATGGATACCCTTGAATTTGAGACCGCAGAAAAGATCATCCAGAACGACAAGACCTTACGGCGGATAAAACCGGATGCATACAAAAAGATGGTCAAGGAGCAAGCCCGCATTATCGATCTCAATCCCGAAAGGGCCCTGGCCGGTTTGGTTGAAATGGTGCCGTCCAAAGAAGATCGCAAGGGTATATCAGCCATTGCAAAAAAAATGGCTGCTGCAGACGGCAAGCCCGGCAAACGGGAAAGCGCCATGCTCACTGCCATCGAAGAAGCCCTTGATCTTTAGAAGCGATCTTGTATTCATCTGTTGGAAGGGAGGGTGACAATATCGATTTTTCCAAAGCGATACCATCTTCTTTTGACAGCAAGTCAGCCGCGCGGGACAGCAACAATGCGATCAAGTGAGCGATCCTTTGCTGTTTGAAACGCGTTGGCAGGTTTTCCAGCGGCAAATCAGTTCTGGTTTTGATCAGGGTCTCGCAATCGTTCAGAATCTTAGCGGCTCTCCAGGTGGGTATTCTTCTGCAGCCACCTTTGCGATACATGTATGTACTCCTGCCCAGATAGTATTTAGGACTTTTCCGGGCGTACTGCTTTAAGAACTGCAGTTCCTGTTCAACCCGGGCATAAAGGGTATACCCTCTTTTCGTGCCGTAAATCTCTAACAATAAGATGGGCCGCACTTTCCCATAGGGGATGCGATCGGTTTTCTCTATTCGATCGAATTCATCGATCCATTGATCGAGCATCGTTCGATCAACGCCGCTTTCCAGAAATTTCCTTTCCATCATCAATTCCAACCCGGGGTCGATGGTGCGTATCTTGCCGCTGAAGATGCGATAATCCACCTTTTTAGGGGAGCGGGACCCGAAAAATCCGAGATAGAGGTTTGATTTGGTCTCCCCACGATTCAGATATAACCATAATTGGACCATTTTTCGAAAATAGGTCCCATCCACCTTTTCCGGAAGTTGTTGGGGCACGGATGTTTGAAACAGCCTTCGAAAATGTCTAACCGATATGGAGTTCACCCGTTTATGAACAATGTTATAGACCAGTCCATATGGCAGCCCCGAACGTTTGGCCAGATCGGTCAGGGTTATTTGCTTATTATCTTTGGATAGCTGTATGCGCATCGCATCGGTTATTTGAATGCGGCGGTTTTTTCCTCTCATTTTTTTCCAGTGATCCATCATGGGCATCCTCTTGTGCGAACAGGACTCTGCCTAATCTACCCGATTTTTGCTCTCACCGGTACACTCGCCGGTGATATCTCTTTTGGGGATTTTATTCATTATTTGATCCCTTCTTTTCCGATCATAATGGTCAACAAACCCCAATGACGAAACTAGTCACCCAAGGTCAATTGTCAAATGTCCCCGCAACTGACGCCTATACAAGGCCATCATATCAAAAAGCGGCAACTGTGATCTTTCGGCGGTGGGCGCTTTGTGATCCTCAGGAATGGCTCATATTTTTCTAAATGGAGATATTGACGACCAACAGTAAGGACCTACTTTTTAGGATGTTGCGATAAGGGAGGCATGGTGCCAATGCGTAAAATCCCCATCATCCTTAAAAACGTAAATATAGAAGTCATGACCAAGCTGCTCAATTCCGTCGCCAAACGATATGGTTGTCATGTGGAATATATCGCCGAAGATAACCGAATCCAATTCAAAGGAGACATAAGCTGTTGTCGTCATGTCACGGAAGAGGTGCTGGCGTTCTTTCCTAAAACAACGGAGAAAAGCAGTCTTCCATTCAACTGTCCCATTGATGAGAAGCATAACGGTCTTAAATCAATCCAGCCTGCGAGGAAACGCTATAAAAAGTGCTTTAGATGATGAAATAAAGAAGACTGAAGGTTTTGAAACCTCTTCTATATATGATTAACAAATACCCGCAACTTATACGATTTCCGCTCTCGATACTATTCCGGCTTTATAGAGCCTGTCGTATAAGACGACATTACTACTAAATCTATTAAAAAAATAATCATCATTGATTATTTTAACGTCATAATACCCCTTCATTCGCTCTTCGCGAGGCAAACGGGAGCTCTTTGTGTTGTCGACAGGTATTCTGTTCCCGCTAAATATCACTGCTTTTGCACCGAAGCACGACGCGGCTCTCACTGCCGCCCCCACGTTATGCGGATATTTTGGATTCCACAATGCAATGGACGGGGTCATATCATCGCCAAACATAGTCGTAGAGTTAACAATTTTCCATGAAAATTACAATCTATTGCCCTGACCTGTTTTTTTTTGTAGATTAGTGGTCATGAAAAATATTCTCGCCATTGATATCGGTGCCGGAACCATGGATGTCCTTTGCTATGTGCCGGCCGAACAGATGCACTACAAGGCAGTGGTTAAATCACCCGTGAGAACTGCAGCAGCCGCCATCGAGGCCACCTCCGGCAATCTTGTGGTTACGGGCATGGAGATGGGCGGCGGTCCGGTAACGGCAGCGCTTCAGGATCGCGCCCAAACAGCCAATGTCAAAGTATCCGCCCCGGCAGCGGCCACCCTTCACCACGACCCGGCCAGAGTGAAAGCCATGGGCATTGACATCGCCGCCGATGACGAAATCGAAGCATTGAAGGGCAACGCCGACTATACGCGGATAAAACTGCAGGATATCGATCTCCTGCGTATTCAACAAATTGTGGAGGGATTCGGCCTGCCGTTCGCCTTTGAAGCCGTGGCTGTGTGCGCCCAGGATCACGGCGCGGCACCGCCCGGGGTTTCCCATTTGGAATTCCGGCATAACCTGTTCAAGGAGCGGCTGGACCGGCAGCCCTATCCCCACACCCTGCTCTTCACCCCTCAAGCACTGCCCACGGAGTTCAATCGGCTGAAGGCCATTGCCCGGACCGCAGCCGAGTTGCCCACCCGAAAAGTTTATGTCATGGACAGTGGTATGGCGGCCATTTTGGGGGCCTCCCTGGATCCATCCATCCGCCAGAGGCGAACGTTTATAGTGCTGGACATTGCCACCTCGCACACGGTGGGAGCAGTGCTCACCGACGGCGAATTGCAGGGCAGTTTTGAATACCACACCCATGACATCACCCTGGCACGCCTGGAACAACTTCTCCGGGAGCTGCCCGAAGGCAAACTGTCCCACGCCCAAATCATCGCCGAAGGGGGGCACGGCGCCTACCTTCGCAAAGCGCCCGGATTCGATGCCGTCCAGGCCATTGTGGCCACGGGCCCAAAACGCAAGCTCATGGAAGCATCCAACCTGCCCATTACGTGGGGCGCCCCATGGGGGGACAATATGATGACCGGGTGCGTTGGGCTGCTCGATGCGATGATGCGCGCAGAGGGTGTGACCACCATAGGCCTATATTAAAACGATGACATCGAAATCCATCAAATGGCTGCTCTGGGCGGGAACCATTACGCTCCTGGTACTGGCGGCGATTGCTTTTACCACCGCCTTCATCCTGCCCGCCTATGTGGAAAACAGGTTGATCCCCCGTTTGGCCAAAGGGTTTGGTCTGACCTCTGAAGAAGCCAGCGTCCGGCGTATCGGGTGGTGGGGGGCCGACATGGGACCCCTTCGGTTTGATGTCGGCAACACGCCGGCTATCACCATTTCGGCCATTCAAATCGACTACTCGCCATGGTCTCTGCTTCAAGGCCAAATAAAAGGCATCACCCTCGGAGGCCTGGGTTTGGATCTTACCCTGACGGATGACGGGATCTCCATGGCAGGCTTGAAACCGCCTACCAAAGCCGCAACCGGCCGATCCGGCCCGGGAGCCATCGATATGCAGACCCTGTTGCCTGTGAAGCTGGGCCGGTTTTCCATCCTGCAGTCCCAGCTGGACGTCCACTGGAACCATCGACGCTACGCCATCCCTTTTGAAATCCACTTACAAACCCATCAGTTAGCCGACGGCATCCTCAAAGGTCAAATCCATCTTTCAGTGCTTGGAAACCCCATTACCTTGACCGCGGATCTGGAGCAACCGGCCAACCGTGCCAAGTTGACCGTTGAGAGCCGGGGCTTTGTTCTGGAAAGCCTGTATCAACTCGGCCTGATGCCCAAAGAGATCAATATGGCCGGAACCACCGATTTGGAAGGCTTGGTCCGTCTTGAGCTAAACCCCCTGTCCGTAACCGGGCTTTCGCTGTCCGGTGTTTTTCGAAATACCCGCCTGACCACGCCACAAGGGAGTCTGCATAACCTGGCCGGCGAAAAAGGTGAGCTCCAGCCCATTGAACTGGCTGTCACCGGCGACGAACTTTCCAAACTCCAGTGGCGCTGTGCACCATTTCACATCCGTTCGCAGCTGAACGTGGCAGTCCAGAAACTGCAAGGGCAATGGTCGCAAACAGAAAAGGGTTGGTCCCTGGAGGCCGCCATAACATCCCTGACACCTATCCAGAAGGTGTTCGGCAGTGCTGATCTGAAAAATGACGTGAAAATGAATTGGCTGGCAACCGTCCGTAAAACCGATGCCAATCACCCAATTCAATTTGACCTCCAGGGAAAATGCAAAGGTCCGTGGGCG
>JASFER010000187.1:0-12540 GCA_050124755.1 Desulfobacteraceae bacterium
GCGGGATCGTGGCCATTAAGGGATCGGAAATTACACCCGGTGATGTGGAACGGGTGATCGATGCCGCCAGGGCAGTGGCCATTCCCATGGATCGGGAAGTCATCCATGTGCTGCCTCAGGAGTATATCGTTGATGATCAAACCGGCATTCAGAATCCCGTGGGCATGGCGGGGGTGCGCCTTGAAGCCAAGATTCACATCGTCACCGGAGCGGTCACCTCGGCTCACAACATCGTCAAGTGCGCCAACCGGGCCGGTCTGGACGTCTGCGACATCGTGCTGGAGTCTCTGGCCAGCGGAGAGGCCGTGCTTACCGATGAGGAAAAGCAGCTGGGTACGGCGCTGCTGGACCTCGGGGGCGGCACCACGGATCTGGCGATTTTTTCGGGTCAGAATATCAAACATACTTTCGTCCTGGCTTTGGGCGGAGACAACCTCACCAACGACATCGCGGTGGGGCTGCGGGCACCATTGGCGGAAGCCGAAAAGATAAAGAAGAAATACGGCAGCTGCATCGCCGCCAATATAAACGGAGACGAAACCATCGAGGTGCCGGGGATGGGCGGTCGCAAACCGCGGAAGCTTCCGCGCCAGATCCTCGGCGAGATTCTTGAACCGCGCATGGAAGAGATGTTTCTTTTGATCAAACGGGAAATTTTCCGGGCCGAGATGGAAAACTCTGTTTCATCAGGTGTGGTGGTCACAGGGGGAACATCTCTGCTGGAGGGTGTGACAGACATCGCCGAAGCCGTTTTGGCGTTGCCCACGCGCCTGGGCAAGCCGCGCAACATTATCGGATTGACCGATGTGGTCAACAATCCCATGTATGCCACCGGTGTGGGGCTGGTGCTCTACGGCGCCCGCAAAGCGCCGGAGAAAAAATTTCGCATTCGGGATAAGAACATTTTCAACAGCCTGATTCAACGGATGAAAAAGTGGTTTAAAGAGGTTATATGATTGTGTTTTTTTAGAAGTACATGATTGGCTATTTTAATTTCGTGGCAATGAAAGAACAGTTTAAAGATTAAAGTTTAAAGTTTTAAGCAAAGGATGGAAGCCGATTTAATCAGTTGAAGATGTGTGAAACTGCCGGAATAGGACTGATTGGAGAGGCATATTTGATCTCTAAATGGTAAATGGTAGAATTCCATAAACTTTAAACTTAACACTTTAAACTGAAAATTGCGCAGTAACTTTCTTTAACATAGAAAAGGGGGAGTAACATGTTCAGTTATGCAGAGGCAGAAAAGTCGGCCAAGATTAAGGTGATCGGGGTCGGCGGCGCTGGTGGCAATGCCATCAACAACATGATCACCAGCAACTTGCAAGGTGTGAAATTTATCGCCGCCAATACCGATCTGCAGGCCTTGGATGTTTCCAAGGCGGAAATCAAAATCCAAATCGGCGAACAGCTCACTGAAGGGCTGGGCGCCGGCGCCAACCCGCAGGTGGGGAGAGATGCGGCCATTGAAAGCGGAGAGGTGATCAGGGCTTCATTGACCGATAGCCACATGGTCTTTATCACCGCCGGATTCGGCGGCGGCACCGGTACCGGCGCCGCACCGGTGATTGCCGGCCTGTGCAAGGAATTGGGCATCCTCACGGTAGCCGTGGTCACGCGCCCCTTCTCCTTCGAAGGTAAGAAACGGGCCAATCTGGCCGAAGAAGGCATCAGCCAACTCAAAGAGGTGGCGGACACCGTGATCACCATTCCCAACGATCGGCTGCGGGGTTTAGCCTCCAAGAACGCCAAGATGGTGGATATGTTCAAACGGGCCGATGAGATTTTGCTGCACTCCGTAAAGGGGATCACCGACCTGATCATGCGGCCCGGTCTGGTCAACCTGGACTTTGCCGACGTGAAGACCACCATGTCCAAAGCCGGCATGGCCATCATGGGCATCGGCGTAGCCGACGGTGAAAACCGCGCGGTGGATGCGGCCGAGCGGGCGATTTCCCATCCCTTGCTGGAAGACATCAATATTGACGGCGCCAAGGGTGTGCTGATGAACATCACCAGCAGCAGCGACATCACCATGGAAGAGATGACCGAAGCCTCCGAACGGATCTACAACGAAGTGGGCGACGAAGCCGACATCATCTGGGGTGCGGTGATCGATGACGATATGGGCGATGAAATGCGGGTGACCGTGATTGCCACCGGTATCGGCGGAAACAAGCAGGAAAAGGAGACCCGCAAGGTGGAGGACCCTACCTACGGCGGAAAGGTCCGTGACATCACCGCGGCGGATATCGCCAGCGGGGACGTCCTGGACGAACCCACTTTCCAAAGGGTTCAGCGCCAGAAGGCCGCCAACGAGTCCACCGGTTCCATCTATAAAGGGTACAAAGATATGGTTATCGACCACAATGATCTGGATGTGCCCACCTTCTTGCGTCGCAAGGCGGATTGATCCCGACGTTGCGGACCCATTGCGGCAATGTAAGGGTTAATTGGGCTATGGCAGCTTGCCCGGATGGTTCATCGGGCTTAATATAGGCCATCGACTCAGACACCGCGGCTTCGGCCGGGGCACACAACCTTTGTGTCGGAGAGGTGATGGCTTCAACAAACCATAAATTACGCAGAGCGAGACTTGATGCGGAAACGGGAACCATACGCAAACGCTGGAAAGACCGGGTGCGGGTGGCCCTCGTCTATCCCAACCACTACCATGTGGCCATGGCCAACCTCGGGTATCAGACCGTCTATCAGCGGCTCAACGCCATGGACCATGTGGTTTGCGAACGTGCCTTCCTGCCCGATCCGGAAGAAGGTGATCGCCCGGTATTGTCCCTGGAATCCGGACGACGGTTGGCTGAATTTGACTGTGTGGCCTTCTCGCTCTCATTCGAAAACGACTACCCGAATGTACTGACCTTATTGCAAAAAGCGGCGCTCCCCCCGCAGACGGCCCTTCGGGGCAACTCCCTCCCCCTGATCATGGCAGGGGGAGTCGCCGTTTTTTTGAATCCCGAACCGTTGGCGGATTTTTTCGATTGTTTCCTGATCGGTGAAGCCGAGGGGCTTGTCGAACCCTTTTTTGACCGTTTCGATTCCCACCAGGACCGTCAATCCCTTTTGCGCACATTGGCCCGGGAGGTCCCCGGCGTCTATGTCCCGGCCTTTTACCAGGATGAATACGACGATGATGGAACCCTTGCCGCTTTCAAACCCATCGCTGAGGTGCCGGACAAAATTCGGCGCATCTATGCATCCAATATCGAAAATACACCCACTGACAGCGCCGTGGTAACACCCCACACCAGTTTTGAAGATGCCTATCTGATGGAGGTCAGCCGCGGATGCCCCCGCGGATGCCGCTTCTGCGCCGCAGGCTACCTTTACCGCCCGCCGCGTACCCGGCCATTGGCCACCCTGTTGACCTCCATGGGCAAAGGTGCCGGCCTGACCCAAAAAATCGGGTTGGTGGGCACGGCCGTGTCGGATCTCCCCGATCTGAAAGCCCTGTGCGCGGAAGGACGGCGCCGGGACCTGCAACTCGCTTTCAGTTCCCTGCGGGCCGACGCCCTGGATGATGAATTGATCAAAGCCCTCAAGTCCGGCCGTCTGAAAACAGCCACCATCGCCCCGGAGACCGGTTCCAAGCGCATGCGCCGGGTGATCAACAAAGGCCTGGACGAAGAGGATATCCTGTCGGCCGCCGAAAAACTGGTGGCCGGAGGGATTCCCAATTTGAAGCTTTACTTCATGGTGGGATTGCCCACCGAAAAAGAAGAAGATGTGTCGGCCATCGTTGATCTGGTCAAGCGGATCAAACACCGTTTTCTGCGGTCCAGCCAGGCCAGGGGGCGCATGGGAACCATTTCCGTCAGTATCAATTCCTTTGTGCCCAAGCCGTTTACACCTTTTCAGTGGTGTGCCATGGAAGAAGTAAAAGCATTGAAGCAAAAGATAAAAAAGATCAAAAGCGGTCTCCGAAAGGTATCCAATGTGCGCGTCCATGCCGATGTGCCCAGGTGGGCTTACATCCAGGCCCTTTTGGCCAGAGGCGACCGCCGCGTCGGCCGGCTGCTGACCCGGGCCCACAACAATCAGGGCAACTGGCCCCAAACCTTTAAATCATCTTCCCTGAATCCCGATTTTTACATCGCCAGGTCAAGGACCAAAGAGGAACGACTACCTTGGGATTTCATCGATCACGGCATCGACAAAGCCTTCCTCTGGAACGAATACCAAAGGGCCGTTCAAGGCAAAACCACCCCGCCATGCCCCATGGATCCTGACAACTGCCGAATCTGCGGCGTCTGTAATCCCTCAACATAGCAGGATATTCCTGTCGCCTATCCAAGAGACATGACTGTCTGTTCATGGTAACCCGATCCTTTTTGCCCTTGCCATCACGGACCACTATCTGGTTCATGGCAAAGTCCACATCCTTTACACGCAGTCGCACACATTCGATCACGTGCAAGCCGCAGCCGTACATGATCTCAGCCATCAGCTTTTTCGTTCCGTTCATGCAAGAGATGAGACGGTTGGTCTCTTCCCTGGTCATAACCGTCGGCACCCGTAAGGGCTTTTCGAACGAATGGCGTTGATATCGTCCGGCATCTTCATTTCCAGCACCTGGTTGTAGAGAAATAAAAGCGCATTAAAGGCCTGGTTTTGGGTCGATGCGGCCACATTGCGGTTCATCGCCAAATCAGACAAAAAGGCCTCGATCTCCATTTTGCCCATATCCCTTGGATGGCGTTTGTTGTGAAAAAGAATGAAGCGTTTAATCCATTGCGAATAAGATCTTTCAGTCCGGTGCGAATAAGATCTTTCAGTCCGGATCGAATACTCTTTTAAGCGAATGCGTTGTCTGACTTGGTCCAACTTGGTCCAATAGTCTCACGGGCGGGTTATGTGACATATCAGATGTCCTTGTTTTTCAATGTGTTTTGTATTAGATAGAAGACAAACAGCCAACATTATCGTCCATCTGCCGGCGCAAAAGCCACTGGCTTGGAGCTGAATCATATTTCAGATGTTTTCCGGCAAGAACCAGCACAGAGAAAAGGAGCCGACACATACAAAAATGTGTAGGTGAATGTAAAGATTAGCCGCTACTATACATATTACAAAATAAATAACAACCCTTTTTTACTGATTTTTATGACTCTTAGAAAGAAACGATGCAAAAAAGCTTGTTTTTTCGGTTTGAAAATGAAGCCTGCTTAATTCAATCCCATTGAAATTGCGGGGATTATTGAAAAATCACAACTGACCGGATCGGGGATATGGATAGATTTTGCTTCCTAATATTCGTTGATATTGAGCGCAAAAACAAGCAAAACCGCTCGTTTTGCCCATTTCAATATCATAACATATCTGCAGACAATGCACCAATAAATAAGGAAATAGCAAAATAAAGCCGTGCCGTTGCCCAATGGAATATCGAGCATTTTTACTCGGATAACAGATATTGACCGAAAAACCGAGCATTTTTGCTCGTTTTTCGCATTCCAATATTAGGTGGGTAATTAATATTAACCTGTTTATATTATAGCCATATTCAAAGAAAAGGGCTATGTTATTACCCATGAATATCGAGCGATTTTGCTCGTGAATAATGGTTATATTTCTAAGAGTGCATCATGGCTGACGTGATTAGGGAAAAAGATGTTGAAAGATTGGTGGGTCTAGCTAAAAAGCTGATCAATGAAGATAGGTATAGTCCAATTGAAATTATTAAAAATGTGAGATTGGAGACAAATTGTTCTTTAGCGGAGGCTAAGGAGTCTTATGTTCTGGCAGCAAATAATGAATCATTAGGTCAATACCAAGAAAGAATAATCTTACCTCTAATCGAAGAACTCGAAGAATACGAAAAACAAAATGATGCTGAGCAAGATTCAGAAGATTAAATATAACAATTTTCTGCATAGGACCGCAAAAAGGCTGGCTGCTTTTTTCAAGCAAAGTAATCATTTAACTTCTCTTTAGCATAGGCCATATGTCTTTTGCGGCCCATGAGAAATACGTTCGATTTCATGGAGATAAAACTAACAAACATTTCAGCAGAGCCTGAAGGAATATTACATTCCTGGCTTCCAATTTCATTAGCGGCGGAGCACGTAGTGTTCCTGCCCGATGCTTGCCCAGGGAAATCTCCCTTGCCGACTGGTACTGCAGTTCTTACCAAGCAGACAAATTGGAGGCTTTTTGCGGTATCGGACTGCGGATGCGGAATGAGGTTGTTGAAGTCGTCATTGAAACAAGCAGATTTAACCCAGAATGTATGGGATGACATTGCATATGCAATAAAAGAAAATAAAGGTGGCCTGGGGGACCTTGGTGGTGGCAACCACTTTGTTGATGCCCTTCTTCCGTATGATGAAGACTATTTGTTTTTCCTTATTCATACTGGTTCTCGGCATGAATCTGGGCTTGTCGATAATCTTACTGAAAGCCCAGACAAATTCGATATGGAATTCGAACGTGTGGTAAAATGGGCTGCAGAAAACAGAGCCAAAGTTCAAAATACATTGGAAAGGATCATCGGATCGACGGATTTAATACTTGATCTTCCTCACAACACCTTCGAAAAACTCGAAGATTCCACAATAATCAGGAAGGGTTCAGTCAGATTGATGCCAGGTGACCTTGCAATTATTCCTTCACACATGTCAGGGGATGCCAGCTTGATAAAAGCCACCCCGCAGATTGAGGATATCTTATTCTCAATGAGCCATGGCACGGGGCGCACGATGTCGAGAAGTAAGGCTAAAGAGGCTGCGACAACTTATGATTTTGATACTTTGCGAAAGAATGTGCTTTTACCCACATTTTTGAATCCAGCATCTTTGAACACGGAGGGGCCTTTTGCCTATAGAGATCTTGATGAATGCTTAAATCTAATATCTGGATATGTTGAGGAGGTTAAGCGGTTCAGTGTCATAGCCTATGCTGGACATCTCTAGGATCGAACCTTTAGCTGCTCCCGACGCGGCTCCGCCGCGCCGGAGAGCATGTCGTTGGACTCTACTGAACACTAGATAGCAATTTTTATGAAACAGAATTTTAAAAAACAATTTGCCAAAAGGGTTTTCACTCGATTTCATATGATTCTGATCCTTTTGGGGACAATCTTATCGGGAGTAATATTTTCAAAAATCCTATTGGTTTTAGGGTTCGACCATATAATCGCTCGTTTTATTATAGTATTAATATTCGCATATGTTTGTTTTTTCATATTGATGAAATTATGGCTACACTATTTAACAGAGCCATATAGAAAATCAAAGATAGCAGAAAATTTAGTGGATGCAGCTGACGCTATTACTAGTGTTCCAGATTTTTCACCAACCAGCAGTTCCCCAAGTTTGTCAGGTCATGGTGGTGAATTTGGCGGTGGGGGAGCCTCAGGAGCATGGACAGAGGCAGGGGGTGTAACCGAAACAGCATCGACAGTTGGCGAAACAGCTACGGAAGCAGCTGGTGAGGCTGTATCAGGACTTGCAGATGAAGGTGGAATTATCTTAATTCCTTTAATCATTCTTCTTATAGTTATTTTTGGAGGAGGTATATATCTTATTTACGAAGCACCAGTAATTCTTTCTGAAGCAGCATTTGAACTTATTTTGGCAACAACCCTTATAAAAAAAGCAAGATCAATTGATAATCCCGATTGGATGGGCAGTGTTTTTCGGGCCACATGGCCAGCTTTTGCATTGACCCTGGTAATTACAGTTATAGCAGGATGGACATTAACGAACTATTGCCCACAAGCGGCAAAAATTACAGATGTTTTTCGGTATTGCATCTAAATTTTTGGTCCAACCCAGTGCTGGTCGGGACAGCGAGGACCATGCCGCACCAGACACGCGCCGTTGTGTACCAGAATCTATGGAGCTAAATATAGTATTATTACCGGGGTTTGTTAAAATGTTAAAGAAACGCCGTATTAATTTTTTTGGTATTGTGGCATTCATTGGAGCCACTATCATTATGATTGGTTATTTTAAGGATCAAGATAGCTACCCAGCCTGGGTGCTTCGTTCTTTCTTGACTTTGGCTACTACGATATACTTGTGGTCGATTTTGAGTATAGTAATGTCTTTGGAGCTATTTCCCTTAACCAAGACTCAATCAGCACTATTACGCTGGCTGATTACTGTATTAGCTGGAGCTATATTTGGCATTGCCATCACCCTCGGATTGGCAGGGTATATGAAATGACAGTAGGAACAGATTTTTTAGGTATGTTGAAAATAATGATCTGATGCAAATATGCGGCACACAACGATTTTTGCGCTGTATCGTGTATGTTGACCTGAATATGGTGCGAGCAGGCGTCGTGGAGCATCCAAAAGATTGGCCTCATGGCGGCTATATAGAAATACAGCGTCCCAGACGTAAAAATATTTTAATTGATTATGGTGCATTGGCGCATCTTTGCGGTTATAGTGATTTGGAAAATTTTCAGTCGGCGCACCGTAGTTGGATTGAGGCGGCCTTATCCGGAAATCAAATAAAAAGAGATAAATCCTGGACACAAAGTATAGCCATTGGTAATCGGTCTTAGGTCGAGTCCGTCAAAAGGCGGCTCGGTGGCAATGCCACCGGCCGTAAAATTCGTGAACTTTCCAAAGGATTTGAACTTCGGGAACCTGAACCGGTCTATAATGCGTTTTTTGGGGGCAAAAACGACGATATTCATGCTGAAAACTATTTTTTTTGGAACGTTTAACCAGCGATTTTAGTGACTTAGCTTGGTCCGACCCTGTGGTAGCTGTTAGACCCTGTGGTAGCTGTGATAATTGAAACCCTGTGGAAGCTTGGTCCGACCCTGTGGACCACTGTGGACCTGCTCGTGAATAATGGTTTATGTGTCAACATAAGGACTGACTCAATTGAAAGATCCTCGTTTATTTCCTGATATTTTTGAAGCTTCGTTTATTCTCATTATCCTGTTTGGTATCCAACTATTAATTGGAAATTTATTTTATTCTATTATAGGCCCATTTAAAGCTGGCGATCCATTCATAGGAGGTATAATCTCATTAATTTCATTTGGCCTGGTTATATCATGGCTAATGTATTTTAAAGACCTCAATTATAGCGATGTTCTTAATCCCTCAAAGCAACCACCATTAAAATTAACATATAAAATTATCCTACCATTGATTTTTGTAGTTATTGGAGTTTTTATTTTTGAGATTGAAGTCCAAAATGTTTTAACCTCAATTTTTCCCATGTCCCCTTTTTATGAGGAATTATTTTCTCGGCTGGAGGAAAGCGGAGCACACTCTATAATTGCGGTTTCTTTTATTGCTCCATTTATAGAAGAATTTTTGTTTAGAGGCATCTTTTTAAGATCATTTTTGAAGCAATACAGCATCCGTAAATCAATTTTAGTTTCATCCTTTTTGTTCGCAATATTTCATTTAAATATTTATCAATTTGTCATCGCTTTTGTGCTCGGTTCATTTTCTGGGTGGATATACGCTAAAACCAAATATTTATTTCCCTGTTTTTTAATACATTTTCTTTATAACTCTTTTTTTATATTTTACCTATCGCTAAAGAAAACATACAATATATTTCCTTTTAATGAACAAATGTCCAATATAGAAAGCTTTGTTTTTTTAATAATTGGTGCTGTATTAATTTTTATAGGTATGCTGCCGTTAAAGAAATATACTTGATAAACGCATAAGGATAATAACACATAACATGTCACTGGTGTGGGACGGCGCGGGTCGCGCAGTCCCACAGTTTAACGTTATGCTATTAGAGGAAATCAACAAATAAGGAGAATATGTTGCACATTTTAATTATTCATTGTCATCCAGAGCAACAATCGTTTAATGGTTCAATGACGAGAACTGCCGTTAAAGTACTTGAAGGTGCAGGGCATAGTGTCGAAGTTTCTGACCTATATGCAGAAGGGTTCGATCCTGTTGAACGAGATGAGCATTATCAAAACAGAGTTGATACAAAACGATTTGATATACTTTCTGAACAAAGGAATGCTTATAAAACTGGCACTCTTCCTAAAGATGTTCAACGTGAAATACACCGGCTCGAAAAATGCGATTTGCTCATATTACAATTTCCACTGTGGTGGCACCAGCAGCCGGCTATGCTAAAAGGCTGGTTTGACAGAATTTTTGTTGCCGGAGGCCTATACACCAGCAAAATGCGATACGACAAAGGCTATTTTAGAGGAAAAAGTGCCATTTGTTCTGTTACATCAGGGGCACCTGAATCTACTTTTACTACAAACGGTAGAGGTGGTGGTGAAATTGAAGTATTGTTAAGATCAATTAACTTTTCACTTCACTATATGGGGTTCACTGTACTCCCACCATTTTTATCGGCTGAAATTCAAAACAAGGACTTTACATATATGTCGCTTGAGAGATTCGAATTACACCTGAAAGAAACTATGAATAAGTGGAGAGAACACCTAAAAAATATTGACAAAGTCAAGCCATTGAGCTTTCCTGGTTGGGGTGACTGGGATGAAGGTGGTGTTGAAAAAAGGACATTGATACGTGTCTGTAGAGAAATCTCTGATTAAATTGACATTAGAAGCGATTGAGAAACTTGATCTCGCCATGAGTGAGCTTTTCAAACTGCCTCAAAAAGACCGATATGAAAAATACGATATCGGAAAATTAGGAAGATCTATTGGATTGATAAGGGAATTTCAAAAACCATATTCAACCGACATCCTGATTTAAGACCTCCTTTACCAGTAAATGAAAAGCAAGATCCACCGTTGACTGAAGAGCAGCTTGCTCTTGTCAACAAATTGAGCGAAATTGATATTAAAAGAATAGACAAGATCCTTTTATCAAATGCATGTCAATATTGGCGCAAAGTAGCCCGCGTAGTTGGCACTACAATGATGGAAATGCAGGATCGTATTTCTGGAATACCCGACATTTATTATGCTCAAAGGGTACGTCACCTTGTAAAAGAAGGAAAACTTGAATCCCAAGGTAACCTTGCTTATATGCGATACAGTGAGGTTCGATATCCGTCAAAGAAACTGAATGAAGAAACATAACGTGTGTGTCCAGGGGACGGCGAGGAGCATGCCGCCCCCGACACACCGTGTTATATTGTTTAAGCAAATGGGCAAAGGGAGTTCCTTAAATTATTTGGATAGATACTCCTCGCCCATATGGGGAAGTAGCTCAATGGCAGAGCACCGGGCTTTTTTACTCTCCGCCGATGGCACAGAGGGTTCCTAATTTCGACCCCGGAGGTTGCAGGTTCGAATCCTGCCTTCCCCAACATTTTGAGGGGGCAAAAGAGGTTCCTTATACAACCCATTTGTTTTTACCTCCCGCCCCCTTTTCCAAAAAAGAGGTTTATCATGATAAAAGCAACGCTGCGGCTGTTTAATGCTGTTCAAGTTGATTCCAGGCAAAATCGAAATATCCCTCAAGCTGTTTTTGAAAGAACCATTAAAAACGGTTATGTTCTTGACCCGTCAATCCCGCCGGAAAACGATTTATTGGATGCAATTGAGAGTGTCGTTGGCATATCCGGTGATAAAGCAAATGCCGCTTTTCATAAATCATGGTCGGTGGTTCAGAACGCTTCAATGGAGTCTTTGATAGTTCAGCAGATAATTCACTATATAACAACATATGGCTTTGAGCGGCTTGGTATTTATCGAGAAGATGCCGTTTACATTCCTCGTGAGGTTCTGGATCTGCCGAACCTTCAAGATGATATTCCTTTGATCACTGTTAAAGCAATGGATAAAGATGAAATTCTTAAAAGCATCATATGGTTAGGATCGGGTATTGCCCTGGCTCAAGAAACACTGGATGATATAATGACGATCATCAAATTCAATAAATATAACGGTGTTTTTGTTGAGAGAATCGGTAATCGAGAATTAAAAGCCTTGCTTTATGACTATTACGGCGTTGTATCTTCTGAGCCAATCGAGTTTCTTCGTCATTTAATAAGCAAATTGACTGATGAATCGCTGCTCATTAAAAATGACAATCTCATCGAAAAAATAAAAAATGCAAACGGCAAATTTTTAGATATTCTGCTTAAAGACGCGCCGGACAGCCTGGCATCCATTTTCTTTCGCTTTAAACCATTGTTTTTGGCCATGAAGTCAATTTCCAATAACAAAACATTCTTTAACCAACTGCGGAAGAAAGCCGACAGACTGCATATCCCCATGCCGGAAGATTATCTAAACAGTATTACATCCCGGATAAAACATAAAAAGCTGGATCTGGATCGCTTTACCCAAAAAATTGAAAAAGCAAGAATCTTCCGTAAAATAAGGCTGGCCTATGCCCTTAATTACCGCTTGAGTTCAGAAAGATCAATTGTCTATCGTGTTCGCAACGGCAGTGGATGGGCTACGGATTTTAATTGGGATAACGGCTTGGAAGAAAACACCCGGCAAGCCCTGAAAATAGTATCGGCTTCAATTGCAGATGACATCCGGGAAAATGTTGACGGTAAAACAATTTTTATTCCGGTAAATGTTCATTACGCATTGCCGGCTACAGAAAAACAGTTTACCGGGCACTTGCCAACGGGCAG
>JASFER010000188.1:0-12487 GCA_050124755.1 Desulfobacteraceae bacterium
CATGGTTCATGGTTCATGGTTTTATCATTTTCGGAATACTTTTAGAGGGGGTATTCTTAACCGCACCGGTCGTTCTTTGATCATGCGCAGGTAGAGATAGATGCCGATGCCGCCCAGCACCGCATTGGGCGCCCACATGCCGGCCACCGGCGGCAGGGCGCCGGATTCGCCAAATGACCAGCCCACGGTCAGCATGATATAGTAAGTTAAAAACAAGACAATGCCCATCACCGCCCCCGTTGAGCGATTTCCCCGTTTGGCCTGCATCCCCAGGGGAATGGCCACCAGCCCCAGGACAAAGCAGGCGAAGGGCAGTGAAAATTTTTCGTGGAATTTCATCAAGGCCTTGTTATGGGATTTGCCCTTGCCTTTGGTGGACAAGATGCGCTTTCTGAGTTCCGGCACACTCATCTGATCGACTCGTTTGCGTTTGGAAATATCTTTGGACATCATCTCTTTCATGTCCAGCTTCATCTCATAGGTTTTAAATGTGATGGCATGGGCCGACTGATCGGCCAGGGCCACCTGATTGATGGTGCCGTTGAACAAGGTGAGGCGGATCACCTGGTTGTCCGGATCTGAGGTAATCCGGCCGCTGGGGGCCACGATGATGTTGTTTACCGCTTTGTTGCGTTGGTCTTCGATGAACACATCCTGCATGGTTCGATTTTTAAGATCCACTTGGTTGACGTAGAGCATCAGCCCCTGGAAACTGTCGATAAAGGTGCGCTCCTTGATCACGGCGTCCACATGGGACTTGGCCAATTCCACGGAGAGGCCGTAATAGGAGCGGTTGCCCCACGGCTGGCCCACCGTGGTGATGAAGGTGGTCAGCAGCCAACCCAGGAAACAGAACGTCAGCACCGGTACCAGAAACCGGTGGGGGTTCAGTCCGCAGGCTTTAAGGGCCACGATTTCGTTGTCGCCGGACATGCGCAAAAAAGTGAGCAGCACGGCCATCATCACCGACATGGGCGTGATGAAGGCCAGAAAAAAAGGCATGGAATAGGCCAGCATCAGCAGAAAAGAGAGCAGGCTGACCTGGTAGTTGACCACCAGGTTGGTGATTTCCAGAATCTTGGTGATCAGGAAGATGAAGGTGAAAAAGAATAGATTGATGCCGAAGGGAGGCAGGAACTCCCTGAGCATGTAGCGGTTTATGATGACATTCAATCTCATAAGGATAAGCGTTTGAAGATGAATTCGGGGATCGCCTGGATGACCGCCATGATCCAGCGCCAGAACCATCGGGTATAGATGATGTTCTTTGATTTCAGGTAAGCCGCATAGATATCCCGGGCCACCTGCCCGGGGGTGGCGGTCAGCAAAGCCGGCAACCCCAGTCCTTGGGTCATTTTGGTGTCGATAAAGCCGGGCAGAACGCTGATGACATGCACCCGGCGCTTGCTCAACCGGTTGCGCAGACCGCTCAGATAGATGTAAAAGGCGCCTTTGGCGGCGCCGTAGAAGTAATTGCTCTGCCGGCCGCGCAGTCCGGCAACTGAACTGATGCCGATGATAAAGCCTTTGCCGCGGCGCTCGAAATCCGCGGCCACGATTTCCAGGATGGAGACCGCCCCGGCAAAATTGGTTTCGATGATCTGCCGGGCCTCATCAAAATCCGATTGGGCTGCGGCCTGATCACCCAAATAGCCAAAGGCCGCCACAACGCCGTCGGGTTTGGGCTCCAGCGCTTCGTAAAAAGACCGATGGGCGCCGACCGCGGCCGCATCAAAGGCGATGGCCCGGGCAGAGACATGGTGGCGGATTTCGATGTCCCTGGCCTTTTTCTCCAGTATCTCCATGTTACGGGATGCCAACGTGATATCGGCATTGGCTCTGGCGGCGAATTCCAGGGCCACGGCATAGGCCACATCCGAGTTCCCGCCCAATATAAGCAGATGCATGATTAAATCCCCAATCTTAAACTTTGCAATGAATTCAGTTTGTCCGACAGTCGATGGGTGGCGCGGACGGCCGCAAAATCGTCCGCGCGGGGGTATCCTTTTCTAAAGGTTTCAGGTTGCATGCGCACATCCTTGGTCAGATACAAGCGTCCACCGTGATCCACCACCATGCGATCCAATTCGTCCAGCAACGGAAACAGGCGCGGCTGGATTTTAAAATCCAGCGTCAGGGTGTAACCCTCCATGGGAAAAGAGAGGTAGTTGCCGTTTTCCGGTCCGAAGAGTTTGAGCACCGCCAAAAAGGAACCGATGCCGGATCGGGCCACCCGGTCGAGGATCGATTTCAGTCCGTCAAAACTCGCTGTTTTCGGCAGCACCAACTGGTACTGGGTGAAACCGCGGCTGCCGTACATGCGGTTCCAGCCGGCGATGCGGTCCAGGGGGAAGAAAAACGCGTCCATGGGTTTGAGCTGATTCTGCAACCGGGTTGGATGGATGTGGAAATAGAGATGGTTGAACAGAGAGACCGAATACCGGTTCAGCAAAAAGCCCGGGCACTCAAAGGGAACAGCGGCCGGCCTGGGCAACGTCGGCACCAGTCGTCCGTCGTCGGCATGTTCGCCGATCATCAATACCGATCGGCCCAGGCACGCTCCCCTGGCCAGACAGTCGATCCAGGCCACCGAGTAGGTGATGTGCCGGTATTTTTCAAACTGTTCAAAGGCTTCCTCCAAATTGCGGCAGCGAATGACGGTTTCCCGGACATGGGCGCTGTGCACCGGCTGCAGTTGGATGGCGGCGTCCAGGATCAAGCCGGTGAGCCCCATGCCGCCGCAGGCGGCCCGGAAGAGTTCGCTGTTTTCACCTGGGCTGCAAGCGACGATCGAACCGTCGGGGAGCATCAACCGCATGGAGATGACCGTTGCGCTGAAACAGCCGGCGGCGTGGTGGTTCTTGCCGTGCACATCGGAAGCGATGGCACCGCCTACGGTAATCAACTTGGTTCCCGGCACTACTCCGGGAAACCAGCCTTCGGGGAGAAACACTTGGATCAATTCGGCCAGGCTGATCCCGCTTTCGCAGGTGACCACACCCTTTTGGGCATCAAAATCCAGCAGTTTGTTAAAGCGCCGGGTCATGAGCACTTGCCGGTTCAGGGCGCTGTCGCCGTAGCTTTTCCCCATCCCGTGGGCGATCCAATGGCCGGGTGCCGACAGCAGACGGGCGGCTTCGGCCGTTGTCTCAAAGAGGGGCCCTGCGGCCTCGATGACGGGATATCGTCCCCATCCATGCAGTTTCATCTGACCGGGTCTCCGTCCGTGGGTCTTGGTCCGTGCACCGTGGGCGCTATCGGTATAACAAGATAAAGATATTGGCCAGCCATAACACAATGATTCCTTGAAGGAGATAATCTTTGATCAGCACCAATGTGGGAGAGCCGCTTTTTTCTTCCACAAAGGTAATCTGCAGGTAGCGCAGCAATCCCAGCAGCACCCATATAGCGGAGATGTACAATTTTTTGGTACCATGTTTGGCCACCACCTCCGGTGACACCGTATAGAGGATGTAGGCCACGATGATCACCGAGGCCATGACTCCCATGGCCAATGAGATGAACTCCAGGTTGTACCCGTCGATGGCTTTGCGCACCTTGTTGCCGTGTTCGGCCAGCAACAGATCGTCCCGGCGCTTGGCCAGACCCAGGAAAAGGGCCAGCAGAAACGTCATGATGACGATCCATGGGCTGATGACGATCCGAGCCGCCATGCCGCCGGCGAAAATGCGCAGCACAAAACCCACGGCGATGCAGACGATATCCACAATGGGGATGCGCTTGAGCCCCTGGGAGTAGGCGATATTGAGCAGCAGGTAGCCCATGAGAATATAGACGCAGGCTACCGGCAGAGCGACCATGGCAATGGTCATGGAGCCGGCAAAGAGCAGCAATGCGATCCAGACCGCTTCTTTTTTCATCACCGCGCCACTGGCCAGCGGTCGCCTTCTTTTCACCGGATGGCGACGGTCCTCTTCCAGATCTTTAACGTCATTGATCACATAGGTGGTGCTGGAGATCAGGCAAAAAGCCGAAAAAGCCAGGAGCGTCGAAATCAGCGCCGGTACATGGGTCAACGCATTGCCGAAGAAGACGGGCAGCCAGATAAAGCCGTTTTTCAGGTATTGGTGCGGCCGGCACAGTCGAATATAGGCGTACAGCTTGTTCATATTCCCCTTTATACCCTAGTTTTAATCCAATGGATCACGGAAAATACATCTCCTTAAAAAAGCACCTGCCCGGGGGAAGAAAATCAGGGCAGGTGTACCAGTCTGCATCGATTTTCTTAAGAAAGCGATCCCGGTATGCCGGGTAATGGAAGCCTTTTCCCAGCGCCACATAAAAGGTTTCCTGGTGCAGGGAAATTTCAGACTGCTCCACGCTATCAAAAAAGGGCGTGTAGTCCGCATCGATGGGCAGGGTCCACAATATCAGAAAATCCTTGCCGTCCAGCGCCTTATAGTCGGTCAATTTGTCGTCGTGCCGTCCGTGCTTGGAGTCGTCCAGAAAAACGGCGAAATGTCGATCGCTGTGGTAGGTCATGGCCCCGGAGGTGTAATATCCGTTGGTGGCGAACACATAATCGCCGCCATAGGTGGTTTTCACCTTTGCATACAACTCGCGGCCGTATTTGCACAGGACGAGATCGTGGTAGTACGCATGGTCTTTAAAGGTTTCCACGGGCAAGGCCAGCACCACCAGAACCGGCACCACATGCACCAGGCTGAATGCCATGGATAACAGGGCGATGCGGTTGATCTGACGGCCGGGCAGATGCACCAGCAGGGGAAAGAGAAAGGGGTAGAAGGCCAATGTCCAGTGCAAGCCCGTATGATGCAGGGCGACAACGCTCAGCAATATAATGGGGATGCCGAACAGGTAGACGAAGGGATTGTCGGCGTTTCGAACGGCGCTGACCACGGCTTTGATGTTTTTGATCAGATAGTAGAGCAGCCAGGGCGTTGCCAGATAGATCTGGAACAGGGTAAAGGTCAACAGGCCGCTGATCTCCCATGAAACGCTCTTGTTGCGGTTCACCACGTTGAACAGGACATTGGTCCAGCAGTTCTGGTAATTGGCCCACAGGTGAAAGATGGCGAAAGGCAGGGCGCCGGCCACCCACAGCATGATGTAGCGCAGCCACTTGCGTTCGCGCTGTAAAATCAGAGCGAAAAAAACGGCAAAGAGCAGCAGGCCGGCAAAATATTTGCTCAGCACCGCCAGTCCCCAGATCACGCCGGAGAGCAAAACCAGACCTTCGCTTTGGCGCCACAGGGCAAAATAGAGCACAAAACCGGAAAGGGCTACGAACAGGATCAATGGCGCGTCCGTGGTGATCAGGATGGAGAGCATGTGCAAGGGCGCCGCCAGGAAGCAGAGGCTGATCAACCTGGCCTTTGCAGGCGCGCCGAATCCGACCCGGACCAGCCGGTGGATGCCCAGCGCGATGACCAGACCGCTGAGAATGGAAAACAAACGGGCGAAAAAGATATGCCGGCCCAGATGACCGAAAAGATACATGATCCAGCCGGTCATGGGCGGGTGGTCGTAATAGTTGATGTCCGGATAGCGGCCCCATAGATAAAAGTAGGCTTCGTCGGATGTGAGGGGTAAAAGGTAGGCGATCACAAGCTTGATGAGCACAATGGCCGCCACCAGGTGATAAAAATATCGTTCCGATCTGAACAAATCCAATTCCTTTGGCCGTCTTTGTTGTAGCTGCACCCCGCGTGCCATCGAGCCTTTCCACCGGACCATGCGCCGTTGCCGTGCAGTGACGAAAAAGCATATATTATCAATCAGATGCTTGTGCAACAAAATTCACTAGTCGACCAAATGCACTGCCAGCCAAATAGTGTCTTCGTTCTCGGCGGTCCACGCCACCCGGTGGCGCTTACGGGCCTGGATCAACAGATGATCGCCTGCGATCAGCTCAACGACGGCAGACGCTCCTTCAAACGCCAGGCCGGCGCTGCCCTGAACCAGCAGAATCCACTCATCCCAGTCCTGGTCGTACCAGAAACCTTCCGGCGAGCGATGTCCGCGACTGACGATGCGTTCGATTCTCACATTTGAGTGGGTGAGAATCTCCTCGAAGAACTCATCGGGCAACGTCTCGGGGATATCTGTAAAAAGGTTGGATATCATCTTCAGCCCCTTATCCTTTCAGATCCTGCCGGTCAGCAGTGTCAGTTGAAGGCCTCCATGGCTAAGGGAAACGGATTTCAGCGGCAAACCCAATTGCCGGGCCAGCCCCTCCTTGGGAACCAGCAAGGCCGCTTTCCAGCCTTTGAAGTCCTTTTTGAGTTTGGCGGCGATCTCTTTATACGCGTTTTCCCCATCTCCCTCCGCGGACAGTCTGCGACCGTACGGCGGGTTGAGAACAACCAGGCCTTTTTGTGCCGAAATCTTTTCAGGCCGCAAACGGAAAAAATCGGCTTGAAATACGGACACGGCATCTTCAAAGCCATAGTCGCTCACGCAATCCTTTAATCCGGCGACCGCCCGGCCATCCGCATCCGAAGCCCAAATGACGGTTCGGGGAAAAGATTTTGTTTTTTCAGATGCGCTCTTTTTTAAATAGGCCCATTGCCGCGGACGAAAGGCCGGCCACTGCATGAAGGCAAAATCCCGGAAAAGGCCGGGGGGGATCTTTTTGGCCATCATGGCGGCTTCGAGGCTGAAGGTGCCGGCACCGCACATGGGATCGACCAGCGGTCTGTCCCGACGGTATCCGGCGGACAACAAAATGCCGGCGGCTGTGGTTTCGCGCAATGGCGCACGGGCGGCGTGTGTCTTGATTCCCCGGCGATAGAGGGGGGCGCCGCTGCAGTCCAGGGAAACCGTCACCCCGTCGTCCTGCAGGCGGATAAAAAGGGCCTGGTTTTCAGACCGGGCAGGTGTGGCGCCCTGCTCGGACCATTGCGCCGAGATGTTCTCACCGATACGTTCGGCGATGGCCCCGCTGTGGTATAGTCTGGAGTGGCTGGTGGTGATGTGGAACACAGGAACGGTTCCCCAAGGCAGGTAGAGCTCCCACGGGATCTTTTGGATCTGTTTTTCCAATTGTTGAAAATTGGTCGCTTTGAATCGGGCCAACCGCATCAAAAGGCGACCGGCGGTCCTCACCTGCAGATTGGTCCGGTAGACGTCGGTCAGCCGGCCGCTGAAGCTGACGCCGCCAATGGCGATCCCGGTGATACGGATGGTATCCGAGAGGCGGGTCAGTTCATCGGCGCACAACCGTTCAAAACCGGGAAGGGTGACCGCGAAATAATCGTGCCGGCGGCCTATTAAATGGCGTTTAATGCGTTTTTCCAGGCTCATGTCAAGCCTCCGACCCGGTTCATCTCCGGGCCTCCGGGCAAGGGCGATGAAATTCCTTGATAATGATCTTCAACGATACTATTGTGGCCGAGTTTTACTTGGTTTTTAATCGTTGAAACCTTATAAAGTCAACTCTCACCCCTTTCAAATGGGATTCGGCCCATGGAATCGGCCGCCGTTTGAAAGATGAGCATGCAGCCGCAGCAGATGACCAAAGTTTTCATTCACTATGTCGAACGCTATTCTCTCGATCTGATACGTGCCGCCGTCACCAGGATGCTGGACAGCAAGGGGCCTGATTGGATCACACCGGGGATGCGGGTGGTGGTCAAACCCAACATGCTGATGCCGTCGGTACCGGAGAAAGCCATTGTCACCCACCCCTTGGTGGTGCGGGCCGTTGCCGAATACCTGCTGGACAGGGGTGCCCGGGTACAGGTGTCGGACAGCCCGCCCATCGGCAATTTTCGGAAATTGATACGGCAAAGCGGGTTTGAAGCGGCTTTAACGGGTCTGGATGTGGATCTGAAACCCTTTGAAGCATCGGTGCCGGTGGATATCGGCAAGCCGTTCGGGGCCATTGAGATCGCCAAAGATATCATGGATGCGGATGCGGTGGTCAATCTGCCCAAGCTCAAATCCCACGCCATGATGTACATGTCCCTGGGCGTGAAAAACATGTTCGGCGCCATCGTCGGTCTGCGCAAACCGGAATGGCACATGCGGGCCGGCGTGGACCGTCTCATGTTCGCCCAATTGCTGGTACAGATTTACCAGGCCGTATCCCCGGCCTTTACCCTGGTGGACGGCATCATGGCCCTGGAAGGCCAGGGACCGGCCAGAAGCGGCCGGCCCCGGAAGTTGGGCATACTTGTGGGCGGCGCAAGCGGCCATGCGGTGGATAAAACGGTGTGCACCCTGTTGGGACTGGATCCCAAAGCGTTGCTCACCTATCGGATGGCGGGTGAACTGGCGTATTTCGACGGCGCCGTGCACGTCAACGGCAACATACATATCGTGGATGATTATCTTTTCCCGGAGCTCGATTCCCTCAGCCTGGGCCCCGAATCCCTCAACCGGTTCATGCGCAAATATGTGATTCAGAAACCGGTGGCGGATAATCACAAGTGCAAGCTTTGCGGCGAGTGCTGGAAAATCTGTCCGGCCAAGGTGATCAGCCACAATACCAAAGGCATCCAATTCGACTATGATAAATGCATTCGCTGTTATTGTTGCCTTGAAGTTTGTACACACGGTGCCCTGGAGGCCAGAGAGCCACTGTTGGGCAGGTTGCGGCGCGGATTAATCAGTGGGAAAAAACAAACGGATGAAAGGGAGGTTTGCCATGGCAGGAGTGAATAAGGCGATTATCGTGGGTAATCTGGGACGGGATCCCGAGGTCCGGTATACCCCGGATGGAACGGCGGTGGCCAATTTCAGCGTGGCCACGTCTGAGACGTGGACCGACAAGCAGAGCGGTGAAAAAAAAGAGCGCACGGAGTGGCACCGCATCGTGGCCTGGCGGCGGTTGGGTGAAATTTGCGGCGAGTACCTTTCCAAGGGCAGCCAGGTGTACGTGGAGGGCAAGTTGCAGACGCGTTCATGGGAGCAGGACGGCGTTACCCGCTATACCACCGAGATTTACGCCACGACCGTGCAATTTCTCGGAGGGCGTGACGGCGGCGGCCGCCCGGCGCGCAACCAGGCAGCCGACCAGGGATATCCCGAGCCGCCCATGGCCGATACCCAGGATGACGATATCCCTTTCTGAAAGGCCGATATGGATGGGAAAGCAATGAAAACAAAAAAGGGCGGCATGAAGCCTGCGCTTCCAACCGCCCTTTTGAGTTCAATTCAAATCTGTTTCAGGCTTTTTTATCCTCTTCGATTTTGTCGGGTTCTTTGCGCTCTTCTTTATTGCTGATGCCGGTCTTAAAATTGCGGATGGCTTTGCCCATGCCTTCTCCGATTTGCGGCAATTTTCCTGCACCGAATATGACCAGGATGATCACCAGGATGATGATCAGCTCCGGCATTCCCAGACCACCTAGCATATGTTCCTCCTGACTATTCCATCAATATTGTCAATCAAAGATGTTCAATCTATCCAATGGCACGGACCGGCCGACGAGTCAATCATTATGATCACCTTGGGGGCGCAACTCGTCCAGTAATCGGCGAAACTCCTTCGAACGCAGGTATTGGTCGATGGCACCCTGGTACTCGATCCACGTTTGCCATACCCTAAACCATTGATGGTTATACCAATAATCGTTTGAATCCCCTTTGCCCTGCAGGCGTCGGATGTATTCGATGTACTCTTCCGAGCAACTGTCGCAAAAATTATAGGGAACGCGCGGATCTTCCGACATGCTTTGATTTTCAGGCCCCAGGCTGATGCTGCAGCGTTCGCATTTTGACGCACAATGGGTGCATTGAAACACCTTGCGCACAGCCATGATTTTGCGCTTGCGCGCCAGGATCTCGCGCTGCTCAGCGGACAGTTTCAGCTTGTCGTCTATCGATATGATCTTGCTCATTCCGTTCCTTGTGATAGAAAGGCTTGACTTCAAAGGTTAAGATGAAAACTATAGCACCCGGCGCATGGGGTGTCAATCAACCCGAAATGCCGTTTGTCTTGACCCGCATCCCGGGGGGCCGGATCCACAGGACCGAACCACTGCTTGTGTTGATCGATGGGCCGTGATACAGCTCAATCCACTGCGATACCGGATCTTTTACGGGAATTCGCCTGAGATGAAGACCGCGGCAAGGGAAACCGAATCAAGTCTTACAAAGGATGGCATCAATGACAGCAACGTTTCGCCCCGATTGCCTGCCCATGCTGATTGGCAGTCAGCCACTACAGAACCATGACGACGCCACGCGTCTGATCATCGAGCATATCCCCCAGATTCCCAACTGGGTTCAGCTGCCGATTTACAAACATGAGGGCATGGTCGAGCAATTCATGTCCGGACTGCCCGGTCTGGTCCAGGAAGACGACCGCCAATATGTGGATACCGCCGATGAAGGCTTTGATGCTGAAATGCTGACCTTTTTCGAGGCCTTCCTTGCGGCGGGCGAAAAAGATGATATCGGCGGCCTTGAGCCCTTTGCGCTGAAGCCTCAAACGGCCCAGGGCTTTTTCAGCCTGATGGATGCGCTGCAGTCCCCGCCGCAGAACTTGAGGGCGGTGAAGGGACAGATCACGGGCCCCGTTACATTCTGCACGGCCCTGCATGATCACGAAAAAAGAGCCATTTTCTATCACGAGGGGTTGCGGGACGCCGCCGTTAAACTGCTGGCCTTGAAGTCCGCCTGGCAGGTGAAAATGCTCAGCGCGTTCAACGTTCCCGTCATCATATTCATCGATGAACCGGCCTTGGCCGGTTACGGATCTTCTGAATTCATCAGCATTTCCCGGGAAGAGATCATGGCGTGCCTGCAGGAAGTCATCGATTCCGTTCACGCGCAGGGGGCCATGGCCGGAGTGCACGTGTGCGCCAACACCGATTGGTCTTTACTGTTGGCATCCGATGTGGACATCATTAATTTCGATGCCCACGGTTATTTCGACAAGTTCGTGCTGTACGGCGACGCTCTGAAACAGTATCTGGCCACGGGGCGCTATCTGGCCTGGGGGCTGGTGCCCACCTTGCAGTCCGATCAGATCGAAGGGGCCTCGGTGGAGACCCTCTGGCAGGATTGGAGAGCCAAGCTTGCCCGTTTGACGGCGTTGGGTATGGATGCAGAACAGGTCAAAGCCCAGTCCTTTATCACGCCTTCCTGCGGTACCGGGTCCCTGACGCCGGAGCTGAGCGAAAAGGTTTTGCTGTTAACCAAAGGATTGGCACAGCGCATTCGGCGTGAATAGCCGCTACAGGCCTTCTGATTAATATTGCTGGTGCTGCTTAAGCGTAATCTTCACCAAGTCAGCGCAGTTTAAAGTTCAAAGTTTGATGAAATTGTAAAAAGTTTAATTTTCACCATGAAGAGCATGAAGAACATGAAGGGACAAAAAATATATAATAATTTCAACTTCATGCTCTTCATGTCCTTCAAAGTTTAAGGAGTTCCAATGACAACACCTGCTTTTACCGGGGCCACCCATTATGTGCTCGATGCCGAATTGGCCCAGATCGTCAATGTTTCCATGGCTTTGGAGATGCCTTTGCTGCTTAAGGGGGAACCCGGGACCGGCAAGACCATGCTGGGACACGCCATCGCCGAGAGCCTGGGGATGCCGCTGATTGTGCTCAATGTCAAATCGAGCATGAAGCTGGTGGAAGCCCTTTACCAATATGATACCCTGACCCGGCTCAATGACAGCCGTTTCGGCGACAGCGATCGGGATGTCAGCGACATCGAGGCTTATATCAAAATGGGCAAAATCGGACAGGCTTTTTCGGCCTCGCGGCGCACCGTCCTGCTCATCGATGAAATCGACAAGGCCGATACCGACTTTCAGGACGATATGCTGGATGTGCTGGACCAGATGGCCTTTGATATCATCGAAATCGATAAAACCGTCAAGGCCGCCCACCGGCCGGTGATCATTATCACCTCCAATGCCAAGAAGGATCTTTCCGATCCTTTTTTGGGACGCTGCAATTTTCACCACATCGCCTTTCCCGATCCCAAAATGATGCGCAAGATCATCGGTGTGCATTTTTCCGACATCAGCGAATCCCTGGCCCAGAGCGCCATCGCCGCTTTCTATCGCATGCGGCAGGTGGAAGGGGTGGAAAAACGACCGGCCACCCGGGAGTTGATCAATTGGATTCGCGCCCTGCAGACCGATCCCGATTTCAATCCCAAAGTCCTGGCCAAAAAAGAGCTCCCCTTTCTGGGGGTGCTGTTTAAAAAGAGCAGGGATTATCAGCTGGCGGCCGAGCAGGCGAGGGGACGGATGCGATATTAGACAGTGTTATCGAAAAGGCCGTAGCAGGTTCTATTATTTTAGTTCCTTATGCTGCTTAACGTGACCAAACAAGTTTTAAGTTTTAAGTGTTAAGTTTTAAGTGAAGGTATTCTGCCGGTTTTATGTTTATTGATTTTTTCTACACTTTAAAAGACAGGGGCGTGCCGGTTACGCCCACCGCCTTTCTGACGTTGCATCGGGCACTCTCCAAGGGATTGATCCGATCCCTGGACGACTTCTACACCGCTTCGCGGTCCATTCTGGTCAAGAGCGAAC
>JASFER010000189.1:0-12476 GCA_050124755.1 Desulfobacteraceae bacterium
GCGCTTTTCCATCTTTTTGCGGATTTTGGCCACCCGTTTTTCGGTCCAGCGGTTGGCGTCGATGTAGTGGCAGTCGCCCATGTGGCAGCCCGAGACCAGGATGACCGGGGCGCCCATTTTGAAGCCTTGCCAGATGAACTTTTCGTCCACACGGCCGGAGCACATGGTGCGGATCAGCCGGGCGTTGGGGGGGTATTGCAGGCGCGAAACACCGGCATAATCGGCACCGGCGTAGGAGCACCAGTTGCAGGCGAAGGTAAGGATCTTCTCTTCGGGCCGGAGCGCCAGCAAGGCGTCGACCTGGCCGGCGATCTGATCGTCGGTGTAGTGGTTGGTGACGATGGCGTCGAATTTGCACTCGGCGGCGCAGGTACCGCAGCCGGAACAGGCGGCGGTGCTGATCCGGGCCGGTATTTTTTTCTTCACGTCCACGGTGATGGCGTTGTAGGGGCACACCTGGGCGCAAATTCCGCAGATGCTGCACTTGTCGGTGATCACCTCGGCGGTGATGGCTTCGGCGGTGATGTGGCCGGCATGCATCAGGCGGATGGCGCGCACGGCGGCAGCCGATGCCTGGGTGACGCTCTCTTTGATGTCTTTGGGCCCCTCGGCGCAGCCGGCATAAAAGACGCCCCGGGTGGCGGCGTCCACCGGCTGCAGCTTGGGGTGGGCCTCCAGGTAGAAGCCGTCCGGGGTGAGCTGCAAACCCAGCATCTCCTGGAGCTTTTGGGTGCCGGGGGCAGGCTCTATGCCGATGGCCAGCACCAACATGTCCAGGTCGAAGTATTCCAGCTTGCCAATGGCGGTGTTCTCCACGGCCACGCGCAGGCTGCCGTTGGGCAGTTCCTCCACATTGCCGGGCAGGCCGCGCACGTAGCGGGTGCCTTCCCGGCGGCTGCGCATGTAGAGGTCTTCAAAGCCTTTGCCGAAGGCGCGCATGTCGATGTAGAAGACTTTGACCGCCATGTCCGGGTAGTGTTCTTTGAGCACCAGGGTGCTCTTGACGGTATTCATGCAGCAGATGTTGGAGCAATAGGATTTGCCCCTGCGGGCCGAACGCGAGCCCACGCACTGCACAAAACCGATGGACTTGGGCCTTTGGCGGTCGGTGGGGCGCACCACGCGGCCCTGGGTGGGGCCGCCGGCGTTGACCAGGCGTTCGAACTCCAGGCTGGTGAGCACGTTCTCGAAGCGGGTGTAGCCGTATTCGTCCAGAATTTTGGGATCATAGGGTTTCAGACCTGTGGCCACGATAATGGCGCCCACCTTTTCGCTGATGGTCTGGTCGGACATGTGAAAGTCGATGCATTTCTTCTCACACGCCTCCCGGCATTTACTGCACACCGTGGGGTTATGGCCCAAACATTGGTGGGGATTGAGCACGTAGGCCGACGGCACGGCCTGGGGGAACGGCGAATAGATGGCCTTGCGGGACGACAGGCCGATGTTGAATTCGTCGGGGAGTACCTGGGGGCACACTTTGGCACAGTCGCCGCAGGCGGTGCACTCTTTTTCATCCACGTAGCGGGCTTTTTTGATGATCCGGACATCGAAATTGCCCACGTGACCGCGGACATCCAGCACCTCGCTCAGGGTGTGGATCGTTATGCGGGGATGCCGACCGGCATCCGTCATCTTCGGACCGAGGATTCAGATGGAGCAGTCCATGGTGGGAAAGGTCTTGTCCAACTGAGCCATGACCCCTCCGATGGAGGGCTGCTTTTCCACCATGATCACATCGTAACCGCTGTCGGCCAGGTCCAGGGCCGATTGAATGCCGGCCACGCCGCCGCCGATAACCAGGGCGCGCTGAGTCATGGGCAGGTGCTGTTCGCTGAGTGCCGACAACCGGCGTGCCCGGGCCACACCCATCATCACCAGGTCCCAGGCCTTGTCAGTGGCGCCGGCCGGGTTTTTCATGTGCACCCAGCTGCACTGCTCGCGCAGGTTGGCCATCTCCAGCAGATAGGGGTTGAGACCGGCGTCCTTGAGCATCTGGCGAAAGGTGGGTTCGTGCAGCCGCGGCGAGCAAGAGGCCATGACGATACGGTTGAGTCCGTTTTGCGCGATGTCTTCACGAATTTCACGCTGACCCGGTTCGCTGCAAGCGTAGCCGATGCCTTTGGAGACAACCACATCGGGTAGATCGGCGGCTTTGGCGGCCACGCCGTCACAATCTACGGTCTGGGCGATGTTGAGCCCGCAATGGCAGACGTAGACGCCGATGCGCAATTCTTCAGTAGAAACGCAGCCGGATTGGGCCGGGGCTGTCGCAGTTGAGGTTGTTGGTGTCATGTTAAATCCTATTTGATGTTTGTCGTTTTGATGAAGCATCATTCCCAATAGATCGTTTTGGCTATGGCGCTGGTGACATCCATTATATCCATTTTGAGTTCTTCGCCTCTAACGGCGTCTTCCATGGCGCAGCGCAGGTGGATCTGGCACTTGGGGCAGGCGGTGAGCATGAGATCGCTGCCAACGGCCTTGGCGCTGTCCAGCCTTTTGACCTGCATGGCCTTGGAATAGGCGTCGCAGCCGGTCCAGGCGCTGTTGCCGCAGCAGATCGCGGCTTTTCCGGAATCGGGCATCTCTTTGAAAGCTTTGCCAGCCATGCGCTGGATCAGTTGCCGCGGCAAGTCCTCCCGGCCGTCGAAGCGGCTCTGGCGGCAGGCGTCCTGGAAGGTTACGGTGTTTTTAAGCGGTTTGAACCCCACCGCCCCTTTGTTGATTTCGCGTTCAAGAAAGGTGTGGATATGGGTTACCTTGACAGTCAGTTGAACGCCGTTGACCGCATAATCATGATTCAGGGTGCGATGGCACTCCGGACACGCCGTGATCAGTTCAGCGGCCCCGGATGCGGTAAAGGCGGCGGTATTTTTGCGGGCCAGGCGCAGAAAGTTCTCCTTGTCGCCGGTCCAGAGCAAATCATGGCCGCAGCACCGCTCGTCTTCCAGCACCGTGGGCACAATGCCGAAGAAATTGAGCAGAAACAGGCTGTCCTCCAAAATCCTGGAGGTGTTGACCCCCAGAAACTTGCGAAAGAAGATGTCGAAATAAGGGGCGCAGCCGCCAAAGAAAAGGACATCGCTCTTTCTTCGGGTTTTGATTTTTTTGGGCAGCTCCTGCCACCTTCCGGGCGAGATCTCAGCGGCAGCCATGGTGCGCATCATGCTTTGGAAAAAACCCCCGTGGGTGGGGGCTTCGGCCAGATTTCGGCGGTGGTGATAGGCGCGTATGTCCTTGATGAATTCGGGAAAATTCACCGCCGATGGACAGCGCTCATAGCAGATACCACAGGTGAGGCATGCGTTGACCGCATGGCGGACCCGGGGATCATCGGCCCGGCCGGCAATGATGTCGGCGGCCACAGCACGGGGTGAAAAGGGTTTTCCCGAAAGGGCCAGGGGGCAGGCAGAGGTGCATTTGCCGCAATCCTGGCAGGCATAGACATCATGGCCGGCAATAATGGCCTCGGGGGTGTCCATGGCCGGTTCCGCAGCCGATTTGGATGCAGCCGGCGCGATGGGACTTTTGCCCATCTGTCGAATTTGAATGGTGAATGCTTGTAAAAATGCAAGCAATTCATCATGCTGGTCGGGAAGAAAATGACTCAACTGCAGGCGGTTTGCGCCCAAACCAAGCAGGTCTAGAATCTGACGGATTTCCGCCGCGTTTTCCCTGGCCGCCTGGGTGCCGTTGCCGTAACGGCATGCGCCGGGGTGGCATCCCAATAGCAGGACGCCGTCGGCGCCAAATTCAAAGGGACGCAACAGCAGGGCTTTGGTCATTCGCCCGCTGCACGGGATACGGATCATTTGAATTTCGTCAGGAATCTCCGCAGCCGTATCCTGCAGGGTTTGATAGGCCGCGTGGGGGGCCCAGTTGCAAAGAAACAATATGATTTTGTACGCTTTCATCTATGTTATTCTCTAAAACTCGGGTTATCCTCTTAAACCCGGTCTATGAGTCCCGGAGACCTTGACCCGCCCCGCTTCGTCAGATCGGCCATCAGACCGACAGCAAATGCGCCACCGTTTTCTCCAGGTAGAACCGATCCCGATAGGAGCTGTCCGCAGCGTCCGAAGGACATACGGAGATACAGTTGCCGCAGCCTTTGCATAAGACATCGTCCACCTGGGCGTAGTAGCCGCCGGCATCGTTGGGCCTAAAGGCAATGGCCTGATAGGGGCATGCCGCCAGGCAGCGTCCACAGCTTCGGCAGGTTTCTTTATCCACCGTTACGCCAAAGCCGCGGTTTTGGCGCGGTCCCCTGGGCATGACAGCCGCTGCCTGGACGGCGGCGGCCGCGCCTTTGGTGCGCTTGGAAACCTGGATGCCCGGCGGATCCGCCAAAAGCAGTCCGGAGATGGAGGTCATGCCCGGATATATAAATGGTGTGCCCCTGGTTCCGCTCTTTTGCAGGGTGGCGTGGACGCGGCAGTCGGGCTGGTCCTTGTGCCGGCGATAAAGGGATATTTTACGGGAGTTCTCCCCCAGAACAATGCCGCCCGCAGTAAAGGTTCGCATCTGGTGTCCGGCTTGCGTAATGACGTTGAAGTTGCCGATGGTGCCGCCGATAGTACGCACCGGGGCATCGGCATAGACATGGATGTTGGCATGCCGGGGCGGCTCGTTCAGCGGATTTTTTTTCGTACCGAACATGATTACTTCCATACCGGCTTCGGCCATGTGCATGGCCGTGGTGACCGAGGCTTCGCTCTGGCCAATGACGGCAGTGGTGAAATTGTATGTGCGCGCCGGAGCGGGAAAGGGAAGCAGGTTGGCGGCATGGTTGATGGATCGGTCCATCAGCCCCACGAAACGTTCCAGGGCCAGATCCGGATCTTTAGCCGCCAGGCGCAGCACTTCGCCGCGCAGGTTGACGGTCTGCACCATGGAGCGGCTGATGCCGGTGCCGTTGAAAAGCCCTTCTTTGAGGCGGCTGCGTTGGTCTGTGCAGGCGCTGCAGACAAAGTTGAGGGGACAGCAAACGCAGGAGGCCAGCACGATCCTGGTGAGCCGGCGGTCCCGAACGGCGGCGAGGATATGGGACACCCCTTCGGGGATGCAGGCCGAGGGCAAGGCCTCGGCGCAAATGATATCCGATCGTTTGTTCAAGGCCTCCAGGCGCACACTCATCTCCGGTACCCAACCCAACGCGTCATTGCAACGGCAGGCGAAGACACCGATGCGCACATGGTCGTCCAGACCCGCATCCGGTGGTGCAAATGCAAGACCATGCCCTTTGAGACGGCTGCTGCGCTCCTTGAGCAAGACCATGGCTTTGCCAGCCGCGGCAAAACCACGGATCAGCATGGCGTGGACGTCCGGTTTAGCCGACTTGGGCCCGTAGGCACGGATGACATCCTCTCCGCGGATGCGGGTGACCATCTCCGGATCGGCAATGATCAACACCCCGGCATTTTCAACGAGGTGACGGGCGGATTCGTTGTGGCGGATGGCCTGCACAGCTTCGCAAACTTTGGTGCATTCCAGGCACTGGGAACAGCGGCTGCACTGCAGACATCGCTCCGTCTCGGCGAGAACCATATTTTCATCATAGCCTTGGGCGACTTCGGTGAAGCTTCCAGCACGGGCCGCCACCGGGATTTCAGGCATGGTGACGCGCTGACTGAGGGGCATGTCAGGGGCGACGGGTACAAAATCCCTCTCTTTGGGCCGCACGGCGGTTGCAGACAGCCGCTGGATTTCATCCGGGCCCATCAGGGCCTGCATGACTTTGTAAGCCACAGCGCGTCCAGCGGCCATAGCCTGAACCACTGAGCCGGCGCCGCCGACCGCATCACCGGCGGCATAAACGCCTTCCATATCCGTGCGGCCGATTTCGTCGGCAGACAGATATCCATGGGGGGTGACGGCCGGACCATCTAAATCCATGTTGAAGGCCCCCGTCTGCCCGATGGCCACAAAAGCGCGGTCGATTTGGAGTCTGGACGGTTGACCGTCTGCTTTGATCACCGGCCAGGGAATGCCGCTGGCATCAGGTTCCCCGGGTCGCGTGGGCATCAGGGCGAGGCTCCGCACTTTTCCGTCAGTGCCGTTAAAGGCCGTTACTTGGCGGTTGTTCACAATGCGGATGCCTTCGGCTTGGGCAGCCGTCACCTCCGCCTTGTCCGCCGGAATCATGCTGTCGGGGAACCAGGAAATCAGGATTACATCGGCACCCAGGCGCTTGAGTATCCGGGCCAGGTCAAAGGCGGCATTCCCGTCGCCGATAACGGCGACCTTCTCTTTGAGGGAGGTGATCCGGCCGGTGTAGAATTTCTTCAGAAATGCGAGACAGCCTTCCACGCCGGCTAAATTTTCCCCAGGGACGCCCAGTTTACGGTCGGCCCAGGAGCCGACGGTGAGGATCACGGCGGCATAGGTTTGTTTGAGTTTTAGTAGATCTTGGGCCAGATCCACGGTGTGGCCGGTGTGAATGGTGACGCCCATGGCCTCGATGCCCTTGATTTCCCTGTCGAGGATTTCTCTGGGAAGCCGGTGGGGACCGATACCATAGCGCAGCAGGCCGCCGGCCTCGGCTTGTGCCTCGAATAGGGTTACGCCAAAACCCTGACGGGCCAGATCTGCAGCGGCGGCCAGTCCGGCCGGGCCGGAGCCCACCACAGCGATTTGTTCAGATCGGATGGGTTCCCGTGCCGGCTGGTGCCCTTCGGGCTGCCGACAGCCGAAATCCGCCAAAAACCGCTTGATGTCGCGAATGGCCAAAGGCGCATCCACATCGGCCCGGCGGCAGGCGTTTTCGCAGGGGTGGTGGCACACGCGGCCACAGATGCCGGGCAGCACGTTGTCTTTGCGGATCAAATCCAGGGCCTCTTCATAGCGACCGGCTTTGGCCAGGGCGATGTAGCCTTGGACGTTGACTCCCAGAGGGCAGTTGACCTGGCACAAGGGTTCCCGGCGTTTGTCGATGACGGCCCGGCCGGGCAGGGCCATGCGGTTTTCAAAACCGATGGGTTTTTTGCCCTGGTTATCCGATACCGGACAGATGGTGGTGCACCGTCCGCAGAGGGTGCAGCGTTCGGCGTCGACAAATGTCTGTTGGGGGTCGATTTGAACGGCAAATCCCTGGCTGCTGTGCCTGGCTGAAGTCACCGCGGCCGGCATGATGCAGCGCACGCCGGGATTGCGCAACAATCGGATAAGGCCGGGCCGGTGGGCAAAGTTGAACGGCACGCCGGATTTAAGCCGATAGGTCTCGTTTGCCAGCTTGGCGTTCAGATCGACATCTTTGTCCACCAGGGTCACCGGAATACCCAACTCGCCTAATTTGTTGGCGGCCGCTACACCGGCGGGTGTGGCGCCGACCACCAGAACGCGATGCAGTCGGTTTTTAGGACGTTTCATGCAACGACACCTAGTTGACCGGCGGCCTTTTTGGAACGAGCTTTTAATATGGCCCGGCCGTATTCCCAGCCTTTTTCAAAGGCGCGCAGGTTTTTCTTTTCCGTACCTTCGGGGACTGATGCCAGCACGGTTTTGCGCGCGGCTTCCAGGGAGATGGCTTTGGTTACGGCGGTAAAAAACCCGATCATGATGATATTGGCCATCATCTTGAATCCAATCTCTTCGGCAAACCGGGTGCTCGGCACGCTGAAATAGTCGTCGGCTTTGGCTTCCGGCCGCACCAGGTCTTCATCAACAATCAAGATACTGTCATCTTTAAGCTGGTCTTTGTATTTTTCGTACCCGGACTGGGACATGGCCACCAGGATGTCAGGTTCGGTGATATAGGGATAATAGATTTCGACATCAGCGATGGTTATCTGGGCGCTGCAGGCCCCGCCACGGGATTCAGGTCCGTAGGACTGCACCAGTGTGGATTCCAGCTTGTCGCCGATGGCCGCAGCCTTACCGACGATTCGTCCGGCCAAAACCACCCCCTGACCGCCGAAGCCGGTTATAATTATCTGCTTTTGCATATTTATTTACCCTATGCTGAATTTTGGTGCTCTAATTTGATGTCGTCGTTGAACATGGTTTTAGGTTTTAAGTTTTAGGTTTTAGGTTAATGATTTCAGGCGATTATATTTTGGAAAAGTTCAAATAAATTCAATGCCTTTGGCATGTTTCGATTGTTAAACACCGTTTGCAAAACCATAAAATCGACAGAATACCTTCGCCTAAAACCTAAAACTTAAAACCTAAAACTATTTAAGCCTACACATCCGATCATAGTTCTCGATGCAAGTGGCGCGCTGTTTGTCCACGAACTCACCTAAAACGACTTGTTTGTTGAAATCGATGTCCAATTCCGTGATATCCGCATTGTTACGGATGATGGTTTTTTCCTGGTAGAGCCGCAGCGTGTCCATGGCTTTTTCCCGATTGCGCCGTCCATAGTTGACAGGGCATGGTCCCAATACTTCGACAAACGAAAAACCGGGCTTGAGCAGCGCTTTCTGAAATGCTTCGGTCATCTCTCGGGTGTGCAGAATGGTCCATCGGGCGACATAGGTGGCACCTGAGGCGTAGGCTATTAACGGCAGATTGAAAGGCGCCTCGGGGTTGCCGGACTGGGTTGTGGCGGTTTTGGCCTGGTGGGGCGTGGTGGCCGCCACCTGCCCGCCGGTCATGCCGTAGTTTAAATTGTTCAAGCAGATGACCGTCATGTCGATGTTGCGGCGACCGGCGTGGATAAAGTGGTTGCCGCCGATGGCAAACAGATCGCCGTCACCGGAAAAGACCACCACGTTGAGTTCCGGGTTGCCCAGCTTGAGTCCGGTGGCAAAGGGAATGGCGCGACCATGGGTGGTATGAAATGAGTCCAGTTGAACATAGCCGGCGGCCCTTCCCGAGCAACCGATGCCCGAAACCATACAGGTTTTCTGCAGATCGATTTGGCTTGCGGTCATGGCCCGCAGGCAGGCCGAAAATGCCGTACCGATGCCACAGCCCGGGCACCAAATGTGGGGGATGCGATCCGTACGGATCAAATGGTCCAACGGGTGTTGGGCAGCTTTGACTGTCTGCTTTTTTGTAGCGGTAGCGGCGGCCATTAAAAAGCTTCCTCTATTTTGTCCAGCACTTGCTCCGGCGTGATCACCGTGCCGCCGGGGTGACCCACCAAATGGCAGGGTGCAAATCCGCCGGCGCAGCGTTCCACTTCCAGGTGAACTTGTCCCAGGTTGATCTCCACCGTGATGAACCCTTTGATCCGCCGGGCCAGCTTGCTTATTCTCTCTTCACATAAGGGCCACACCGTCACCAGGCGCAGCAGGCCCACTTTGCGTCCCATGGCCCTGGACCGGGCCATAGCAGCCAGACTGGTGCGGGCGGAGATGCCGTAGGAAACCAGCACGATTTCGGCATCCTCCAAGTGGTGGTCCTCGGTGATGATGATGTCTTCGCGGTTGTCCAGAATTTTGTGGGTCAGCCGGTCCATCATCTCTTTTTGGGCCTCGACAGACATGGCGGGATAGCCCTTTTCATCGTGGGTCAGCCCGGTCACATGAATGTTGTAACCTTGGCCGGCGGCCGGCATGGGGGACACTCCGTTTTTACCGGGTTTGTACAAATGAAATCGATCCTTGCGGCCCTTGGGGGTGGGCCGCGAGAGCGGTTTGATGGCGTTGGCTGGGGGGATGATCACCTTTTCACTCATGTGACCGATGACCTCATCGGTCATCAGCAGAACGGGTGTGCGATATTTCTCGCTCAAATCAAAGGCCGTTATGGTCAAATAGAAAATCTCCTGGGCCGAGGCAGGTACCAAGGCAATGATTTCATAGTCACCGTGAGACCCCCAGCGGGCTTGCATCATGTCGGCCTGGGCGCACATGGTGGGCAGACCGGTGGAGGGGCCGCCGCGCTGCACATTGACAATCACGCAGGGTGTTTCGGTCACAATGCCCAGCCCGATGTTCTCCATCATCAGACTGAATCCAGGACCGGATGTGGATGTCATGCTTTTCTGGCCGGCCCAGGCCGCACCCAGCACTGATCCCATGGCGGCGATCTCATCTTCCATTTGTATGAAGGTACCGCCCACTTCAGGCAGTCGGATGGACATGCGCTCGGCGATCTCGGTGGCCGGTGTGATGGGATAGGCTCCGAAAAAACGGCAACCGGCCGCCAGCGCGCCCTCGGCGCAGGCTTCATCACCGGTCATGTAGTGTTTGCCGGTCAAAACAGCGGGTCTGGTTTTCATATTACGATTTCCATGTTTATTATTCTCTATTGAGTTCTTAATCAGAAGTGTGATCCTTATGTCCCGCTGGGTTTTAGGTTTTAAGTTTTAGGTTTTAGGTTAATGATTTCAGTCTATTATATTTTGGAAAGGATCAAATAAATACAAGGTTTTTGGCATGATTCGATTGCTAAACACAGTTTACAAAAACATAAAATAGACAGAATACCTTTGCCTAAAACCTAACACCTTGCGATGTAACCGTAATCAACTTGCCTATTGGATTTAAGCAGTCATGCTACATCGGAAGATTCGGAACATATTGAATAGATGGCGAATTCAGGACAAATGATTTCACAATAGTGGCAGTTGACGCATCCGTTTGCTTGAAGCACCTCGGGTGGGTGGTACCCCTTTTGGTTGAAGCGTTTTGAAAAGGCCAAGATGTTTCGGGGACAGAATTCGATACAGTAGCCGCAGCCCTTGCACCGGTCCGGGATGATATGGACAATTCCTTTGGTGATGTCGATCAGGTCTGAATCCAGTGGCTTACGCCAATAATCCATGGGGCCCTATCCCTCTTATTTTACCAAAAACGATTGATCCATCCTGAGGCGTTGTGAGAACGCCCTTTTGTTGGACGAATTAGATGTTTAGCGGAGATTGCGATCAGGGCGCTGAATACATTTACAGAAGAGCATGTAGTGTACCATCAAACTACTCCATTTAGCTGGATACAACAAGATATTTTTTGTGTTATCCATCAATATGTTTGAGACACTCTTTCCAATTATGGCGGGATAGCCCTTGGTTTGTCTTCCGGGATCAAGGCTCAGGCTGTTGGAATACTGCCTAGGATAAGCGTAAAAACAGACTGCGCCCTTATTGACACGCTGCATAGACCAAACCCTTGGATAGGTCTATGTATTTTAGGGAGGTTATTCGAGATGAGGGCCTTGCGCAGGGATTTCGAGTGTCATTCAGCTTTGACTTACTGAAGACCGCATCCATTTTTTATGGATTATCAAGGTGTTGGCGCCATTTTTCGTATTAAGGGGACGCCATCAAGCGGGAAGCGCGAAGCCCCGCTTGGACAAAACAAATCGCTTAGGGACATGCATGCACATGCCCCCAAAAATTGGGACAGGGCGGTTGCAGCCGGTTTTTCAGTTTAATGCGGATACATCCCCAGGTCAAAGAGCTCATATTCGGTTTCACCATCGAGATAGGTTTCAAACTCTTTCTCTTTGGCGATGCGGACTGGGTTGTTTTTCCAGGTGTCCCAATATTTCTTTTTTCGCCAGGTTGAGGCGATCACCACCCGGAAGGGGTCTTCATGATCCCACATGGTTTCCGATGAGATGTATCCTTTTTGGTCCATGGCACTGTAACGGACCAATTTTATCATCTTTTCAATTTCGTTGAAATGACCCTCTTTGAACCGTCGTTTGATGAGTACTTTGACTGCCATGTTGACCTCCTTTGTTAAGATGGTTGGTAATAAAGGACTATCGCCGAGAGGTCGTTACCGGGATCGGAAGAGGAGAAAATGCGCTTAGTATGAAAGCTGTGAGGGTAAGTTTCAGCTCAACAGGCGAAGCAGCGGATACCTATTTTCGATAAAATGATTCTACCATCGGACCGGCCGTATGACAAGACCGTAGCAGATGATTCCTCAATCTTCAGAGCATCAGCTTCTGTCTTTGAATTTTCGCGCCTGATCGACCAAGGCAGGTGCCCATTGGGGGGTGCCGAGGGCGTGGATATGGGTATAGGTGGCCAGGATGTTCTTACGACAGAGGCCGTCTTTACCTTGGGCGATGCCGTTGCCGCGTTCCATGGTGAACGCCATGTCCTTTTCTGAACCCGACCAGCTTTCCACGGTGGAATAATGAAATTCGTGCCCTTTGATGACCGTTCCCGGCGTGAAATAAGGATTGTCGCGGTCAATACGTATGATGGTGTAACCGTGCCCCTGGGGGCGTTTGGAAAAGCCAAAAACGATGGGCAATACACCGGTCATTTTATAGGTGCCGTCGGCCAAAATCAATTCCTCCCCGAGGTACATCAGTCCGCCGCACTCGGCGTAGATGGGCATTCCCTGATCCGCCAACGATTGCACCTGTCCGGCATATGCACGGTTGGCGGCCAGCTGTTCGGCATGGGTCTCGGGAAAACCGCCGCCGATATAGAGGGCATCCACAGCCGGCAATTCATGCTCGCTTAAAGGGCTGGTGAAGACCAATTGCGCTCCGGCGCGCTCCAGGGCTTCCAGATTCTCCGGGTAGTAAAACTGAAAGGCCGAATCGCGGATCACGCCGAT
>JASFER010000190.1:0-12338 GCA_050124755.1 Desulfobacteraceae bacterium
GGAGGATGTTCAGGCGGCCGTCAGGCCGGATAACATCCATTTTCCCATCAGCCGGCTCATCGTGGTGGAGAACACCCACAACCGTTGTACGGGGGCCCCCCTCGGCTTGGAATACATGGAAGCCCTCGGCGATCTGGCTCGCCGCAACGGACTGAAAATCCATGTGGACGGCGCCCGCATTTTCAATGCCGCCTGCGCCCTGGGATGCAAGGCGTCGGAGCTGGTCCGCAACGCCGATTCCGTCACTTTCTGTTTGAGCAAAGGACTGGCCGCGCCGGTGGGTTCGGTGGTTTGCGGCGATCGATCGTTTATTCAGCAGGCCCGCCGGGTAAGGAAGGTGCTGGGTGGTGGCATGCGCCAGGTGGGCGTGCTGGCGGCGGCCGGCATCGTCGCCCTTACCCGGATGGTGGACCGTCTGGCCGAAGATCATGCCAATGCCGGTCGGCTGGCCCGGGGGTTGTCACGGATACCCGGCATCGCCATCGACCCGCGGAGGGTAAAGACCAATATCGTCTATTTTGATATCGACCATCAGGATTTGACTGCGCCTGATCTGGTTGAAAGACTCGGCAAGGCAGGCGTGCGGGTGCTGCCCACCGGCCCCCGACAGATTCGAGCCGTGGTGCAATACCATGTCTCATCAGATAATATCGACGACGCCCTGAAAATCTTCGCGCGCACGATGACAGATATGCTCCGGAAAAGCAAATAGCCGGTCCCGGTGGACCGGGATTTCTATGATAACCTATAAGCGGTAGATAAAAATAGGATCATGGTGCAGGGCCCCTTTTGGACGCAGCACCCGCTCGGGGGCAAGACCCGTGACCGGAAAATTGCATGACACCAGCACAGCACCGGGTTTGGCCTCTTTGCGTACTTTTCGGGCCAACCGTCCCATGACGTCGGGAAACAGGTAGCAGAACACCACATCAGCTCCGGCCAGGTCGGCATGCCAGAAATTTTTTCTGATCACTTCGAGATGCTTCCGGCCGAAACATCTGATCCGGGCACGGAGATAGGCCAGCAGATTGAGCTCATAGCCCACGGCCCTCACACCGTAACGGTCGCCGGCACAGGCCAGCACCCTTCCATCGCCGCAACCCAGATCCAGGAGCGTCTGGCCGGGCTTCATGGGAACGGCATCCAGAAAAGCTTTAATGCGGGCCGAAGAAGTGGAGACGAACAGCGCACCTTGGGTGGCCGGCAAAGCCAGGGCCGTGGTGACCACATAGGCCATTTTTGCGACAAAAAGAATGCCGGCCAGTATCAGAATTCCCCAGATCAAAACCATCAATGCGGGACCTCCGAGGGCCATCAGTGATAGTGTTGTGTCCCGGAAATAAATTATAAAATGGATTGGACTTCGTGATAGCCGATGCGGCACCACTGCCCTCAAATCCCAATGTCAAAGCCCAAATGTCAAATTAAGGTATCCCACCGATTTTATATTCAATCGGTACCCATCCACCATTTGACATTTGGATTTTGTCATTTGACATTTTGATCGAAATGATAACAAAAAAATGTCACCTATATCTGGGACACAACACTAGAAGCAGTTTTAAAACCTCCCCTCGACCCCCACGCGGTGTTGGGCTGCAGATTTAAATCCTCGAAAAAGCCTGCGCTTTAATCGATCCAGCGATAGTAATATTTCTGACAGGATTCACAAATCGTCGAGAGTTGATACTCTTTTTTTGCCAGAGAAGTCTCAAATTTGACGGCAGGCTTTTGACAAATCTTGCACACGTGGGCGCGCTTGGCCATGAAAGTCCTGGCCTGTACTTCCCGATCCGACAAAACATCGATCAATTCACGCAGTCCGCCCATATTGATCTTTTCCAATGTGTGAAGAATGTCTTCAGCTTTCATCATTCGCGGCACTTATAGCCAACTCCTAATATACAGCAATTAACATGCCAAACAATATTATGATATTATTTCTATTGGTTATACATAGCGCACAGCCGTTCATCCTCGATTCTTGACATTATTCGGCAGACCCGGTGACAATTTTCAAACCTGACAAACGGACCCATCTAACGCGCAGCCAGCCATTGTCAAAGGCATGCGAGCGCCTTGCCTTTGATATCACACATTAACCGTCACGTCGGTTTTCGCCGCACTGGCCAGAGCATCCAGTACGCGCATGTTGCCGATGCTGTCGGAGGGAGAACACGCCGGTGCGCAGTCCTCCCTCACCGCATCGACGAAATGTTCGACCATGAGTTGATACTCGTCCGCTCCGGGCAAAATTGTCCGGGTACCGGTCTCCGCGTCATTTTCGCGCAAGGTGTAAGCGGCCTCTTTTTCCCACGGGATAAAAGCATCGTGGGGCAGTTCGACGACCCCGTACTCTCCCACCACGGTGAAGGTCTGCTGCAATCCTGCAAGAAAACTGGCTTCCACTGTGGCCAACCGGTGGTCCGGAAATCTCAACATCCCGGTGGTGTGCAGATCGACCCCGTTGGGGTGGTAACACGCCTGACACTGCACCTGGAGCGGTTCATCACCGTAGAGCCAGCGGGCAACGCTCACCCCGTAGCATCCCACATCCAGCAAAGCGCCGCCGCCCATCGTTGGATCGAGCCGGGCGTTGTGGGGATTCTGGTAGTCCCTATCGCTCATGCGAAAGCAGAACGCCGTTCGCACCAGCCGAACCGTGCCGATGCGCCCTTCCATTACCAACTGCCGGATCTGCCGGCTGCGCGGATGAAACCGGTACATGAACGCTTCCATTAAAAGGCGGCGGGCGGCTTGGGCGGCATCCGCCATGGCTTGGGCCTCCTGTGCGTTGCAGGCCAGGGGCTTTTCACAGAGCACATGCTTGCCGGCCCCCAGGGCTTTGAGCGTCCACTCGCAGTGCAGGTGATTGGGCAGGGGGATATAGACGGCTTCCACTTGCGGATCTTCGATGACGGATGCATAATCGTCGCGTACTTGGCGGATGTCGTACTTTCCAGCCGTTTCGGCGGCCTTTTGGGGCGAACGGCTCCCCAGAATATGCACAATGCCGTTTCGAGACTTTTGAATAGCCGGAATGACGCACAACCGGGCAATGGCGGCATTGCCCAATACACCCCACTTGAGCTTAGCATGCATCGAGCATCTCCACGCGGCCGCCACATGCCATACTGCGGGCGGCCGCCTCCAACACCGCTACCACCTGCATGGAGTCCTCCAGCGGCGCGGTCAGCGGCTCGTCCATGAGCAGGTGGTCGGCCAGGTTGCGGTGAAATCCGAACAGGGGTCGATCGGGCAATGCCGGTTTCAGTGTTGATACTTTCCCCAGGCTGTCACAGCGATAGACGGTCAGGTCGGGGGGCATTTCCGTGGCCGGAATATCGTGCTTTCGAAAATAGTGCAGCCGGTCGATTTGGTATTCGGTGACATCCTGCCAACGGCCGATGATGGCACCCCGTGTTCCGAGAAGATACCATTTGGGCTTGCGGGCTGCGGCGATATCGGAATGCATGAATTCAGCCTCCCGGCCGTCTTCAAATCTTATCTGAATCCTTTCCTGGTCGGCATTGGTGACATCATGCCAGACCCGTTTATGGCGGGTGCCGACCACCGAGGCGATGCGCCCACCGCACAGGCCGACGATCCAGTCGATGTAGTGTCCGCCCCAATCGAAAGTCGTTCCACCGGAAACCGCGACATCCGAATGCCAGTAGCCACAGGGATGCGAATAGCCGCCCACAAATGTCTCCATGTAGAAGAGATCGCCGATCAAGTTCTCGGCCAAGGCCTGTTTAATGGCTAAATAATCCACATCCCACCGGCGGTTTTGATGGCAGCTCAGATGAACGCCCCTGGCTTCCGCGGTCTCAGCCATAGCAGCAGCCTCGGCCCGGTTCAACGCAAGGGGTTTTTCACACACCACGTGTTTGCCCGCGGACATCAGCTGTATGGACAAGTCTGCGTGGGTATTGGGCGGCGTAGCGATGATCACTAGATCGATGTCCGTATCGTGTCCAAGGGCTTTGACCGAATCGGTGGTTTGAATCTCCGAAAAATCAGCGCGGGCCCGGCGCAACCGCTCCGGACTTAGATCACACGCCGCTCTCAACTCAAGGCCCGGTGTGGAGACAATCCCCTGTCCGTGGTAGGCGCCCACCGAAGGCGCGTACCCCAAAATACCGACGCCCAACGGACGTTCGGCCATTTGGCAATCGGCCAGACAACGGATCAGTCGATGGAGGATCCGGCACAGCGCCGGGTGGCTAAAATTCGATAAGGTTGTACAGGCAATGCGGCCGCCGCCGTGTCGCCCGACGACCATGACAGGACTCTGCTGATAGTGCCAATCCGTGTACAGAATTGTCTCAATATCTTCACGCTGCAAGACCAGCGGATGGTAGTGGTCTTTAACGTAAATGGCATCCGGCAATCGAACGGCCAGCGGATGATCACGCTTGTCAAACAGGACGCGCAGTTCGCACAGCGGCCCGCAGGAATCGAGTCGCACGCCGAAGATGGAAGGTATCCCTTTTGTCATCGGCCCGATCAAGTTCAACCAGCCTCCGCCGGCATCGGCGAATGAGGCCAGTCGCCCGATATCAAGATCGCTGTTCGGTTCGGTGGATCCAACGACCACATCCCATTTGGACAAATCAGCGGGCAGATCGGTTTCGACAGTGACATGCATATGTGAAGTGCAGGATAAAAATTCAATAAACCCCTGAATTTCTTCGAGGCGGCCGTCGTCAACAATCAACACTGAAATGGGGGAAAGTGAATGCATGTCTCTTCCTGCCATTGCAAGAATTTACTGCGGTACCTGCACGATGACAAATAGCACAATTCCATTTTAATACAAAATTCAAAAATGGTTTCCTACAAACTCATTGCGCACTGAGACCTGCAGAGCTATTGACACCCGTATTTCATCCCGATATGTTCACTTAGGTCAGAAGCACGTTCCCATCCTACCGTAGGATTTGATGAATGCCTTCCCTCCTTTAAGCTTTCAAGAGGAGTTGTTTGCCGCTGATGCGTATCTCCGAGGATCATTTCAGATGCCAGTGTATTTATGAAACCCAGTATGGGCTTCAGGAAGGGCTGACCCAATACAGTCAGCAGCCCAGCCGGGTTGCGCTGGTCTATGCCACTGAGAGCAGTGATCCTATCCGTGTTTACGATCCCTTGGATCTGCTCCAGGGGCATGAACCCAAGTTTAAGGAATTATACCTGGAAAACGACGATTGGCGTCATGCGACCTCCGGCCCATCCGATTTGCCCGACGGCCGCGCCATGATTGAAGCGGTCAATCCGGAACTCACCGGTCTGATCTCCTGGGGCGGACGTTCAAGGTCCGTTTTTTACCAGATGTGGTTTGCCCAACATCACCCCGATATGTGCCATATAGGCCCCACCGAGCGCTGGCTCGAACAGGCCGCCTATCGCCTGTCCCACGCTTTTGCCAACCCGCAGCGGGCTTATACGGGCATTTCGGGGCAGTTTCTGCGCGAATACGCCACCCACGCCGTACGCGATTATATCGTGGATCAGATCAATCTACACCTGGGGATGGACACCGGTTTGCGGGTTTATCCGATTCTATATGCCATACTGGATATCTCCCGCACCCAGGAAGAAGGCGCCTGGCCGAGGGGGGAACTGCTCTTTGTCGATCCCGGCACCGTGGCTTCGGTACCGTTCCTGGTGCGTTTCCCCGCCCATGAACAACCCCTGCTGATCAACCACAAGCATGTATGCAAGCTTTTGCTGGCCTCCGAAGGATCCAGCCGGACACTCGTATCGGACGGTCAGATGATTTTGGGGATCGCCGCCGGACAGCCGCCGTCGTTTCGCTTCAGTGCTGAATTCTGCGGCAGGCATGGGTTCATACGCATCAGAGACGAACTGTTGTGCAGTTTTTGCGACGGCTCGTTTCACTCGTCCACCATGCGGGCCAATCTGGTGCAGCTGGAAGAGGCGCTGCTGGAGGCCAATCTGGATCCTCAGGTGAGAACACGCCTGTTTCGGACGGTCTCCGATATCGTGCACCTGGCCCAACACAAAAAGCATGGCTGTTCCCTGGTGTTGGACCTGCAGGAGAGCCCCATGGAGATTGCCGGCCAGGATCTGGAGCAGTCCCTTGATCTGCAGGACGCGGAGCTTATGGAACTGGCCCAATCGCTGGCCATGGTGGACGGCGCCCTTCACGTGGGAGCCGATCTGCAACTGCACCGTTTTGCCTGCCTGCTGGACGGTCGCTCCACAGGAACCGAAGACCGCGCCCGCGGGGCACGGTTCAACTCGGCCATACGCTTCACTGCCGAAAGACCCGGGGTCATCGTGGTGGTGGTCTCCTCCGACAGAAAGGTGTATGTGATTCAGGAGGGCGTTGAAATCAGCGCCCAGTGCCGATGGGCCCCGGTTTCGGGTTATCCGCTGATGCCGCCCACCATGGAAGCGTGGCTAACCCGGCAAGATTGAAATTCGGTAAAGATAGGGAGCGTCCGGGGTGGAGCCCGGCCCTTGGAAAACCATTACCCCGACCGACATTGTTGCTTAAAACGCAGAAACCCGGGTGCTGTCTTGGGCATTCATTTGATTGAGCAAGCACACGCGCACAACGTTGCGACCGGCATTTTTTGCCATGTACAGAGCTCTATCCGCTGCTTCGATCAGCGCTGCTTTGTCACAGTCGCCCTGACCGGGATGGTTGGCGCTGATCCCCGCACTGACAGTGACGTTCAGCGAAGCACCGTTGATCTTAACGACCAGATCTGCAATGGCCATGCGAATTCGCTCGGCAAGTTGGATTGCGCCCTTTATGGTGGTTTCGGGAAGAATCACCGCAAACTCCTCCCCACCATACCTGGCGAAAATGTCTTCACTGCGCAGCATTGCCGTGATCCTGGTGCTGATGGCCTTCAAGACGGCGTCTCCGACAGGATGTCCATGTTTGTCGTTGACGCTCTTGAAGTGGTCCAGGTCCAGCATCATCATCGACAAGCTGCGGCCGTGTCGGTTGGCTTCGCTGACCCTTCTATGAAGAATGTCCTGAAAAGCACGGTGGTTGTAGAGCCCGGTTAATCCGTCGGTGGTGGCCAGCCTTCGCAGTTTGCGATTGGCCTCCCGCAGTTCACGCGCCATGGATTCGGCGGCTTCCTTGGCGTTCTGATATTGAAGCACGAGCTGCTCATAGGTGAGATTGAGTTTGCCCAGCTCTGCATTGGCATCTTGCAGGATTTGTGAAAACGGTTTCATGTCGCCGGCGGGAATTTCGAAAAAGGACAGCAGTTCAACCGTATGGTTGGCGATCCTGTCGATGAGCGCATCCACATCTTCGGCCTTTAATCCGAATTGTCCGGTAAAAACCGCCATTGTATCTTCGATCGCTTCGGCGGAATGATTCCCATGATAGATGGAAGACAAATTGTGGGCGATATTCAAAATCTTGGAGACAAATTGCCATTCCGATGGTGCCTTGTGGGGCGCATGGTGGTAACCTATAGGTGAGTAGATCTCTCTGGGAAGCCCCCACTCCTTTAGCATGGCGCTGCCCACATCCTGGTGATTGAATGAAAAAATATCTGTCTCGATGTCTGCTCTGCTGGACGGCATGAAGCGGGTCCTTTCCAATACGGCCAAATAATCGTCCCGGTGGCAGATGTACATGAAAACTGCGCCGATATCCTGCAGCAGCGCGGTCAGGAATATATCATCGCACGGTTGTCCGATAAGCTTGCACACTAAATCCGCACTGACCGCGGTGGTAACCGAACGGCGCCAGAAAAGATCGTAGTTGAATGCGCTTTTTTTTTCCCCGCGGATCGTATCTACCAGCACAAATGAGAGCACAACGTTCTTGACGGCGTTCAGTCCCAATACGCTAAGCGCTCGCGGGAGGGTATTGACCTCCGCCACCAGGCCGTAGTGAGAAGAGTTGGCGATCCTCAATATTTTGGTGACCAGGGCCGGATCCGATTCTATGATGCGCGCCAGACCTTCCAGGGAACACTCCTCCTTTTTTATCTCCTCTAGAACGCGCACCGCTATCGCGGGTGGGGATGGGAGATCCGTTTCAAGCTTCAAAAGCTTTTGTACCGTCTCGTTCATCACACTATCCTTTATCGCCGGACGAGATGCAGACCCATTTAATGATAGAGGGCTCACTTTTGAGCTGCCCCATGATCAGAAGTGCATCCCTGTGGTCATCTTCGACAAATAGTAAGGTCGATGTGGGGATACGCTCCCATAGCGGGTGGTCGACGAGGGACCAAAACATAAAAACAAAAATCCCAATAAACGACGCAATTAGTTCCTATTTAAAAAAACACCGGTTCAGGTATCTGGAGGCAACTGAGACGAAGTCAGCGAGAGGGCAATGCCGCGTTTGAATAATCACTTCATTGATGTCTATATCGACCGTTGAGGCAGGGACTTTAGAAGTGGTTTTAAAACCTCCCCTCGAACCCAAACTCTATATTGGGCGACAGATTTAATTCCTCTAAATAGCAGACTATTCCTGCGGTTTAAATCTGCCGTCCGCCTTGATTTCGGGCCCGATTTAAGGTTTTGAAATCACTTTTAGTAACATTGAAGTGTATGTGATTCAGAAGGGCGTTGAGATCAGCGCCCATTGCCGATGGACCCCGGTTTCGGGTTATCCGCTGATGCCGCCCATCCCCGAAGCGTGGGCGGCCCGGCAGGATTGATATTCGGTAACACCTTGAATTTATTGTGTGGATGCATCCAAGGATTTTGGCTGAGCGGCTTTCACCATTTCCGGCTGGAGGGCATACCAGTCCACCTTGCGGGTCAGGTACATGGTCGCCGCCAATACGCCAAACAAGCCCACACTGCCCATCAAAAGCGCATAGTCTTCCAATTGAAGCAAAACGTAAAGATATGCGTAAAGAATGGCAAGGATGCCGCCCACCATCAGGGTAACCTGAGTGTTCTTCAGAATCGCTTTGGCATATCCGGTGATCAGGCTGATCACGGCACAGGCGGATATCAGATATGCCGCACCGAAATTGAGCTGCTCGGAGATGGAAAGCAGAAGCGTGTAAAAAACGATGATGGACAGTCCGATGAGCAGATACTGCACCGGGTGGACCCGCAACCGGTTCATGACTTCCGAGATGAAAAAGGCCATGAAAGTGAACACGATAAACATCAATGCATATTTGGCCATGCGCATGGATTTTTGGTAAACATCCACCGGGCTGAAAAGCTGGACGCCGAAAGCCGATTCCGCCAGGTCGTGGCCGCAGCCCTTCCAATACTGGGGATAGTTGCGGTTGAGGTGAAGGACTTTCCATCTGGCAGTAAAGCCCTGCTGCGAAACCTTGCGCTCAACCGGAAGAAAAGCCCCCCCGAAACTGGGGTCCCGCCATTGTGAACTGGCCGTGACCGAGGTCACCCTGCCCACCGGTGAAAAATGAATCTGCCTGCTGCCGTTGAGATTTAAATGGAATTGGAAAGCATACTGCTTTCGCGAGTTGTCCAGGCGGATGCCGGAACTCACACCGGATGTGATCACATCGGCGGTTTCGATACCGGGCTCCATGGAGAGGCTTTTACCGTCAAAGGTCGCGTCTATCCGCTCTTTTAGTCCCCGCATGTCGGTGATGCCCACCGAGATGAAGGCACCGGACCAGACGATGTTCTCCGGAGGAATTCGCAGTTCGGCAGTGGGTACGCTGGGGAAGGCGCCATCAATGGAGAGGATGGTGTTGTAAAGCACCGCTTTGTAGATCCCGCGGTATCTCACCTCGGGGGTGATGTGGCTTTTGATGTTCACGGTGTCCGGCAGGAGGTGCATGTATTGGGTCACCGTCGTTGTTTTGCCGTGCTTGCCTTCGACATGCTTGAGATAGGGAATGGAGATCACCGGTCCGCTGATGGTTTGTGCTTGTCCCCATTTGTAGTTGATCTCATTGATCACTTCATGTTTGCGGTTTTCCCGCTCATGGATCAATGATTCGACCATGGAAGCCGGCACGAGCAGGACCAGGATGAGCGTGCATATGGTGATGAGTTTGAAGGTTGCGGTGCGCCCAAATCGGCTGGATGTCTGTTTGATGACCTCGGCTGCGTGCACTTGTGTTCTCCTTTTCTGAATTGAGGGTTTCCTTATTACACATCAGGTATGCCCCCCCTCTGTGAACAGACGATGAACACTGTATGAACATCTTGTGAAAAATGGCGCAAAGCACGTTTGATGAACTGGGAAAAAGTCATAAACCACGACACTCCGGTGGATGCCGGCGTCCGGAAGCGACCGATAATACCGCATCCCGGCCTTCGCCGGAATAACGCAAATGCGCATAATATGACTTTTTGCGAATTCATCGAGATTTGAGTGAATACGTGGATTCGATGCCGCTGATGCCCGATTGCTATCTGTTACACAGTGGTGTGTACCTGCCGAGAAGGTCGGATTCTACTAACATTCGGACTTTTTCGCTATCTTTCTTATAAACAAGTATGCAATTGTAGTTATGCAAGGCGAAACAACCTTGTTTGTGGTGTTTACCAAATCCTTCGGAGAGGTCCCCTGTTTGCCCTATATAAATCAATGTATGTGAGTGACCGCCACTGATGTCTCGATGCCTGTTTGTGATGATATAAACTGCAGCCATTTTATCGAAGCTTGTGTCGCTTGAATATACACTGAATTCGTAATCGGTGCCGCTATTACCTTGATAGGTGACTTTTCCATATTTAGTCATTTCAACCTCCGGTAATCTGATTTGTCTCCTATTAAAAATATATAACAAAAATGAGATTTTTGTCATTAAAATAACATAATTGACAATAACTGTATGATTTGACATATTCAGCTTACAAGTTACTGAGACTTCAGTCGAATTCCACCTTATTCTTGGTTTAAACGAACAGTGAAAATGAGTCATGCGCTCGCTGCTGCGCCGGTTTTTTGAATTCAGCTGCTTCAGATCCACCTTTAAACCTTTGCCTCTGTTAGGCATCACTATTTTTCATCAGATTTGCGGCCAATAAATGTGGATGGATGTGTGTTATGACAGGAGAAGTATGCAAATGGTAACCGCCAATCTCTCGGTACTATTAGCTGAAATTCTTTATAACCGCCGGCTTCACCGCAAGCTGAACCAAGCGAAGGCACAGCGTCGGATCAAGGAGTTTTTGAGAAATCTCAGCGGCATTGTCTACAGTACGAACGGAGAGTTCATTCAGGCCTTCAACGACAAGCTGCTGTGCGCCTTTTTTTCCGCCGATGACGCTGTGACCGCCGCCGTCACGATGCACCAATTTGCGTATACCAGCCCATCCTTTAATATGGCTGATGATCATTCCATGGGCCTCCGGATACACATCGGCACAGGCGTCGTTGTGCGTGAAGGCAAACGGCTATATGGGGAGGCTGTCACTTTTGCCGAAAATTTGAAACCCGCGGGGCTCGCCTTTCGAATCCTGCTTTCAGAAGCCACGCGCAATTGTCTTTCCAGAGAGTATGCCGATCAAGCACGCTTTGTCGGCAAGTGGCCGATCAATGGCAGTAGCAACCGGGTGAATGTTTTTGAATTTATCGCGGATGTGGAGGATGAGACGCTGGCCGCCGAGCGCCCTTCGGAATTTGAATGCAGCCAGGAACTGGACCTCATATTAGGCGCTAGAATTTTGACGGTAGATAAAGGCAGCCCCCTTTGTACCATCGGGCGGCAGGCGGGAAATGATATCATTATGAAATATCCACGTATCTCTCGTCAGCATGCCATAATAGAAAAGCGCAAGCATAAGTTTGTACTGAAGGATATCAGTTCCAATGGGACCTATGTCAAGACCGGCGATTTTGACGCAGTCTGTATAAACAACGATGAAATCCGGCTCATCGGAAAGGGTGTCATTTCTCCTGGAAGACAGGCAGCTTCCAGCTCGCCAGGGGCGATCCATTATCATTTGCGCTGAGACAGCGCAGGGTCACAACAATTGACGGCCTCAATTCCTGTTACAACCCCTGGGATCGTTTTTGAAAGATCGAAGCCCTGACCTTGGTTTGCTCCAAGCTTTTGCCAGGGCTTACTTCATGCTTGCGGTATGCCCACTTCCGGCGATGGAATTTGATGGCCTCAAAGTGACCGGCCGCATAAACCCGTTCACCGGACGGCGGCAAATCCTTACAACAGATGTCTTGACCCATTTGAAGCGCAATCTGCCGTCAGATGCGCTTTGCGCCCTGGCCCATTGCATTTATTTCAAATGCGTGATGAACGGCTCCAATCATTTGGCCGAGAGCGACGCCAGGCCGTTGTCGCTCTGCCCCGTTTGCTTGCGCAAACTCCAACACACTATCGGTTTCGATGTGTTGGCACGCTATGGGCGATTGCTGCAATTTT
>JASFER010000191.1:0-12336 GCA_050124755.1 Desulfobacteraceae bacterium
GGAAACCATCTTCAAAGGGATCTGGCCGTTTTTTGCCGCGGCGATTCTGGCCATGGCGCTCATCGCCCATTTCCCGCAGATTGCACTGTTTATCCCTTCGCATATGTAGCGTTCGATATGGATAAAACAAAAGAAACTTTAAAGAAATGGTGCTCAGCAGATGGTATAGATTTTGTGAATGAAGAGGCAAAATCGAATTATAAGGCCAGGGCAAACCGCATTGCCGATGTCATTGAGCTAAAGAAGCCGGACCGGGTGCCGGTCATCCCGAGTTTCAGTATGTTCCCGGCGCTTGATAACGGCTTTACTTGTGAAGATGTTGTATTTAATTATGACAAAGCCGCCGAAGCATGGTTGCAAACGCTATCGGATTTCGAACCGGATTCGTTTGGTCCTCCAACTGTTGTTCAGCCCGGTCCGGTTCTTAATCAACTGCAATATCAACCGCTGAAGCTTCCGGGTCAAGATGTTGATCCGAATGTTTCATTTCAGTTTGAAGAGTCGGAATTCGTTACAGCGGAAGCATTTTATAAAGGCTATCTGTCGGATCCCAGCGATTTTATGCTCAGAACATTTCTGCCCAGAGTGTGCGGGGCCCTTGATCCCCTGAAGCATCTTCCCGCTTTAACATCCATATTAAGCTATTCAAACGGATTGGTCGGCGGCGCGCTGCCTTTTGGGAACCCTGATGTTGCCGAAGCGCTGCAGGCACTGATAAAGGCCGGTGAAGAGGCGGCCGGGTTTTACGCGCATATTGCTAAAGTCGGAAGCAAAATCAAGTCCTTGGGATTTCCCAACATGTATGGCGGCATCAGCACCATACCCTTCGATGTGGTTGGAGACTGGTTCAGGGGCACCAGAGGCGTTATGATGGATATGTTCAGATATCCAAATGAACTTAAAGCCGTAATGGCGCATCGGGTGCCACTTGAGATCAGCTACGGTGTCGGACTGGCCACGCGGACAGGTGCACCGGTTATCGGACTTATGCTACACAAGGGTTCCAGAACGTTCATGTCCGGCAAACAGTTTGAAGAGTTCTACTGGCCCGGCCTGCGAGATGTGATGCTGGGAATAATTGAAGCCGGATTCGTTCCCATGCCTCTTTTTGAAGGAGACTATAACACCCGTCTGGAGATTATTAAGGATATTCCAAAAGGAAAAGCGATTTACTGGTTTGAGCACATCAATATTTATGAGGCTAAAAAGGTCCTTGGAGACCGTGTCTGCATCAGAGGAAACGTACCGGGTTCGATGCTGCAGATCGGGACTCCACAACAAGTCCGTGAATATGTAAAGGAATTGATTGATGTGTTTGGAAGGGACGGCGGATTGATTGTTGATAGCGGCATGTGGTTCGATGTCGCCAAACATGAAAATGTCAAAGCCATGGTTGAGACCACTATGGCATACGGCGTTTTGTAATCGATTTGAAAAGCGGGTCGTATTTCGAATCCACCTGGCGTATGCGAAAATCAGTCCGTTCCACAAAACAGAAGGGGCCTTCCAAACTTTTAAACCTGAGAATTTCGATTATCCTTAAGTTTAAATATTGGGAGAATGTCCCTCTCGACTCTCGAAGCGTTCAGGCGGTTTTGTCATTCCGCCCCATTGCATCAATGACCTGATCCGTTGATAGCAACCCGACTCCAATATTGTGCATTTCCCGTCTGCCTTGATCGTACAAGCCTGAGATGGCGTCTTCCACCAGAACAAGTCGGAAATCCCGTTCGCTTGCCTCGTAAATTGAAGTACGGGGGCAATTTGGAAAATTGCAGCCGCTGAAGACCAGCGTCGAGATACCCTCTGTTCGAAGGTATTGCTCCAGGGGCGTATTGTAAAAAGCTCCCCAACGCGGCTTGTAAATCACGACTTCGTTTAATCCCAGGGTCTGGATCGCCCCTGAGAGCAGCAGTTCGGTATCGAGCTCCAAGCCGACATCAGGGAGTAAATCGGGTGCTATCTGACTGCCGGGGGTGTCTGCCAATACCAATGCAGCGCCTTGTTCAACCAACGCCTTACGGCACAAATCAACATTTGCACCGTCGGGTGTGTAAATTCGAACGATGTGAATGATGGGCTTGTTTGCCTTCCGGAAAGCTTGCAGAAGCTCCGTCATGCGGTGGAGAATCTCAGAAGTTCCCGGAATCTCGAAAGGCTGTCCATCAAGTGTGTCGCACTGGGTGTCAATGGTAATAAGCGCGGCATTTGACCATACTGGAGCTGTATATCTGCTCACGTCTAATCACTACCTCATAGCAGGCGTAACGCACTCCTCAGCGGGCGCGTTTTTTGCGATCCGCTGAAAGATGCGGTTGCACTATCATTTCATTTACGCCTTCATTGATATTGGAATATTCTAACGAAGGTAACAGTTCTGACCTGAATCGAGAAGTATCTCCATAGTAAGATACCCGCCCTATGTCTATAAAATCTTTGGTTAATGGACTTTTCGTTTTAAATACGTATGATACGAATTCGAATATTTCCGCAGCTAAATAAATGAGCCATAAAGGCATTCGCCATGGCTTACGGCATTTCCAAATAGCACATGCAAAATCCAAAAAGGATTGTAAAGTATCGTTGCCTTCATCACCGATATGGTAAATACCCGCTGCGGTTAAGCTCTTTATCGCAGCCACCACAGCCCTGCAAAAATCTGTCTTGGAAATCAGGTGAATCTCAGTTGGTTCTCGCCAAATCCCTAAAAGCAATCTTTTAGCGAACCATTCTGCAGCATCTATCATCAATATGCCTTTTCCGTAAACCATTCCAACTCTAAGAGATATAGAATGCTCGATTTCGCTGAAAAGATATTTCTCTTGCTCAAGTCTTGTTCTGGCATGCACAGATATTGGATTTCCATTCAAACTGCCTTTTGCAGGTCTTTTCCTTGAAGTTGGACCCTCAACATGGGGGAAACTGATTAAAATCACTTTTTTTATTTTTTTCGCTTTAGCGACCCTGACAAGGTTCTTAAAATAGTTTATGTTTGTTTCATAAAGGAACTTTTCCGGGTTAGCCTTAAATAGCACACCTGCGAAGTGAACGATTGTGTCTGCGCCATCCAGACATTCATACAATGTTTCAGGTTTTGAAAGGTCGGCACCTCTTATTGAGATTCTGGAATTATCTTTCAGATCGCTTGGAATTTTTTTTTGGTGCTGCATGAGAATTAGATTCAGATCTTTCTCATAATCCTTAATATGCCTTGAAAGAAGGCGACCAAGATTTCCTGCTGCACCAGTAATTAAAACGTTCATCATTTTCCCTGAAAGTGTAGCGCTTGTCTACTATTTTAAGGAGGAAGAAGGATTTGAAAGAGATCGACAAGTCCCTCGCCGCCTTTGCCGCCGTTGCGTATCGGAACCTGCGTTCAATCTGTCTCTACTATCAGATGACTCTACCGCGGGTCAACAAATAGCGAAAACGCATCCTTCTCCCATGGCGCTGTGTCAGTGACTATCCCACCTGTAGCGGTGAGACGGTCCTGCAAATTTTGGATGGCCGCCAGGGGGATGTCGAAAGTGATGGTGCCGCCTGCGATGATACGGGCAACCATAAGGCCAATGATCGTAATTTGAGGGAACGGCGCAGTCAAAGCTTTCGTAGACTTCGGGATCACCACTGTCGAAAACCGCAATTTCAGGCCATACACAAAGCGGCCTTGTGCGGTCAAGGCTCCAGTCGCCAGGAATTTCAGGGTTTTCCGGATCGACCGACGCTTCTAAGAAATCAGGCGCCACCCCGTCCTCAACCCAATCGATCAAGGCGGTCAACGCATCGAACTGGTCAGTGGCGCAGCCGCCGGAGCAGTGGTTCATGTTGGGGATGACGAACAGCCTCACAAAATGCGTGGCGTCACCCCTGTGGTTGGCCGACAGCTTTTCGTACCAGCGAATGGTGTCGTTCACAGAAAAAACGGGATCGCTCTGGCCGTGGTAAATGATCATCTTGCCACCTGACTTTTCAAATCTGCGCAACTTCGGGTTGTCAACATCGATGGGCGTCATAAAATCCATAGACGAAACCTTATAGCGGTGGTCGGTGGCATAAATTTTCGGGGCGTCCATATCAAAGTCGAACTCGGAAAGGAAACGGTAAAGCGCGTCCGGCGTTCCAGGGACTTCAACGGGCGGTGTCGTAAAAATATAGGGAAGGGAGCCACCTCCTAAAGCAACGATGAGCGGATAATTCCCCCAGGGGGGGATGCCGCTCTCGAGTTTCCAGAATCGATAGTCGCCACCGCCCATGCCGCCATCATAGGGCCAATCCGAGTAAAGCTGCATGCCGGCAGAATTCCTCGGACCTCCCATGGACCGTTCCATGGCATCCACCTGGTCGGCGGTTAAACAGGTTGGCAGCTTTTCCCCCTCGCAAGTCAGTTCGGACAAATCAAAAACATCCTGACATCCGGAAAGATCTGCCACCATCCCGTCCACAAGGCCATCGAGCGCATCGCATGCTGCCACAACCGCGTCGGCGATCAAAGCCATATCAACAGGCGAAAAGGCATTATAAATTTCGGGCGCGGCGATTTGAAAACTCTGAACATCCCATGCATGTTGGATGGCTGCTTTAGGCAGATTGAAACCGGGATTGCCAACCAGGATGCCGTCAAAAAACCTCGGATACCGGGAGGCTGCCACCATCCCATGCCGTCCGCCGTTGGAGCATCCGGCCATATAGGAGTAGGCGGGCTTTTTCCCATAGTGGCGTTTAATAATCTTTTTTGCAATCGGCGTCATGGTTCGCGTCGCCAAATACCCGTAATCCAATCGGGCTCGGGGATCCAGGCCGAACGCAACACCTTGGTTCAAACCTGAGGGCAAATTCACAGGGTCTGCACCGTTGTGGCCGGCGTCAGTGCTGAGCACCGCAAATCCCCTTGCCAAGGCAACATTCCGTCCCGATGCATTCGCCACGCCACCGGTTGCAGGAACCACCGATCCATCGCTGCCGCCGTTGGCCTGATACATAAACCGGCCGTTCCACTCCACCGGCAACCTCATCTCAAATCCGATGGCATAGGTTTTTCCATCGATTCCAGTACGCTCATTTACCTTGCCTGAAATTTTGCAATAGGCGCCATATCCATCTACAACCGCTTCCTGGTCGGCGATCGCCACGCCTTTCAACGCCAAGTTATCCGATGTCAGATCGGTACAATCCAGTAATGGTCGTTTTGCGCAAAGCGGACCTGTAAATACGAAAAACACCAGCGTTGTGATCAACACGATAAAGCCCAACTGCCTCATATTCTCCTCCTTTTATGGTTTTTAAACGAATTTGGCCTTCCATTTTTTTATCTTCTCGGGTGGCCACTGCACGCAGAATGCCGGCCGTTTTTTCAACACCATTTGCATGCAGGCGTCGCCGCATTCCGGGTTACACTGAAGAATATCTGCTTCCCGCTCGTCCAGGACCTTTTGGGGCCAGTCGGGGTCGGCCCACAGTACCCGGGCCAGACCGATCAAGTCGGTTTTACCCTCTAGGATAGCCCTGTCCGCAAAATCCCCGGTGGCAAACCGCCCGGCGGAAATGACCGGAACGTCTACGGCTGATTTGACGGCGGCCGCCAGATCGAGCATGTAGCCTTGCTGTTTGGACTTGTCTACGATTTCAGGGAGGGAGAAAGATTCATAGGTGCCGCCCATGACGGAAATGTAAGCGATACCGGCGTCGGCGAGACGCTTGGCAAATTGTTTGGCTTCGTTCAATTGCAGTCCATCCGGAAGCCATTCGTCCGCCAAAAAGCGGTACCCTACCGGATAGTCGCCTACGGCTTCATGGACTTTGGTCAGCACCTCCAAAGGAAATCGCTGGCGATTTTGCAGCCCGCCGCCATAGCCGTCCGAGCGCTTATTGGTTCTTGGGGACAGGAACTGCGCCAATAGATAGCCGGTACCGCCGTGGAGTTCCACCATGTCGAACCCGGCTGATTTGGAGAGGGTCGCGGCCTGGGCGAATTTGTCGATGATTCGGCTGATACCGTCCTTGTCCAGGGATTTCGGCATCCGGCCGAATGTTTCCACCGCCGAGGGGGCCACAGGTTCTTGCGCCGCACCGGCAAAACGGCCGGCGTGGTTGATTTGCAGGCAGGCCCGGGCGCCTTCTTGCTGAATGGTTGTCGCCAATTGCTTCAATCCGTCCAGGTTGTCATCGGTATCCGCCCGAAGGGTTCTTGTGGAGCCGCTGCCTTCCGGAAAGTCTACCGTGGAATTTTCCACCACAACCATGGCGACACCGCTGCGGGCCATGAGCCGGTAGTGGTCCAAGAGCATGTCGGTCACCGTACCCCCTTCGCCGGCATATCCAAGATAAAGCGGCGCCATGGTCAGGCGGTTCTTCAGCGTCAGCCCCTTGATGGTGATTTTGGAAAACAGGTTTGTGTACATTGTGGGCCTCCTTCAATGGTAAACTTTTTGGCCTTCCGGTTTAGAAGGAGAATATTCAGCTCATTCGGCAGAATCGGACGTTGGGCAGACTTTCAAATTCAGCTTTTACCAGGGATGCAGTGCAGCCGGATGGTATTTAAAAATACTAAAATGTCATATAAGCGAAAGTCAAATAATTTTAGTAGGTCGTATAATGGCCACTTCCAAAGCAAGTTGCCGGAAGTTGACTTGAAATGATTACTAATATTCACAATTTTACCATGGAAAGCTTCCATTATCTTTATTCCTCAATCTAATCAATGGCTGCCAAATGCCCAAAATAAGCTATAGAAATAATCTATTAATTGCATGGAAAGGATAGATAATATATTGTTGACTTTTCCTGTTACAGCTTTTAAAGATGAATCCTTTCTCGGACCATTTTGTGCAATTCCACAGGCTGTATGCTCACATTGAACCGTCACATAGGCTTTACCTGAGAGACTTGGCGCTGGCTGCCCGGGTTGGTACGCTCACGGTAAAACTATTGGGGACGGAGCCTTCTATAACAGGTTTTTTCTCACCATATCACCGTATTACGCATAAGCTTCCTGCATCGGTCGGCCTGCAATAATCCCTACAGTTGCATAAAAAAGATGGCAAAACGCTTAAAGGCATTATCAGCATTGAATAAACACCATCTTTTGCAACGATAGGGTAATCCGAGTCGTTTTCCGGCGCCGGCATCATTGATGACGCCCCACTTGCCCTTGAAAGGGTCGTGGAAGGCATTTATTCCACGCCCCTAACGAAAGGAACCGTCATGGAAGAAGCGATTAAGATAGCACCCGGCCAACGCGGGAAGTTTTTGGGGAAAGTGCAGGAGATCCTGCCCCGGGGCGGGAATTTGAGCCTTTGCCTGACCTGCGGTGCGTGTGCCTCGGGCTGTCCGGCCACCGGACTGGAGGGCATGGATCCGCGAAAATTTTTGCGCATGGCCGCCTTGGGCATGGATGAGGAGATTACCCAGCACCCGTGGGTGTGGATGTGCTCCATGTGCTACCGTTGCACCCATGTCTGTCCCATGGAAATCAATATCTCCGGATTGGTCTACGAGGCGCGCAAGCTGTGGCCCAGAGAAAAGCGGCCCAAAGGCATTTTGGGCTCATGCGATATGGCCCTGCGCAACGATAGCTGCAGCGCCATGGGGACGCCGCCGGAGGATTTTCGATTTGTGGTGGAAGATGTGCTCGAGGAGATCCGTGAAACCCAGCCGGGGTGGGAAAAGCTCGAAGCGCCCATCGACAAGCAGGGGGCGACCTTCTTTTTAAGCCAGAACTCCCGCGAGCCGGTTACCGAACCGGACGAGATGGTGCCCCTGTGGAAAATCCTTCACCTGGCCGGTGTTGATTGGACCTACAGCTGTACAGCCTGGGGCGGCGAGAACTACTGCATGTTTCTGGCCGATGATGAAAACTGGAATAAAATCGCCTCCAGCACGCTGCAAACGGCCAAAGATCTCGGGTGCAAGGTCTACCTGAACACGGAGTGCGGACACTCCACCTATTCGGTTTGGGCGGCCAACAAGCGTTTCCATATCAATTCGGAGTTGGAAATCGCACCCATGGTGGCCTACTACTACGAGTGGATCAAATCCGGCAAATTGAAAGTCAGCGCGGATTGGAACAAGGATCTCAAAATAAAATTCACCGTCCAGGACCCCTGCAACCAGATCCGAAAAAGCTACGGCGACGAACAGGCCGATAAAATGCGCTACGTGGTCAAGGCCTGCGTGGGCGAAGAGAACTTTGTGGAGATGCACCCCAACAAATCCAACAACTTCTGCTGCGGCGGCGGGGGCGGCTACCTGCAGTCCGGCTACACCGAAGCCCGGCGCAAATACGGCAGGATCAAATTCGATCAGATCATGACCACCGGCGCGGACTACTGTCTGACGCCGTGTCACAACTGCCATGCCCAGATTCACGACCTGGCCGAACACTACGGCGGCCGGTACCACGTCACCCACTTTTGGACCATCATCGCGCTCTCCTTGGGCGTGCTGGCAGAAACGGAACGGGAGTATCTGGGAGATGATTTGAAAGCGGTGTGGTTGCCCGGAGAGCCGGGAACACCCAATCCCTTTACGGATTGAAGATGTCGCCGCTTCAGGCTCCAATAACCATTGGGAAAAGCGCGCTTCCCTGGCTGCGGGAGCACTATTGAAAGGGGAATATCCATGAGAATGAAAACCAGCGGTGCCGTCATGGTGGTGGGTGGCGGTGTTTCCGGCATTCAGGCGGCCATGGATCTGGCCGATTCGGGCTTTTATGTCTACCTGGTGGAGAAGACGCCGGCCATCGGCGGTGTCATGGGGCAACTCGACAAGACCTTCCCAACCATCGATTGTTCCATGTGTATTCTGTCCCCCTATCTGGTTTCCGCCGGCCGGCATCCCAACATCGAGTTGGTGACCAATGCCCGGCTTCTATCCGTCTCCGGAAGTCCCGGTCGTTTCAAAGCCGTGGTCAAAAAGCGGGCGCGGTATATCGACATAGAGAATTGCACCGGCTGTAGGGCGTGTGTTGATGCCTGTCCAGTGACGTCATGCGCTTGCGCAGATGCCACGCCAGGGTCGCAGAAACCGATGGACTCCGGAATTTGCACCGTTCATCGTGCATCGCTTTAAGTTTGGGGATTAGAAAAAAGGGAGGCAATACTTTGATAACGACGCTTTTCCTGGATGCCAAATTGGATAAGCAATTACAGGCATTGGATCAATCGGACAAGAAGGCGGCGCTGGCAGCCGAACAGGCCCGGGACATCATCGCCAAGTTGAAGGGCGGCCGGTTCTCCTCGATGAAAGCCGGTAACATCACCAAACATGGCGAGCAGCGCATCAAAGGATGCATCAAATACAACCTGGGCAGCGGCTACCGGCTGGTGACCCTCAAACAGGGCAGGGATCTTTACCTGCTCTATGCCGGCAGCCACGATGACTGCCATCGCTGGATCGAAAACAACCGGGAGTTGCCTGTTGCCGAAATTCGCCGTCGCAGCCGGCGGATGATAGTCGCTAAACCTTTTCCAATGAAGGGCCAATGCACTGAAACCGAAGAGGAAACAATGGATTGGGAAGATGCGGATACGCTTTCCCGGAAGTTGAACGACCGTCAATTGCGGATCCTATTCAGCGGGTTGATCCAGTCGGTTCAAACACGATGATATTCTACTGTATGATTCAATCTCCAGGGGCAATGGTGCTGGGCACCCCGCGGTCTTCAAAACCGTCGGCCTCGTCTGAACAACGAGGAGGAGGTTCGATTCCCCTTGCCCCTTCCATATCTAATGGAGGTGCATAGGTGAGCACACCCATTACCATCGGCGTGGCAGGGCATGTGGATCACGGCAAAACCACCCTGGTGCGCGCCTTGACCGGCATCGATACGGACCGCAAGGCGGAAGAAAAGGCCCGCGGACTCTCCATCGAGTCCGGTGTGGCCGAGTTGAAGCTGCCCAGCGGCCGGAGCGTTGCCCTGATCGACGTTCCCGGCCACACCGATTTTCTCAAGAACACCATCCGGGGGCTGAACAGCGTGGATATGGCCATCCTGGTCGTAGCGGCCGATGACGGTGTCATGCCCCAAACCCGGGAGCACGTGGACATCTTGAAATCCTTCAATGCCCGCTCGGGCCTGGTGGTGTTGAGCAAAACCGATCTGGTGGATGAAGAAACACTGGAACTGGCGGAACTGGAGCTGAGTGAATTGTTGGGCGGGACCTTTTTGGATCAGCAGCCCATTTTAAAGTTTTCCCATCAAAAGCCGGAATTCGCCACCGCGATTATCAACGGCGTTGATGAAGCCCTGAGCGATCTTTCCGCCAAAAAATCGGATCAACCCTTTCGCATGTGGATCGATCAGGTCAGAAGCATCCAGGGACACGGCACGGTGGTGAGCGGTACCGTGACCGCCGGCATGGTGCGCTGCAACGATGAGATGGCCCTTTTACCTTCCGGCCTCAAAACACGCGCCCGTTCTTTGGAATCCCATGCCTGTGCCGTCAGCCGGGCCGTTGCCGGCCAAAGAGTGGGCATCAATCTGCATCGGGTCCCTGTAGCCGACGTACGCCGGGGAATGAGTCTGGCGACGCCCGAAACGCTTCATCCGGTTTACTTGATCGATGTGCAGATGGCGGTTATGGCAACGACCCAACGGGGTATTAAAAACCGACAACGGGTTAAAATTTTTATAGGCACATCCATCACCAACGGCATGGTGGTGCTGATGGACCGCGAGCGTCTCGAACCGGGAGAAACCGGCCTGGCGCAAATTCGCCTGCTGCGGCCGGTGGCGGCCCAGCCCCGGGATGCCTTTGTGATATCTCCGCTGAACATCAATACGGTGATCGCGGGCGGCCGTGTCCTTCAAACGCCGCGTGAAAAATTTCGAGCGGTGAAAGCCGGATCTGTTGTTCCCCTGTTAAGAACCCTCGAAGATGAGGATGTGGAGGCCTATGTGGAAAGGGTTTTCGACAGCACCAAAGGGTGTCCCATAAACGCTAAAATGCTTTCCCAAAAAACAGGGTTGCCGTCATCCCGGTTTGAACGGCGCATCAATGCCAAAGTTCAAAAGGGCGAATGGGTTTATCTGAAAGGGTGCGGCGCCATTAAAAAGGATCATCTCCGGGCACTTGAAGCGCAATGTCGAAAGGTTATCGAAAAAGCCTTCCAAAAAGATCCCCTGAAAAAAAAGATCACCTTGGCCGAGGTGGCCGAACGGCTCGACCACCGTGCAGCGCCATCCGTGCTGCAGACCGTGGCGGAAAGCCTTTGCAAGGCGGGCCGCATTGCCCCCCTGGAGGGCGGGTTTGTTCTTTGCGGTTTCCGGCCTTCATTGGATGATCATCGTGAAACCTTGATCTCCCATCTTCTGGCTCATGCCCTCGAGTCGGGCCTGACGCCGTTTAGCGCGGATACCTTTTGGAAGCTTCACCGGCCAAAATATGAGAAAAAAGAGGTTCAGCAACTGCTCAATTATCTCTCCAGCCAAAAAAAACTGGTACGACTGAACGATCGGCGCTTCTTGTCCCCGGATGCCGTCGAAGAGATCAAGGCGCGCGTGGCGCGCACCATTGAAGCAAGGAGCTTTGTCACGGTGGGTGACTGCAGGGAGTTGCTGGGGTACGGAAGGTGGGGAGGCACCCACGTTCTGGATTACCTCAACGAGATCGGTTTCACCGTCCGTCGGGATAACAAACACTATCTGAACAAGGAGGGCCGTTAATGCCTCCCCGCATCTACAATACCCTCACCCGCAGCAGGGTCCCTTTGATGCCCATCACGGCGGGGCAGGTGAAGATCTATGTGTGCGGCCCCACCGTATATGACGAGCCTCATTTGGGCCACGCCAGATCGGCGGTGGTCTTCGATGTGATCCGGCGTTATCTTCAGGCCCGGGGCGAAAGCGTCGTCCTGGTGCGCAATGTGACCGACATCGACGATAAGATTCTTGAAAAAGCCCGCAGGCGGAACCAGGATTTCAGAACCCTGGGCACCCATTATCTTCGCCGCTATGAGCTGGCCATGCAACGCCTGAACGTCAAGGCCCCCGACGCCCGGCCCAGGGCCACCGAGTTTATTGGCCCCATCCAGGATTTCATCTGCGGGTTGCTGCAAGCCGGCCATGCCTATGCCGTGGACGGCAGCGTTTACTTTGCGGTGACATCCTTCAAGCATTACGGAAAACTCTCGCGGCGTACCATCGAGGCGCCCGTCACGGATGGCAATGCCTCTGTTGAACCGGGAAAAAGGCACCCGGCCGATTTTGTTTTATGGAAGGCGGCCAAGCCCCGGGAGCCGTTCTGGACGAGCCCCTGGGGACCGGGGCGTCCCGGCTGGCATATCGGCTGCTCGGCCATGAGCGCCCGGTTGCTGGGCGAGGTCTACGACATCCACGGC
>JASFER010000192.1:0-12242 GCA_050124755.1 Desulfobacteraceae bacterium
GCACTCGCCAAAGCGTCGGGCCATGCGCAAAATGATTTTTTCTTCTTCACTCAATCCCTTGCCATATATGTCCAAACTTTCCACATACTGTTCGTAGCTTTTTTCAAGTTTTTGCTTTTGGGTCTTAACCGCATCGTATTGAATTTCAGCCTCCAGGGACCGGCTCCTTTGGGTTTCAAGACGCAGCTTCATCAAGTCGATTTCAAGTGCGCGCAGGGTGTAGAACACCTCCGTTGCCAGGTTGCGCTGTTTGACCACCTGACCGTGCTTGTAAAGCGCAACAGACCCGGTGATAATGAGCAGCATCACCACAAATCCAATAATCATGCCATAGGTAAGGCGTTGTTTTTTCTGCACCTCTGCAAATGCCCGGCGCACCATCATGGTATGCTGGCCGGCGGTCTGCCCGTCGGCATCGGTGAAATAGTGCCGTTTGTAATGATCGAGATCGGTACGCCCTGCCTCGGAAGAGACGCTTTCCTTGCTGATTTGCGAAGGTTGTTGTTCAGGCGGCGCTCCCATGGATGTTTCGGCCGCCGAAGATTTGATCGAACACGAGAATTGCGGACCGCCATTGCCGAGCTGAAACCGGTCATTTCCGGTCAAAGGCGCTTGTATAATGCGCTTGCCGTTGAAAATAACGCCATTGGCACTATTTAAATCCTTAATCCACCACCTTCCGTCAACCAGATACAACTCGGCATGATGACGGCTCACCACATTGTCCTGAATGCATACAGCGCATTCCGAATGGCGGCCGATTTGAAACGGTTCGGCCCTCCGGAGCTGCATACCTGCTGAATGCCCCGTCTCTACGGTCAATGTGATGGTTCCGGCGGAAGTTTCTGATTTCATAATGCTAAAATTAACTATCAACGGCTCGGATCGCAACAGCCTTGAAACAGACGCGTTGCGCCTCTACGGCCTGACCGCCTTCCTGGCCGGCAAACTGGCGCACCACGAAAAGCCGGGCGCCCCGCCGGGCCCGGTACTGCCCTGCCAAATACAGAAATCCATTCTCGGTGACGACTTCCCGGTTCTGAGGCGCAGCCGTGCGCTGCGTGTTTATGGAGGTGAGTCGAAATGAAATGTTGGTCGGCGCCAGGATCTGATTGGCCAGGGTTACGCCTGCGCGGACAGTGGCGGCCGTCTCGCCCGGCGGTATTTCGCGTTGCTGCGTGACGCGCTCCCTCCGGGTTTGGGTGGTTCTGCCGACCTGGACTTGCCTTGTGACAATCCGCTGCTCAGTGACCAGCAGGGTGATGAGGTGTACCTCCAAGGGTATGGTCGCCATGATCGCCCTCCACTTTATGCCGACTGAAGCGGCCGGAACATACCGGTGATTCGGATTCAATGAAAAAGCATGCCGGATAAATACGAAAACCAGACGTGTTCTTCGTGTTCTTCGTGCTCTTCGTGGTAAAGATCAGACTTTTTACGAGTTCATCAACCAATAATATCCAAACAACCCTGCACCCACCAGCAAAAAGACCACAAATAGCCTTTTTCGGACCCTGACCGTAATTCGCGCGGCATCATCGGATTGACGAATATTTCGGAGGGCCGCAGCCAGGTGATAGATCGCCAGCAGGATAAAAATGCATGCGATGGCGGGAATGATCAGTTGAACCTTCATCCGTCACGAGCCTCGCTACCCGGCCGCCAGCAAACGCTGCTGCCGAAAACCCGGAGCACGTACCTCAAACAAAGGCCGGCCGGGATGCAGGAGCGCCAGTTCCATGGCAGCAGCCGCGCGTTGCCGCTGAAAACCGTTGATGAGAACATGCATGCAGTTTTCCGATGATATGGTATTGCCCAATAGATAGCGGTTGCCCTTTTGAAACGTTTTTTGTTGGTCATGCCACCAGGCGCCAACCAGTTCAGGATCAGGCCAGGGTAAATCCTCATCCGGATCCATCTCCACATCCTCGTCTTCGGGATTTTCGGTCGGCCCTGCCTGAAAATCTTCAGGCGCATCGGTTTCAAGATCTTCGGAGGCAATATCAACACCGGTGATCATTGAAAATGCTTCTCCAGCCGGCCGGGCCAACTCAGGCACCTGCATCATCTCGATGAGCCAGGCAATTGCCTGAGGATCGCCAAAGGCACCATAGCCATTAATGGCCAATCGAGTGGACGACGAATGCCGACCAAGCTCATTGAGCCATTGCAAGGCGTGGCCATGATCCATTTTCCGAACGGCCAGCTCACACGCCCTTTGGGCGTAAACAGATTGGGCCTCCGCAATACGTTTCAACCGATCGATTCCCGCGTTGTCGCCCAACAATGTTGCCGACCATGCGGCGTAAAATCTGCATTTTTCGTCTTTTTCATCAACACAACCAATCACCATGGACAGCAAATCGCTACGTCCCAATTCACCTGCCGCCTTTAAAGCCCTGGAACGAACCCAGGGATCGGTCTCGGAGATATAGGTCGCCAGAGCCGGACCGATATCTTGACGATGAATGGCATAGACGCTCAAGGCAATGCGTATGAGAAAGGCCAAATCCGCATATAGAAGTTTATTGGCCGATCCTTCCACCTGGTGAAACTCAATCCATCCCAGTGCCGAGCACAGGGCCCGCTGGAGTTCGACGTCTTCCTCCACCGTAGCAAGGAGGGCATCCATGTACTTGGGGACCTGCGATTCGAAGGCCAGCACGCCGGCTGTAAAGATTTCTCCTGGATCTCCAATTTCCAAGGCTTCCCGGCAAATGTCCCAGCCTGCATCCCCCGCTATCAGCAACCCGTCGATGTTGGCTTCGATGCGGTCGTCCAGATGGGCCAAATCGGCGAGATCATAGTGCGGTTCGGACACGGCGCTGTCACGAAGCAGCCAGTTGAAGGCGGCTTCTTCGGCGTGTTGTTCAACGATGTCGGGTATGATTTGCATAATTATCATTGCCTTGAAAGATTAAATAAAAAGTATACTATTTTAACTTGCAGCACTCCTCATAGAGGACCATCATGACTTTTAATGCCTGATAAGAAAGGATTATTCGTAAAATCAGCTTTTTCTAAGAATCCTTTGATGAGCGCTTCAATCTTTTTCTCATCTAACTCCATGGAGGGATCAATAACTTCTCTACAAACCGGGTCTCCGGTTGGTTCATCTTCCTTTCTTCTAAAATATCTTACAAGTCGTTTCAGCATTTTTTCTTGCCAAATAATAAAAGGCTTTGGATCAGGCAATACATGCAGAGCGATTTGAGCTGATAAAGCGCTATTTTGAACTGGGGGACCCTCTTCTGAAAGATAGATTGTATTCAGACTAGTCATCAAAGCTAAATCGATGGGCCCCCGGATTGGTCCTAACCAATCGTCATTTTCTGTTTCAGTAGGCATGGCACTATCATATCCCATAAGAAAAACCCAAAACGCTTCAAGGTAATCATAAATAATTTTATCATCAACGTAGTTCGACATCCGAAAGACAACCCACTCCGAACAAGCAACTGAAAAAGCAGTTATTCCTCGATTTGATACTTTTTTAAGTTGCTCTTTAGTCTCGGATTCCGGTAACTTTATCAATTCGTAGGGATCCCAGTCACTCCATTTGTGTTGAATCGGAAATTTTTTTAAATTGTCTTTAAATATATTTTTTGGAAATATTAACGGCATCGTAAATCCTCCAAATTAATAGCTACGGGCATACAAAAACTTCTAATTCTTCATTCTCTTCAGCGCAGTCAATTAAATCTCTGCAATTAGTGCATATGGGTTTTCCCTTGACTTTTAAGTATAGTTTTCCTTTTGGCGTACCTGGTTTTGCTGCTGCAAAAAGATCTTCAATAATTTTCGCTTCAGCATGACCTTGTTTCGGACATGATCCTTTACGAGCCGGATATTCATGCTTGCCTGATTTTTTGCTTGGGCATGGGACATTGGATTCCGGATACACTTTTGTCCTTTTATCAGGTATCAAGCCTTTTGCGAAGTCTTTGTACTTACCGCCCCGTAAGACCATTTTAGCACTTACGCCACTTGATGCCATTCCATTCTGATCTTTGAAATTAGATCCTGCAGCGACATAAGATTCTTCTTTAACATGTTCAGGTGTTAATTCATCGGCTTTTTTCGCACTCTCTTCCGCTTGTCGGCAGCCTTCTATATCTTCATCAATAACGGGGATTTGAACTTCTCCGCTAAGACATACAGTATTTCCGTGATTCATCAACATTTTATCACTGAGCCGGCATGCATTTTTGCCTTCCAGTTTCACATCAAAGGAATATAGCAACCATGTAGCTTCCTTCATGTTAGTGCTCGATTTTATGCCACCGACAGTTCCAGGCTCATCTCCCACACAGCGGCTAAACTCCGAACCTTTAATTGCTGCTGGCTTTTTGCCGTCAACTTTAACCTTCTTTGTTCCCTTTTTCAGATCGCTGGACATAGAAACGATAACCGGGTATGGAATTGGAACCGGTCCACCTGGCGATGGTGTCTTACAAATATCTGGAATGGTTGATTTTGCAATGCCCGTACTCCCTTTGTGGACGAGAGAATTTGACTTACCGTTGACATGTATGGTAACGCCCATAATATCTTATCCTAGCGCTCGCGCTTCATCTTTAAGAATAGCGGCCGTTCTCTCTCCGCCTTCAGAACTGGTCCATAAAAGCGTATATTGGCCTGTGCCGTAGCCCTTTTCAAAAGCAGCGCATGTCTGGTTTATAAACAAAGGTCCTGAGGCGGCCCCAACATCTCCCCAACAATCAGCCGGCGCCAAATAATCCGAAGGATCTTCAAACAGGTCCGACAAACGCGCTAGCATAAAACCAAACTCATCGGAGCGATAAGCTTCACCGTTTTGATCGCAGATCATATAATTGACTTTTGAATCCTGAGGTAAATTTTTTGTCACCTCTTTCACTGCCTGAGTCAATCCCTGGCCGAGACATATCGTTTCTGTTTTTATCCTGTTTTGTTCGATTGCTGTAGCAATGGACATCAGCTCAGCCTTTACCATCAAATTGTATCTTTTAGCCGTATTTTTTAAGCATATCAGACAAAATCCGGCTGCCTCCCCTGGAATAAAACCCCATGCATTTACAGGTTGATGTAATTGGTCGTTGTCTTCTATCCACTCTAAAGTCTCCGGTTCAATGTAGCTGTCAAGGCCACCAACCAGACAGAACTCTACGTTTCCAACTGAAAGGATCTGACGGCCTCTCTCCAGTGCCAGGAGTCCGGCAGAGTGCCCATTTAAAAGGGTATGGACACTATTAATTGAAATTTGAGCGTTATTTAATTCACGGACGCTTTCCTCAATCAGAAACGGCAGGTCCTGTGGCAATCCTGGTCGAACCTCAGGCAAACCTATGATTGCCGGTATTGCCTGATGCACTCCCTGATACTCCAATCCGGCGATGGTTTCCTTTACCGCTTGTTCCACCATAAGGATCATCCGCTGACGATAACTTGTATATGGATCTATGGAGGGAACCATGGCTAACGTATATGGCTCACCTTGCTGGTTAATCATAAAGGGATGCTCATTAAACCCGGAAATACCTGCTCTTACTGCTGCTGCAGTACTTGTTGCGCTTAGCCCGATGGCGGTTTGCGCCCCTAAGCTGACAATACATATGCTATCTTGTTCCATGGTTCGCTCAATCTTTTACCCGGTCATGCAAATTCCCAGGAATTGTCCTCATTTGCTTTCTGTGACACGAACAGACGTTGTTTTATCCGAATTGTAGTGCCGACCAATTGCAAAACCCTATGGTGGCATTCAAGATTGGTATGCCATACCATAATTAGCTTATTTTCATCCGGAATAATCCGTACAGTATGTAGCACCCCACGATGCACCGCTTGGGAACTGCCGTCGAAATAGGTTGTAAAACCAAGCGTAATCCGTGGCAGATGAAATACAAGCAGTCCGTTTGGCGTCATGCCGGTGACTTGAACGCGTTCACCTCCCTTGAGGAATCCGGGCACCTGCTGATCTTCAGGCGCACATTGATAGAAACCATCATTGAAATCTTCAGGTAGCAACGGCAACCGATTCTGCTCCCACTCTTGGTCATAAGTTCCGGCCAGCTCAACTCTAGGAGACCAGTGTCCTGCGATGGGCCCAAAACCTGCAGGTTTAGGCTTATCGTCCCAATTCTGGATCAAACAGGCTGGATCTTCGATATTGGGAAGCGTCTTCCCAATTAAATGTTCAGGCCTGGTTGCAAAACCACACCCCACAGGATTTCTCGCCTCCCAACCGTGATGTTTCCTTTTTTTTGATATTTGATCCGTTCCACCAAAAGCACGTTCATAGGTAATGGGCATTTTTACAAATGGAAGCGGGCTGCTCCTACTAAGTCCTACAATAGATTCTTTCCATATGCGATCACCTATAATGCGCAGCACCTTGTGAACAGGTCCAATTTTCAGTGATACATCAAGCTTACGTACCGGTTTGCCATCCGGCGCCCAAGCATGACCTTCAACGAGAATGTCTGTACTGTTTTTCTTATGATGCAAATCCGAATCATGTTGAAGACTGGTTGCTTCAGGCGCTCCTCTGAAAGCAGGTGCAAGGTGAACTTCTTCTTGTTCTTCCGCAAGGTTCAGTTTGCCATCCGAATTGATCAAAAAGGTTCCCTTAACAGCAACAAGCCAAACCTCAGCACCCTTCCGGTCGCGCACCCAAGCTCTTTCAGCTGAAAATGGTGTTTGGTTTTTTATTACCCACATTCTTTCAAACTAAAATATTGCGTTGCATGAAATATTCTATCGATGTTGGAATAAGATTAATTGACGTGAACTGACGCACCCCGAATGCGGTTAACGCCCGATGACCGGTTCAGCAAATAAGCTCCCCGGATCAACACCTTTCCGGACCTCGTCAATGTGATACTGGCTTTGCCGCACTTGAGGACGATTTGATCGTCAGCATTGAATTGAATCGTCTTGCCGTCTAAAGTGATATTTTGTTCGGGGCTGATGTCCAAGGCCAACATATCCTTCTCCGGAAGATCGATTTTATCAACTAGAAAATCCACAATTATCGGCTTAGACGGATCGCTATCTTCGAAAACCAAAACAACTCGAGGGGGTGAATCTTTAATCACTTGTTGTGCTTTTTCCGATAGCGATGCACAAAGCAATGCCGGCAAAGGTCCTAAAGAATTGCCTGGGTAATCGATCTGCACCCGGCCTTTTGAATCAACTGCCACAATGCTCCCAATACGTGCACCGTCGATCCACTTTGTCTGTTCGATAGATGATAATGTATTTATATCTCTTGCGTGTGCCTGATTCATATTAGTTCTCCAGGATTTTGTTGGCCTTTATGATGCAATTGCCCGACCCCTTGGTCTTGATATTTTTACCCTTGATAATAATGTCGCCATTTTTTTTCAAAGTGATGGACGATTTACCCACTTTAATGATCAGCTGATCCTCGATATCAATAACGCCCTTTTTCTTGCCGGACACTGAAAAATCATCTCCGGCGCTTAAGCTCATTTTTTTGCCGGATGTAATGGAAACATCCTTACCGGCGCTTTCGGAAATATTTTTTCCGGCATCGACCGATTTGTTTCTGCCGACATTCTCACTGCTGTTGGCGCCCACATTGACCGATTTAACCGCCCCGATCTCCTCGGCTTTGGCGGCGCCCACGGTTTCATTCATGGCCGCGCCCACGGTGATCTGATAGGCCGCACCGATGGTCACCGCTTTGGCAATCGCAACGGTATCGGTCTGGTTGGCGCCTACGCTAAGGCTTTTATTGGCGCCGATGGTTTCGGTTTTGTTGGAACCGACGTTTTCAGTGTGATTGACGCCGACCTGAATGGTTTTGTTGTTCCCAATGGTTTCGCTTTGATCTGTTCCCACTGACTTGGTGCGGTTGTTGCCGACGGACATGGTTTCGTCATGGCCGACGGTCTGATTTTTGTCGTTTTCTATGGCAATGGTCCAGTCCTTTTGGCCATGCACGAATATCTCTTCACTGCCCTTTTTATCTTCGAAGCGAATTTCATTGGATCCGCCGCCGCCTTTGGTGGAATCCGATTTAAGGGTGCTTTTGGTTTTCTCCGCAGGCAATTCATAGGGCGGCATGTTGTTTCCGTGATAGACGGTGCCGACAATGATCGGCCGGTCCGGATCGCCTTCCAGAAAATCGACGATCACCTCCTGCCCGATGCGGGGAATGTAGAGCCCGCCCCAGCGGTTGCCGGCCCAGGTCTGGCGGACACGTATCCAGCAGGAACTGTTCTCATCATGCTTTCCTTCCCGGTCCCAGTGAAACTGTACCTTGACCTGTCCGTATTCGTTGGTGTGAATCTCTTCACCGGAGGGACCGGTCACCACAGCGGTTTGGGTCCCCTGAATCACCGGTCTAGGCGTTTTACGCTCCGGCCGGTATTGGACGGAACTCGGAATTACGGTAAAAAAACAGGCACACATCTCTTCTTGACCACCGGCGGTCTCATAGTCCTGGGCCGCGGCTTGATAGTCGGTGGACAGAACGAGGTACTCCCTGTCCTGGTTCGATCTCGTATGCTTGGTCATGGTGAACTTATGGCCCGAACAAATGCCCCGGGAATCCGACTGGCCTGTGCATACTTCATGGTCATAAGCCAGTTCCTCCATACGCACCTTGGCATATTTATCGCCATCCGCTTTTTCCGGATATTCACCCGGATAATCGTAAATTTCATAATCGGCCTTAGGGTGCTGCTTCTGGTCTTCTTCGTTGCTCATCAGGGAAGTACTCGGCTTTTCAAAGTTGTAATCGGTATGCGCGAATTTTCCAGAAAGGACTTGTTTAACCACCCCCCAATCGCCGATGCGTTCTTGGAGTGCCGTGCTTTTGGTATCGGGTGTAAAGCTGATTTCACCGTAATTGTCATATGGATCATGCTTGCTCAGGGAGTCGCAAAGCACGATGGTGCATTTACCCTTCTCGTGTGAGAAGTAATAGTAGATCCCTTCCTGCTCCATCAAGCGGCTGACAAAGTTGAAATGCGTTTCGCGGTACTGCACGCAGTAGGTCCATGTACGATATCCGGGAGAGAGTCGATCCTCAATATCGCTGAAACCAAGATCATTGAATACCTGCTTGACAATGTCCGGCACCGTTTTTTCCTGAAAAATGCGGCAATCGGATGTCAGCGTCAGAAACCACAGCCAGGGCACCATGGTGGCCTGGTATTGCGCAAACTGCCTGCTGGTTGAAACACCCTGCTCGAAACGATTGATAAATCCGTTCCAGTAGCGCTTGCCGCCTCCCGGCAGTTCCATGCTGATGGTGACATTCTGACCGATGATGTCGTCGAAATTGATTTCGGCGTCCTCGCTCAACAGGTCGAGATCGAACTTAAACAGGCTGCTGATCTCCTCGTGGACGGAGAATCTTTGCAGCAGCAATACATCATCACCCAATGGCGTATCTATGGAGATATGTCGTGTGGCCTGAGTTGCTTTTGGCATGATACAACCTTCATTTTTATAGAGGGCCCCATGCTCAAGGGCCCTTTTATCTATAAACCATCGGATCTTTTATGCTTCGCCCTTTTCCACCTTCCAGGAGTACTCAATCTGGCCTTTTTCACTGCCGGTTTCGTCCGTTTCGGTGTATGTGGTTTTTATCTCTTCGAAGTTGATCGATATATCCTCCGTGGGCACATCTTCGGACTGACCGCTGCCGCTGACTTTATAATTTGTGACCTGGGCATTTGTCAGTTCATAGGCGTAATAGGTGACCCTTCCGGCATCGGTGTATGAAGCGGTCAGGTGAATCTCCACCTTGGGGAACACTTTCCCCTTGCATACGGCTTCGGCAATTTTGGGGCTGGCCTTGTCCAACTCTTTAACGATAATGATGTCGTCCAGTACGGTATCGCCGCGGCGCCGGGTGGGTCCTGTAGCGCCCCCGCCCGGTTTGCTGCACCCCTGGCTGAAAGAGAGGATATCGCTCCATGCATCATGTTCCCTATCCTTTGCCTCGCCGTCAATTCCATCGAATTTAATGTAAGCTGCCATGGTGACCTCCTTCATTCTTGTTCATTGTTTGGATTTTTAAAACCTCAACCGAAATATATGAGCTATCTTCATTGATCAAGCAAACGCATAGGCGAAGCCGTCGTCTTGCACCCCGACATGGATGCGGGTCAACGCCTGGCCTTCCATCATGCGTGAAAGAATTTCACGACTGATTTCGGGCAGCAGCGTGTGCGACAAAATGGCGTCTACCATGCGCGCGCCGCTCTCCACTTCCGTGCAGCGGCTGTTGATCAGTTCAACGACTGCGTCGTCATAGGTAAAAGGGATGCGGTGGTTTTCCTGGATACGCTTTTCGATGCGACCCAGTTGCAGGCGCACGATCTTGCGTATCACCTCATCGCCCAGAGGATAAAACGGCACCACCACCAGCCGGCCCAAAAAAGCCGGAGGGAATACTTTCAGCAGGGGCTCCCGCAGGGCCTTGGCAATGCCTGCCGGGTCCGGCATGAGTTCCGGGTCCTTGCACATGTTCATGATCAGGTCGGTGCCCACATTGCTGGTTAGCAGAATGATCGTATTTTTAAAATCGATCATGCGGCCCTCGCCATCTTCCATTCTGCCTTTGTCAAAGACCTGGAAAAACACTTCGTGAACGTCCTTGTGGGCCTTCTCGACTTCGTCCAGCAATACGATGCTGTAAGGACGCCTGCGAACCGCTTCGGTAAGCACCCCGCCCTCACCGTATCCCACATATCCGGGGGGCGCTCCTTTCAGGGTCGACACGGTGTGGGCCTCCTGAAACTCGCTCATGTTGATGGTGATCACGTTTTGCTCGCCGCCGTAGAGCGCCTCCGCCAACGCAAGGGCGGACTCGGTTTTGCCCACGCCGCTGGGTCCCACAAACATAAAGACGCCGATGGGCCTGTTGGGGTTTTCCAATTTGGCCCGGGAGGTTCGCATGCGCATGGCGATGGCATCCAGGGCATGCCGCTGTCCGATGACGCGCTCTTCCAGTGTGTCGGCCAGATGCATAATGGCTTCGATTTCATTTTTGACCATCCGTCCCACGGGAACACCGGTCCAGTCCGCCACCACCGAAGCGACGGCCTGTTCGTCCACACTGGGCAAAATCAAAGGCGTTTCGCCTTGGACGGCATTGAGTTGAACCATGCGTTCCTTCAGCTCGGCCATCATGGATTCACGCGCTTCTTCCGTGAGCGTGCCATTGGCGGTTTCCTCTTCCCGGGTGCCCTCCTGTTCCGGTGGGAGCTCGCTGTTTTCCTCTGCTAAGCCGGTCTCGGCCAGTTTTTCATCAATGGGTTCGCCGGTCCCCGCACGCAGCCGGCCCCTCAATTCAAGAACCTGGTCCACCAGATGCTTTTCTTTTTGCCAATCACCTTCGAGCTGTTGGAGCGCCTCGACTTCCCGGGTCAACTGTTCTTCGATTTCGCTTCGCCGCTGCCGGCGCTCCATGCCGACGGCTTCTTCCCGGGCTAAAATCTCATTTTCCGTTTCCAGGGCGGAGATACGTCGCCGGCAGGCTTCCACCGCCGGCGGTGTGGCATGCAGGCTGACCGCGACACGCGCACAAGCGGTGTCCAGCAAACTGACCGCCTTGTCCGGCAGCTGACGTGCGGGAATATAGCGATGGGAAAGCTGAACGGCAGCCACCAGGGCTTCGTCCAGGATCTGCACCCGGTGATGTTTCTCACTGACGCCGGCCAGCCCCCGCATCATGATAATGGCTTTTTCTTCAGAGGGCTCATCGATTTTCACCACCTGAAATCGCCGGGTCAGGGCGGCATCCTTTTCAAAATACTTTTTATACTCGGCCCACGTCGTGGCGGCAACCGTCCGGAGCGTCCCCCGTGCAAGGGCGGGCTTGAGCAGATTGGCGGCATCTCCCGATCCCGCAGCACCGCCGGCGCCGATTAACGTGTGGGCTTCATCGATGAAGAGAATGATCGGTTTGGGCGACGCCTGGACCTCTTCTATGACTTGGCGCAGGCGATTTTCGAACTCCCCCTTCATGCTTGCGCCGGCCTGGAGCAACCCCAGGTCCAAGGTACGCACGCTCACGTCCCGCAGCGGTGGTGGGATGTCTCCCGAAACGATACGTTGGGCAAAGCCCTCTACCACGGCTGTCTTGCCCACTCCGGCCTCGCCGGTGAGGATGGGGTTGTTCTGTCGACGGCGCATGAGAATGTCGACGATCTGGCGAATTTCATCGTCGCGCCCTAAAATCGGGTCGAGCAACCCTTTGCGCGCACTTTCCGTCAGATCCA
>JASFER010000193.1:0-12231 GCA_050124755.1 Desulfobacteraceae bacterium
ACCTGGAAATATAGGCTGCAGCCTCTGCAGACGCAGCTATCCTTCTCCTGCAAACATTGACCGTCCGGAGAAGGTCAGCCTTTGCAAAATATTTACCATCTCACCACGACCGCCTGTCCGTGCGGCTCCGGGCTGAAACGATTCATTTCCGCTACAAACAATGATCAGACGTTTTCAGATGTCTCCTGAACTTGTCCGGTGCCATAGGAGATGTTCTCTTCAACAAAGAGATTGTCGGCGAGCTGTGAATTCAGGATCATAAGACGGTTGCCGAGCGTGAGGGCCAGATTCTTAAAAAACAAGTGGGCGCTGGCGGGATCACCAGCCATTAGTTTGTCTATCTCATCGCGATCAAAAGCAATCAGCGTGGACGGTTCAATGCATTCGGCCGAAGCGGTATAAGTGTGATTGCCTACCAGGGAGGACCAGGCAAAGGCTTCCCCACCATGGTTTACCGTGTAAAGGGAGTTCTTCCTATCACCTATGCTCAATCTGACACGGCCTTTCACCATAATGAAAAAGCGGTGCGCCGGGTCTCCCTTGCTGAATAGCATCGTTCCCGGCTCATAGGTCGATTTGACGCCAATCTCCATCATCCTGGCAATGAAGCGCTTATCAAGCCCCGCCAGGATCTCTGCTTGTTTGAAACGCATGCCCACCTCCTCGGGCCAAGGCCCTGTTTTATGTTGATACATACCGTAAATTAAGAATTGCGCTGGCGCCTGTCTACGTTTACGGATCGCTTTTTGCCTGCTATGTATCCCAACGATTCGGTCCGTCGAATGGACCGCACCGACAACCTCGTCCATGCCCATATTGAAGGTTTTGAAACCACTTCTACTCATAGGCGTCGATCAGTTCAACTTCACGATTCTCTGCAGCCGGTTTGAGGTGCGGGTTTTCGTTTAAAATGCGGGCGCATGTGTTCCACCGCAAGACCTCATCCTGGTTACCCGAGGGATAGGTTTCCATGGCCCGCTCGTATTCAGCCATGGCCTTGGTGCACCAATCATGAACGAGTTCACCGCAACTCGGTCCACCCTGGTTCATGTGGAATTTAGCCCGCCGTTCATAGATGATCCCACGATAATAGGCTTTATAATAATCGCTATCCATCTGTTCGAGTAGACCGATGGCTTGGCGGAAGGCTGGATAGAGCTCCTCTTTAAACTTGTCCGTGTGGGCCAGCAGCAGCATGATCAGGGCTTCCTGGTTGTCGGGTGCCACTTTTAGAATATCCAGGCAGATGCTCTCCGCCACGTAGGGTTCATTTAACAACCGGTATCGCTCCGCTTTTTGAAGTGCCGATGGGACGGATTCGATGGTCAGGGTTTTTAGCGTAAACATAGGCAGCTCCTTTTTGATTAATATGTTTATAATCAATTTGTTAATACAGATGCCATTTGTGGATGGGCACGATGTGACGAAAACCGGATGACCACATCATAACGTCAAGAGGAATCAGCATCACGATTGAGAGGATATCGAATTGCAGGATAGCTGTACCGAATATTGTAAGGCGCTTTTTTTATCATTTTATCAGAAAGTGTGACCTATGTCATTTTTATATAGCTGGTCATATGTATATCCGTTACCATCAGAAGCGGTGAAACGATCATCGGCACCATCCACTTCATAGATTTCGGCGTGCCCTCCATAGCGTCATTGAAATAAACCTCAGCGTCAATAAAAGGCTGATGAATACAGAATATCAATAAAAACAGATTAACGGTTTCTTAAAAGAGGTGAATGTCATGGGTCCTCGAAGTGTCTGTTATGCCATTATTGGTATGGTTGTTGGATTTTTGGTCCAAGCTTGTGTCATCGTGCAACCTGTTGGGCAGGATATGCCATCGAGCAAGGCCGAGGCGCTGTGTTCCATTCAGCCGGAGGGGGTGCAAACTAAACCAGGTTCTTCGTTCACTGCTGATGTTTTCATTGATCCAAAGAAAAGCGGTATACGCGGTGCGGACTTGGAGGTGGAATTTAATCCCAAAATATTGCAGGTTCAGTCTGCCAAGCCCGGTGGTTTTCTGGGCAAAAATGTTTATGTCGAGAAGGGTTATCCGAAAATTGATAATAAAAATGGTCGTGTGTGGATAAAAGCAAGCAGCGACACGCCCAAGAAAGCGCCGGTGGCGCCCGGTGTTTTTTATAAGCTGACTATCGCCACAAGTGCCGAGTTGAGTACAAAGCGAGAGAAAATTACGATAAAGAAAGCCATTCTGATCAATCATCGTGGCGAAAAAATCGATAAAGTTGCCCTCGTGCCTGGTTCTGTTCAGGGGCGGTTTTTCGGTGCCGAACGCATCCGGCTTGATCCAATCACGAAGGTTCCGCGGAACGTAACCAACATCAATGCATTTCCGGCATTGCTGAAAGAAGGCGCAGTGCCTTTGACCCATAAAAATGCCGATAAGGTATTCAGACAATTTCTAGACGCGAATATCCGCCTCTTCCAGGTCTCGACAAAAAACCTTCGGTTTGTATCGTTCAAGCAGGTTGGTGAGAAACGATTAATAAAATACCAGCAGTACTATAAGAATCTGCCGGTCTACCATGCTACCGTAGGTTTTCTAACAGCAAGCAGTGGAAAAGTAATATCTTACGACGGAAACTACCATAATGATATTGAGATCTCGGTGGAACCTAAGGTGCAGCTGAACCAGGCCGCCTCTGTCGCCAAAGATTCTTATAAACTGGAAGAGGCCAAAAAGCTCCTTGCACAAGACTCAAAACTTTTTGTCTATCCGCAAAGCTCAGATACAACAGTCATATTCCATCTTGCTTGGAAGTTTATGTTAGCAGGGTCTCAACCGAATCCCTCCTTGGATTATTATTTCATCGTTGATGCGGTCAATGGGAAGATTTTAAAAAGTTACCCGCGTTACGGGCCGGACAGAGTTGAAGGCACAGTGGAAGGAGAGGTATACCCGGAAAACCCAACCGCCCCTCCGCTGCGGTTCGAACCGTTTCGGCACATGGATGTTGAAGCCGGTGGGAGAAGCGACACCACAAATATCAATGGGCAGTTTGACATCAGTCCATTGGCGAGCGGTACCCACACCACGACATTCACTCTCGAAGGGCCCTTTGCAAAAGTAGAGGATGCCGGCGGCACCGGATTTACCGAGACCACCAACTGCACTACCGGCATCAATTGTACACTGCAATGGACCGAAGCTGATGAAGACGGTCTCAATGTGTTTTACCATATCAATCTCATGCATAGCTGGTACCAGTCCAGACTCGGTTATTCATGGGTAAACGCGTGGACCGGGACTTCCCAGTTTGATGCAGAGGTGAACCGCGCTTTTAATAATGCCTATTCCGGCAGCCCAATGTTGTTTGGCACCAATAACTATGCGCGATCCAGCGATGTTATTTACCATGAGTCGTCGCATAATGTACTGTACCATCTTTATGGTGATTGGATTGGTTTTTCGGTGGGTCGATATATAGAAGGATATGCCTTTGATGAAGGATTCGCCGACTATTTTGCGTGCGCCATGACGGATGATGCATTACACGGCGAAGGCACAGGAGGTGGTCGAGACCTGGACAATGCCCTTCAATATTCGGGAAAGGCGACTTATAACCTCGAAGGTCACAGCGGTGGTCCTATTATCGCCGGTGCGGCGTGGGACTTGCGGACGATGCTATCGCTGGAAATGGGACAGATTGCGGGTTCGCGATATGTCGATGGACTCGTATTCAATGCGCATCAAATCATGGCCAACCAACCTCGCGAGTATTTCTTTTCCGATCCCCAGGAAAGTAATTTTCTGACCAGCTTGTATATGGCAGACGATGACAATGGTAACCTTCTTGACGGTGTTCCTCATTTTACTGCAATACAGAGAAGTTTCGCCAATCACGGTCTCCTGCAGGCTGTGCTGAATTATGGAGACAGTTATGATGTATCCACCAATCAACTCGGAAGCTATAGCGGCGGCGACTTCTATATTTCTTCTAACGCCCGACTGTATGCCAACAACTTAGGTCAACGAGGACTCAGATCGCTGGGTGATGTTGGTAATTTGGCTTTAAATGAACTTGATGTTCCGGAATCGGGATATACTCGGTTTGGTGTACCAGTGGTTATCAATGAAACTTATGTTTCACTGGCGCAGCAGGGGGAAGAAGGTAACTACATTGCCTTTCGCGTGACAGATCATCAACCGGCAGATCAGGAGCTTGCTGTTGAGTATTGGTACCACCAGCGAGTCATCACTTTGGAAAACCAAGACAGCTACGATTTTAGCGAGCAAATACGGGGCACCCTGAGTGGTGGTGATTTTTACCTGACCGATCTGCAGTTCTATGCCAATAATTTTGGGCAGCAAGGTGTGCTGGACCTGGGTAATCTGGGAGCCATGGCCCTGGAGCGAGTGGCAATTCCCGCTCAAGGCTATACCCGGTTTGGTGTTGCTGTGGTCGAGGATCATACCTATGTCGCTCTTGCCGGTCAGGGTGAAGATGGATATTTTATCGTCTTCCGAATCCGCGGTATTTCCGGTACATCAGTGACCATCGAGGCTTTATACAAGAGACGGGGCCGAGTTGTTCTGTATAACAAGGACAGCTATGATTTCAGTAACCGCCAGCGCGGTGAAATCACAGGCGGGGAATTCTATTTGTCCGGGCGTCGGTTCTGGGCGAACAATTACGGACAAAAGGGATTGATCGATATTGGGTATACAGCCGCAACACCGCTTGAAGATATTGAGCTTCCTGTGAGCGGTTACACCCGGTTTGGTGTAATTGCGGTGGCCGGCCATACTTATGTTTCCCGGGCGCAGCAGGGAGAGGAAGGTAACTATGTCGTGTTCAACGTTGTATCCACAGACGGTGATGCCGTGACCATTGACTACGTGTATCGCAACCTGACGACGGTGACGTTGAGCACAGGCCAGAGCTACGACTTCAGCGAACAGGTGATCGGTCAAGTGCACGAGGGGGATTTTTACTTATCCAGATCGAGGTTTTTCGCCAACAATGCCGTCCAGCGCGGAGTGATGGATCTGGGTGACCTGGGAGAGACGGCGCTTGAAGAGGTGGTCATCCCGGAAACAGGCTACACCCGCTTCGGTGTAGATGCCGTCGCCGGGCACACCTATGTGGCCATGGCCGGGGTGGGGGAGGAAGGCAACTTTATCGTATTTCGTGTTCAGCGCATGGACAGCGACAGTGTGACGATAGCGTACGTGTATCTTTCGCCTTAGGTGAATCGATGAATAGAGAGTTGGCAATAGGATTAAAGCTGTCCCCATCCTGCTTTTGCTGCTTGCGGTAAAGCGATTTCAAGGTCTGCTGGAAGAAGAAAAAGCCGCCTGGCTAAATTAACGCTTGAATTCGCCCGGACAGAGGACTGCGCTTTTTGCGCCAGGAGTTCTTCCGGAAGCCTGGATATTGTTCAACCGTGGACGTTTGAAGTCAGTACCCTTCAGGCACGAAGGGTACTGATTTTTACTATCATACGGGTCTAATAATATTCTCCTGGTTTAAGGACATATAGCCCTGAACCAATAAAATATTCAGTATTGGGAACTCTATAAATAAAAGTGTATTTTTGAACAGGTTTGTCTTGACCGGGTATAGGCCACATGTATTTGACCCAGCCGGCCCCATTTTTTGACTGGGCTACTTTCACCATATCGATAAAAAATTTAGAACCGTTGACGTCTGCATAATCTAAAAGCGTTTTTGATTTTTTTAACTGGGGTTTAAACGGGTGGGCAAGCATTCGACCTTCAAGGTTCATTAAGAAAAGGTAGTTCACTTTATTGTGCCATACAAAACGTCCCTTTTTATCTTCAATCATCTTAATTGTCGTATCTATACCTTTTTCCACTAATAATTGGCTGGCTTCCATGCACCGATCGATGATTTCGTCTCGTGTTACGGAATTGGCAGGTGTGATGAGCAGACAGACAAACATTGCCACGATCAGCAGAGATTGAACGCTTTTGAACATGGGTTTCCTCCTGAATTATTGCGGTACGAAAACCTATAACGCCGTCCCCTTGACGCGGGAGGGTGGTTTTCGTTCCGACACTAAATAATATTAAGGTGCATATTACTTAAAACAGGACGCATCCAACCGATAGGTCCCATTTTCCAGAGCCATTTCTGCCATCCGTAATAATAAATTTGGTTATCGGTATTTTTTTGAGAAATATTAGGTTTTTTAGTTGGTCAAAATATTATGAATAAAAATTCATTAACCCGCATCCCGGAATTGGGTGCGGTAAAGGCTCGCATAGAGCGCATCTTGTTTCACAAGCTGTTCGTGGGCGGAGCGGGTAGGGGAACCGTGGGCATGTTCAACAACACGGCCTTGATCCAAAACCAGGATCATGTCCGCATCCAGAATCGTACTGAGCCGGTGGGCAATGACCAGGCTGGTGCGTCCCTTCATGATCCTTTCCAGCGCTTCCTGTATGAGGGCCTCGCTCTGGCTGTCGAGGCTGCTTGTGGCTTCATCCAGCACCAGGATGCGCGGGTCTTTGAGAATGACTCTGGCGATGGCGATGCGCTGCTTTTCTCCCCCGCTTAAACGATAACCCCTGGCACCCACCACCGTGTCGTATCCATCCGGTAATCCGGCGATAAACTCGTGTATATTGGCTGTTCGGCATGCGGCCTCTATTGCGGCTTGGGGGGCGTCGGGTGCTGCATAGAGCAGATTGGCCTTGAGCGTGTCATTGAACAGATAGGTTTCCTGAGTGACCATCCCGATGGCCTGGGCCAGCGAGCGCTGAGATATGTCTCGCAGGTCATGCCCGTCCAGACAGATCCTGCCGCCGGTGGGATCATAGAGGCGCGGCAATAGATAAGTGATGGTGGTTTTACCGGCACCGCTGGGCCCCACCAGGGCGACCAATTCGCCAGGCTTGATTTTAAAGCTCACCGATGTCAAGGCCATTTGGCGGCCCGGTTTCGGGACGGTGATCAAGGCCGCCGAGGCATCCTCCCGCGCTTGTCGATCGTCCCTCAAGCCCAATAAGGCCGCCCCCCCGTCTCCACCCTCGGTATAGCTAAAGGTCACCTCATCAAAGGTCACCTCACCGGTGACATCCGGCAGGATGACGGCATCGGGCTTGTCCTGGATTTCCACCGGCAGATCCAGAACTTCAAAGACGCGTTCAAAGCTGACCATGCTGGTGGCGAACTCCACATGGGCATTGCTGATGGAAGTCAACGGACCATAGAGTTTTGTCAAGTAGGCGCCGAACGCCACAATGGTCCCCACCGTAAAAACACCCCGCAAAATCATGTGGCCGCCAACCCAAAACACCACCGCGGTACCGACGGCACTGATCAGACCCAGCCCCATGAAAAACCAGCGCCCCACCATGGCCGAACGAACCCCGATGTCGGCCACGGCCATGCTGCGCAGGCGAAACCGCTCCCTTTCATCGACGCGTCTGCCAAACAGTTTGACCAGCAGGGCCCCGTCGATATTGAGGGTCTCCTGCATGAGCACATTCATCCTGGCATTCAATTCCATGCTCCGGCGACGAATTTTTCGCAGCCTGCGACCCACCCGCCGTGTGGGCGCCAGAAACAAGGGCACGATGGCAATGCTCAAAAGGGTCAGGCGCCATTCCAGCGAGAACATAATGGTCACCGTGGCCGCAACGGTCACAAGATTGGTGACGATGTTGATGAAAGTGCGGGTCAGGGCGGCCTGGGCGCCAACAACATCGTTGTTGAGCCGGCTCATCAGGGCCCCTGTTTTGGTGTGGGTATAAAAGCGCAGGCTCATGCGCTGCATGTGGTTGAACAGGGCGTTGCGCAGATCGGCGATCAGGCCTTCGCCGATGGTTGCACTGAGATAACGCTGTCCAAAGCCGATGGCTGCGTTGAGCAAGGGCACGCCGATCATACCCAGGGCCAGCCAGTTGAGGCGGGCCGTGTCTCCCTTTATAATGGCATTGTCAATAAGATCGCGATAGAGCAGCGGCGGAATCAGGCCTAAACCGGTGATTGCAAAGATGGTGGTTAACAATCCCAAGACTTTCAATCGATAAGGCCGGGCGTATTCCCACACCCGGCGGAACAGGGTCCAACTTATCTTGGGGCGATCATGATCTTGGTCGTATTTGATATAGGTCCACCAGCCGGTGCCGAGATCGGAAGGCATTATCTCACCTCATATGGGCAACTACAACCATATGGCATGAATATCTTCCACGGTATCCTTAACATTGTGGACGGCAAGTGCCAGCCGGAAGCACAGCAGTGCAAGGCCGGTGGTTTGGGCCAGCACCTCCACAAACCGGATGTCATCCACGGATATCCGCCATGTTTCGGAGTGATATAGACGCAAAGAGCCGATAATGTTGTCCCGCACGATGATGGGGTACGAAACAATCGCTCTAACCCCCTCCTGCAGGGCTTTCTCAGGGTATTGAAGCATATCGCTGGAGGCTGTGTCCTCGATGATGACCGGCTCCCGGTTGGAACCGATTTTGATGCTTTTATCCACCAGTATGGGCCCTTTATTGGTATATTCTATGCTCAGTCCCGTGCTGGACAGCAACTCGAGCTCTTCCCGGACAGGATCCAAAATATATATGGCTGCGCCTTTGATCCCCAACGCGCCCACCAACAGCTGGGTCAGCTTATCGGCCATGTCATCAAGTTGATTGGAAGATGTGATGGATTGAACAATCAATTGATAGATTTCCAAACTGATTTTATTTGCCTCAGCCATTTGGAATAACTCCTTTTCAGATGATGGAAAATCCAGACACAAACAGGTTAACCGATGACATAGAGCTCTTTATGCATCAATGCCTTTGACACCTTTTTGGAGATGCTGGGCATAAAAAATTTCCTGATTTTGTGTGGATTATGGTTTAAGACAATGGCCCCGAATTTGCCTTCAAGTGCTTGGTCTATAATTTCCTGGGCCGTCTCTTTGTGCCGGGGTTTGAAAATATAGTGCACCTTTTCCTTGGGGAATCCGGCTTTGATCAATCGTTCAACAGCATCTTGAATGGCTTGCTCCAGATCATATATCTTCTGCCGGAGATAGGTGAGATTGCCTGATAGCCGGGCCATAACGGTTTTATCGCTGACTTCGATGTCAGGCACCGGAACATAGGTGTGAAAGAGGGTTATCTCAGTATCCTCTACCTGAAAAAAACTGTCGATCACAAAGGCAACGGCTTTTTCGTCGTTGCTGGTAAAATTATACGGCACCAATATCTTAAACGCGGCCATCGGCGATCCTCCTTGGCAAAGGTTGAGGTGAAACCAGTGCTGCGTATCGGCGCGGCCTATCCGGATGAAAGCGGTTGGCCGGATGAAAGCGGTTGGATAGACGCCGAAACGCAACTCGAGGATAGAAGAGGGCTGAAAGAACCGCAGCGGTTGCGCAAGACCGGAAAGAAGTGCTTGTTGCCGAAGCCGATTGCAGGAAGAGACGGGAAGGAATCAATCCTCCAGTATTTATAAGTATGGCCAAATCGCACTTGGATGTCAATAATCCCGAACACCTAATGGGGCAGTGCAACCACCGCGGGAAAAGAGATAGTCACTGTCGTTCCCTGGTCCCGTTTGCTGGTAACCGTAATCCGGCCGCCGAAACCACGAATAATCTGCCTGCTGATGGCCAATCCCAATCCCTTGCCCTGGCCGCTGGTTTTGGTGGTAAAAAACGGTTCGAACATGCGTTCGGCCACATGCGCCGACATACCCACACCCGTATCGCTGACGGTAATAAATACACGCCCGGCATCCTCATAGGAGCGAATCGTAATGACGCCGCGTTGGCTGTGATCCGATGGGCGACGGGCTTCGATGGCTTCCCGCGTGTTGTTGATCAGATTGTGCAGGACCTGAACCATCCTTTGCGTGTCGGCCATGACCGCCGGCAGCGTGTCGGCCAAATCCACCCGTACGTCGATATTGTCCAGCCGCAATTGATGTTCTAAAATCTCCAAGGTGTTTCGAATCGGAGTGTTGATTTGGATGGGGGTTTTATGGAATGAGGTCAGCTTGCCAATCTCGCTCAAACGCTGAATCATCTGGGACGCCCGTTGCGCCTGGATGCTGATTTCCCGGGCCACGGTGCGAAGATGTTTCTCCTGGACAGGCCCCTCCTGTTTTACCATGAGCTGCAGAAAATCACTGCCCACTTTAATGGCGTTCAAGGGCTGATTGAGTTCATGCACCATGGCGGGGGTGACCCCTCCCAGGGAGGGCACCAGTTTCAGCAGGTCCCAGGATGTCACCAGTTCCACGTGCTGCAACAAAACGGGTAATAAAATAAGATCGGCCGCCAAGGCGGCAACCATGGTCACCACCATCAACAGAGCGAATAGGGCGGTGGGTTGAAAATGGGAAAACAAGAGTACCGCAAAACCCGAGGCGATGGTCACCGTCGTGATAATGATCGGCCGGCCCACCACCAGTATGGTGGTGCGCATGGCCCGTTCTCTATCCAGATCCTTTTTCAATTCGACATTGTACCGAACCAGATAGTGAATGGTGTCGCCCACGGCCAGGCCAATGACCACTCCGGCGATCAGGCTGGTGGCCGCAGACAAAGGAATTCCCAGCAAGCCCATCAATCCGAAACCGACGAGAAGGGGAAACAGATTCGGCACGACGGCGATAAAACCCACCTTGAAGGACAAAAACAGCACCGTCATCGCGCCGAGTATCAGGGCCAAGGCAATGGCCAGACTCTTTACCTGGCCCTTGGTTAACAGTTGGCTGCTGGCGGCAATGGCCATTCCGAACCCGGTGACCTCCCATGCCAATGCATCATCAAAGTGATCGGCCACATGACTGAGGATCCGTCGTTGGGTTTCCTCAAACTGCCGGGAACTGGAGATATGGGTCAGCATGAGAACGTTGGCCCGGCGCATATCGTCGCTCATGAACCGCTGAAGCATATCCTTGCCCAGGATAATCTTGTAATTGTTGATGAGCATGCGAATTTCGAAAGACTCCCCGGGCAAAGCGTAATACTTGGGATCGTATTGATTCAAAGCATAGTTCACCAGTTTGAGGTAATCGGCGAAAGAGACGGTCTTGTCCACCCCCGGCAAGCGTTCCAAATAGGTCTGCAGACGGGCAATCTCTGCCACATTGGCCGGCGTTTCAAAGTGATCTTCCGCCTGTCCGGACATGACCACATGCATGGGGAAACTGCCGGCCATGGACTGATGAATGTCCTCAAAATGCCGTCTGATCGGAGCGGTTGATTTGAAAAACCGCATGGGATTGGTTTCCACCCGGATGTTGAATATGCCCACCAGCAGGATGGCGGACAGCAGACCGGTGATGGTGAGACTGACCCTTTGGTGGTCCCGGTTGATCCGGACAAGGCTGTGCAAAAGACGGTCGAGGGTATTGTCGATTTGGAGGCAGCCTGATTTGCATGTGTCCGGCAGGGGCAGCAACGCCAGCACGGCGGGAAAAAACGTCAGCAAAATCAATAGAAGAGAGATGGTGCCGAAAGCGGCAAAAAAGGCGAAAGCCTTGATGTCGGTAATCGGGTTGGCGATCAGGGCGCCGATCCCCAATAAAGTGGTGATCACCGCCAGCACCACCGGGAAGGTCTGACGGTCAAAGGTCACCATGACGGCATGGATGCGGGTGGTTTCCGTTTGCGCAGCCGCCAGATAGGCGGAACAGATGTGCAGGCAATAGGCCGTGCCCACCGCAATGAGAAAAACCGGCACGATAATCGTCAGCATGGTCACGGGCACGCCGGTGACCGCCATGAGGCCGAAGGTCCACAGCAGGGCCAGCATGACGCTGCCCAGCGGCAGCAGCAGGCAGTGCAGGTTGCGAAAAAGGAACGCCAGAACCAGGGCGATCACCGCCAGGGCGGCGGGTGTCAGTACAAAAAAATCCTGCCGGCAATAGCTGGTCAGTGCCTGGGACACCAGGGGGATGCCAAATTGGTAGAGCCTGAGATCCCGTCCGGATTCAGCCATGGCCGCCTCTACGGCCTGGATGACGGCGTCCTTATCCGACCCGGCCTTGAGCACCAGGGTGATAATGGTCTGCCGGCCGTCTTCAGATAAAAGATTGCGCTGGAAGATGCTCACCGGCGCCAGGATTCGAACAAAATCCTTCAACGCCCATCGATTGCCGCGATCGATGTGTGCCTTGACTTCGGGCAGACTGATCACCCGCCGCACCCCCGATATGCTGCCGGCCTTTTCCGACAGTTGCACAATCTTGGCAAAGGTGGCGGGGTCG
>JASFER010000194.1:0-12172 GCA_050124755.1 Desulfobacteraceae bacterium
GGTTTGGGGGTTATATTTTGGCAAATATTGTTCTCTCGTCCATGTCTATTATTTGGGCTTCTCATCCTGATTAATAATTTCTTCTACTATTCTGACAGCATCCTCAACATATTTTATGCACTGTGTCAGCTTAATGTCTTTATCCATGAATTCCTTAAGGCCTTCCTCGCTAAATACATTAAGACCTATAAGTTGTTGACAGTTCAGATTGCCATGGCGTTCTTTGAATTTTTCAACGAAAGCACCGACCTTTTCAAAAGTATTTTGAAAGGCATCCGAATCTCCGGCATCGGCCATGCCATATTCCATGCCAAGAACCATTAAGGCACCGGTTACAGCACCACATTCCCCGCCAAGTCCAGAGCCTCCGGCAAGTGGGTTACCGATTTTGCGGGCAAGGATTGGATTAAGTCCATATTTTTTAGCAAATGCTTCCAATACGCTTTGAGAACAGTGAAATCCTTCTTTGAAACGTTTTGCAGCTAAGTCACATTCTATTGTCATTGTATTTTCCCTTTTAAATCGTTTCCATCAATACCTGTCAATCAGCATGAATTGACAAGGAGTGAGTTTTAAACAACAATATATCAATCGAAATATTGTGTCTAACGGAATAATTTGATAGTATCTATCGATAAATTCGAACGGAAAGCAAGCCCATGGAACTGCGCCAACTTAAAACTTTTGTAACGGTAGCACGATTATTGAGTTTTAATCGTGCGGCTGAAACCTTGAATTATGCCCAATCTACCGTTTCATCTCAAATCAAACTCCTTGAAGAAGAATTTGGACTACCGCTCTTTGACAGATTAGGTAAACGCATACTCCTTACCGAAGCCGGGCATATGCTATTACAATATTCTCAAAGAATGTTAAATATTGAGAAAGAAACATTGACTAAAGTATCGGGATGGGAAGAACCTCATGGATCAATATCGATTCGTATGCCGCAAAGCATTGGAACCTATTATTTGCCATCCATTTTGAGTAAATTTCAGGCCAGTTTTCCAAAAGTAGGATTTGATATTAGTACCTGCGCTTACGACGTATTATTATATGAGCTTAGGTCAGGAATAATTGATGTAGCATTTCTTTTAGCAGACTCGATTCCTTTCTCCGAATTAAAAACAGAACTTTTGGGGGTTGAACCTCTCGTTGTCGTCTCAAGCACAAATCACCCTTTAGCTAAAAAAAATAATTTGCATATCCGTAATTTGGCTGACTATTCGATTTTTTTGCCAAAACATGATTGCAGTTATAAAATGATTTTTGAACAAATTTTAACAGAGGAAAAAATTGACCCTGTGACATTTATAGAGCTAAATAGTCTTGAGGCTATTAAACAATGTATTTTACAAGGGCTCGGGGTCGCAATGATTCCTCTTATGGCTATAAAAAATGAGATCGCACAGAAAAAAATGACTATTCTGTCATGGCCTGAAGAGGTATTGGAAACTGCAATATTAATGATTTGGCACAAAAATAAGTGGCTTTCTCCAACTTTGCAAGCTTTTATGAACACGGTCAAGGAAGTTATGAAATAAAAACAATATAACCTTTTGCTTCACTGGATTCGGGCAAAAAAGCGGCCCTCTCCAGTGAGCATGGCGTTGGGCAAGACATGAAGGCTACCGAAAAGGAGATCACTCAACGCCTGCAAAAGGCACTTCGTGAGCAGCCCTGCTTCGGGACTGTAGCCGAGGAGCGCATCCGAGAGGCAGAGACCACACTTGGCGTGTCGTTCCCGCGGAGCTACCGGGTTTTCCTCAAGTCCTTCGGGGCGTCCTATGGCCTCGCCGGATGCGTGCTTTCGGGCCTGCCTCTAACTCGGAGATGGGATTCTGCCCCTCCAGAATTTAGCAATGTCATTGACGACACCGAGCTGGCCCGCAAGGCGTGCGGGGAGCATCTCCCGCACGAGTACGTCGCGATCTCCAGCGATGGCTGTGACTGCCAATTCTACCTTGACACCAGCCGAACCGATGCCACGGAGGAGTGTCTCGTAATCGCCCTCGGTCCCGGACGGGATACAGACGTCGCGGCAGCCTCGTTCCTGGAGTTTGTAGAGAAACTGGCGTCTGGAGTCGATCCATAGACGGAGCCCAACCTCAAATGAGTGCACTGGCTCAGTACCCCGCGCCGCTTCGCTCTGCGGGCCACTGAGCCAGTGACTCTGTCGTTGGCCCTTGACAAAATGCCTCTTTTGATGTACATGTAGGCGTACATTAAGGGAGGCAAAACAATGAAAACCATACCAGTTACCGATTTTCGTAAGAATGCATCGAGCTTCATTAATGAAGTGGAGCATGGTGAAACACTCATCTTAATTCGACGGGGGAAGCCAGTTGCTGAAATAATTCCATTTTCAGGCAGACCACAAAAAATTCCTGCCTGGAAACAACCCAGTGCCCGTTTGCAAATCGAAGGTAGCGATTTGTCGTCTGCCATATTGGAAGATCGTAAGGCTTCCATATGAAACTGGCTATTGATTCATCATCGCTTGCCAAAAGATATGTCCAAGAATATGGCAGCGAAAAGCTGGATTATCTCTTGCAGAACGCCTCTGAATTGGCTCTTTGTATCATTTTGGTTCCAGAGGTAGTTTCCGGACTCAACCGACGCATAAGGGAAGGCGCTCTGGAGCATAAGAATTATCGTGCAGTAAAGCAACAATTGCTGAATGATGTTCGAGATGCAGTCATTCTTCAGATCACGCCGTCTGTTATTTCCCATTCGGTAAAGTTATTGGAAAGCAATGTATTGCGGGCAATGGACGCCCTCCATGTGGCATGCGCCCTTGAGTGGAAAGCAGATTTGTTTGTAACATCTGATAGGAGACAATTTATTGCCGCTAACAATGCTGGTCTTCGTACTGAATATTTGGGCCAACCAGAAAATTCAGCGGACCCAAAGGGACGGGCCGCTGATTAATCCGTTACATGGCTTAGAAACTATTACTGGTGCCCCCGAACAACGGGTTAAAAAGTTTAATCAAGCTCAGAAAATGATTCTTGATGAGCAGATAAAGTTAATACTCGAAAATCCAAATATCGGTGACGAAAAAAAAGGCGACCTAAGCGAAGTATATGTGCATAAATTTAAGATCAAGACTATTCAGTATCTTTTAGCTTACCGTTACAATGAAGAAAAACTCGAACTGGTAATGATTGGCCCTCATCAAAATTATTACAGAGATTTAAAAAAGGATCTGAAAAAGCGGTGAGCGAACCTGGCATTGGAGAGGGACCGGGAAATCCGTGCAATTTTTGAATGGTTTCCGCAAATCGAACTTTTCATCTCTTTCAATAGAGGTTATCCAACCAATTCCCACGCCATCCCGGAACATTCCGCGAAAAGTTTTATCATTTTTCATGGGTGTGTTATATCATCTGCGTTCACCGATAGAAGGCTTGGAAATCGCTTCTATCCTGACGCCAACAGCTGTGCGATTTTTTCTTCGTGAATCGTTTTCTCAGGCTGAAGGACTTCCACCAACGTCAGGGCTTGCCCGGGGCAGGTATCTACACAGGGGGGAAGGGCCTGGGCCAATTGTTGGCCCCGGCACAGATCGCATTTTTGCATGACCCCATTGTCTCCAAACTGGGGTATGCCGTAAGTGCAGGCCTCGGCACAGATTTGGCAGCCGGTGCAAAGGGTTTCATCCACCACCACCCGTCCGTCATCCACATTTTTGGATATGGCCGCTTCCGGGCAGGCGGATACACAATCGGGCGCTGCACAGTGCAGGCATGCCAGTGAAAGGGAGGCGCTTTTGACATGGGGGTACGCTCCCTGCCATATATTCAAGACCCGGCGATATTGAATCCCATAGGGCAGGCCCCGCCAGGTTTTGCAGGCAATTTCACACCCGTGGCACTGGGTGCATTTTTCACTATCAAACCGAATCAGATACTCTTTGTTGGATAGGGTCATCATGAATCCTCCCATTTTTTCACCTGAACCAATGTCTGGCTGGTCATGGCCGTGATCACCGGATCATAGGCTTTCTCCGGGTCCACGCTATACATGGCATTCACATTGGCACCGCCGTCGGCAAGGGGAAAATCTTCAATACCCAGTTCCCGGCAGCCCTGCCACCAGCCGTGCAGGATCATCACCGTATCGGGCCGGATGCCCGGGTATGTCTGTGCCCTGACTTTCATCCACCCATGGAGGGATGCTACGATTACCCAGTCGCCGTCCCGGATATTTCTTGCCGCGGCCGCTTCCGGGTGGATATGCAGCCTTGGATCGACTTGAATTTCCCGCAAATGGGGGATGTTGCGTTGCCAGGAGGCGCTGAAGTTCTTCGACGTATGGTAGTCGGAAAGAAGCAGGGGATAACTTTCGGTTAACTCGGGGGTGGCTGTGACGCTTTCCGGCGGCTCCCGCCAAACGGGTAAGGGTGTGAATCCGGCCTTCTCGAAGGCGGTGTTGTACAGGGCCACCTTACCCTGGGGGAGGAACGGCCGGCGACTCAGATCCGGACGCTGTCGGTTAAAGGCCGACCGGTATTTTTCATAAACCCTCCGGCCGGGCGGATAGGCGACGCCGGCCCGCTGCCGGCGAAGTTTTTCCATGTCCATCCCCATGGGTTCGAGTTGGTCGTCCATGGCCGCGTCGATATCGCCGTTCCAGAAGTCGTCGCCGTAACCCATGGCCTTTCCCAAATCCAGGAAAAATTCGATAATGGATTTATCCGGCCCTAAAGGTTCGATGACACGGTTTGTCGCCATCAACCACCCCGGCACCATTTGGAAAGGGTGGTCGACCTCATAACTGGTGGCCACGGGCATGACCATATCGGCATAGGGCATATCCGCGGTTCGCGCCACATCGGCCACCACGAAAAAATCGAGCTTTTGCAGCGCAGCCAAAACGTTTTTTGTTCCCCGGGTACTCACCGACGCCTGGGTGCCGGGGGCGATGAGCCCCCGGATGGGGTATGGCTGTTCAGTGAGCACGCTTTCCAGAATCCGGTAGTAGGCCGACGACGGGCCCTCCCGAAAAGGCTGAAACGCAACGGGAAATTCCGGTCCCACCAGCTTGGCCAACATTTCGTGCGTATATCGCTCCTTCAATGTGATATCTTTTGGCGCTGCCCCGGGAGGCGGAAGAAAAAGGTTGGCTCCGGGCCGGTCCAGGTGTCCGGTAACGGCCATTAACAGGGCCACAGCCCGAATGGCGTCATTGGCGGCAGGGGCGTGCTCCACACCGTTTCCCAGGTCGATGGTGGCCCTAGGCGTCGTTGCGTAAAGCCGGGCCACTGCTTCGATCTGCCCGGCGGGTACGCCGCTGATCGACTCCGCCCATTGTGGCGTATACTGTCGGACATGGGTTTGGAGGCGCCGGAATCCGTAGCACCACTTTTCCACAAAGGCGCGGTCGATCAGGCCTTCGCCGATTACTACTTGCAACATGGCTAAGGCCAGGGCCGCATCCGTTCCCGGACGTACCGGTACCCAGATGTCGGCCATGCCCGCATCCGGCTCCACAGAGGGTTTGACGGCGATGATTTTCGCACCGCGCTGTCTGGCGGCCAAAAAGGCTCTTGCCGGACGGGCCACCGGGCCGGAAAAGATGGGTTGGCGTCCCCAGTAGATGATCAGATCGCTTTGGTCATAATCGGGCCTGGGGTAATCACCCAGGGTGTACATAAAGGCGAATGCCCGCTGCATGGCACAGATTCCGCTGTGGCCGTAATTTGGACTGCCGTGGACCGTCAGAAAACGTTTGAGATAATCGTTATATAAGCGCTTGGCCGGGGACAGGATGGCCAGGGATTGGGCACCGTATCTTTTTTTGTGCCGGGTCAGCACCTCGGCGATGTGGGCAATGGCTGCCTCCCAGCTGATTTTTTCAAATCGGCCCTCTCCTTTTTTGCCGATGCGCCTCAATGGGTGGGTCAACCGGTCCGGTGAGTAAACCCATTGGGGAGCGGCATGGCCCTTGGCACATATTGAACCTTTATTGACCGGTGATTCGTCCATTCCGGCCACCTTGGTGAACCGACCATCCTTAACAAAGGCATAGATGCCGCAGCCGCCTCCGGGACCTCCGGGGCCGCACATCCCGCACACTGTGGGGATCACCTTTTCGCCGTTTGCCTCGGCGACTTCACAGGCTTGTTGATAATTCATCATAACCTCACTATTTAACCTTTGAAACACCTTCCGGAGGGCAGCAGCAGACAGATCAACAAACAAAGGGTGGCGGATATGGTCACGGTCCAGAAAACATCCCCCACACCCCGGGTGACGGTTTCCTGGACGATTTGCTTGAGGTTTGCCGGCATGGCTGCCTGCACCGCCGGGTTGAAAAGTTGACCGATTTCTCCCAGACTGTTTTCCCCCTTTATGATCGAGAGGCCGTCAACGATGCCCGCGTCACGCACCATTTTCGTCAGGTCGGAAAACCGGTTGGCGACCAGGCCGCCGCAGACGCCGACGCCCACCGCCCCTCCGAGGGTACGGGCGAATTGATTGGAGGAAGTGGCCACGCCGAGATCCCTCTGATCGAGGCCCGACTGAACCACCAGCAGGGTCGCCAAAGCCACGAATCCCATCCCCACTCCGACGATGAAAAAACTGCAGAAGATAAAGATCATGGTGCTTTCTGCAGTGAACGCCAGTGTCATGGCGCATCCCATGATCAGACATACGGCCCCCGCCACTGCGCAAAATTTGCGACCTACGCGATCGATGACCTGTCCAAGGGCCACGGAGCCCATGGACCAGCCCAGACTTAAGGAGAGCATGGCCATGCCCACCTGCATGGGCGACCTTAGCTGGGCCCCCTGGATAAATAGAGGGGCAAAGGCGAATAGGGAAAAGATGGTAAAGCTGCTCAGAAAAATCGCCCCGTTGCCGGTGGTGAAGCTGCGTTTTTTAAAAAAGCCGATGGACAGGATGGGATCTTTTGTCCTTCGTTCCACCAAAATAAAGGCGATGAGGCCCGTCACACTCAACAGTGCAAGGGCAATCATGCCGGGGGACAACCAGGGGGAATTGCGACCGCCGGTCATCAACAAAAAGAGAAAGGCCAGAACAGTGGTCGTCAGTGAGGCCGCTCCCCACAGGTCCAGTGACACTTCTTTTGTTTTGGTTCGAACCTCCTCCAAATGGGCGCCGATGCCCCACAGGCAGGCAATGCCCAAAGGGATATTGATGAAGAAGATCCAGCGCCAGGAGAAGTAGGAGACGATGATGCCGCCCAGAGTGGGGCCCAGCACGCTGGCGAGGCCCCAGGTGAAACTGGCCAGCGAAAGGGTGCGGCCGCGGTTTTCCGGTGCGGAAATGTCTGCCAGAACGGTGTATACCAGTGCAAAAATGGCCCCTGCGCCGATGCCTTGGATGACCCGGGCAATGATCAGAGCGGTCATGCTCCAGGCGCAACCGGCGGCCGTGGAGGAGGCCAGAAAAGTGCCAACGGCCACCATGAACAAGTTCCGGTTTTTATAGAGATCGGCCATTTTGCCAACGATGGGCAAAGATACGGCCCGGCTGAGAAAATAGGCGGAGTAAACCCAGCTATATAAATGCAGGCCACCCAGATCGGCCACCACCGAGGGCATGGCTGCAGAGATGATCAATGCATCCAGTGCCCCCAGAAAAAGTGCGACCAATGATGCGCCAATAACTGTGAAGCGCTGACGGCGAGTGAGTTTCAATCCCACGCGTCCTAAAATTATACCTTGCGCGGACTTACCATGGCCTCACCGTCGAGCACGACTTCACCGTCCTGATTAGTGCAAGTGGTTTGCAGGACAACCCGGTTATTCTCTTCGTCCACTTTGGTGACGGTGGCTTTGGCTGTTATGGTGTCGCCGATCCGTGCCGGTGCCATGAATTTCAAATCCTGCTTGACATAAATGGCACCGGGCCCTGGCAGTTGGCAGCCGACAACGGTGGAGATAAATCCGGCCAGCAGCATGCCATGGGCAATACGCCCCTTAAAAAAGGTCTTTTTGGAATAGGCTTCGTTCACATGAAAAGGGTTCAAATCTCCCGTTATTCCGGCAAACATATAAACGTCCGACTCCCCTATGGTTTTGGAAAATTCGGAGCTGTCCCCCACCTTGATTTCCGTAACGGTTTTTCCGAGCATGGTAATCCCCTTATTGTTTTTTATTTTTTGATGAAATTATCCTATCCTGAATCGAATGTGAAGCTATTTTTGGGTTAACACTGGAAGCCACTTCTAAGAAGCAAGATCCATGCGAATTTCCAACTCCCTTCCCATTGATCGGATTTTGGCCTGGGGATAACGCTTCATGAATACTTGCAGCATGGCGGCGTTATCCGCTAAAACGGTGGCGTTGAACACGCGATACCCATTGGCCAAAGCGATCTTCTCAAGTTCCTGCAGGAGGTAGCTGGCAATGCCCATGCCCTGGAAATCTTCCCGGACCATAAATGCAACCTCGGCTTGGTCTGTATTCACCCCTGCATAGGTCCCCATGGCCATGATCTGTTTGTCTCCTTTATAACGAACCACACCGGCCAGAGAGATGTTTTTACGATAATCGAGATTGGCCCAATGTTTTTGTGCCATCTGGCGGGTGAAAACATTAATGTTGTGAAAAAACCGGTAGTAAATGGTTCTTTCTTCGAGGGAGTATAGAAAATTACGGTAGGCGATTTCATCCGAAGGCAACAGCGGCCTCACCGACATGGTTTTTCCGTTTTTCAACTTGATGCGGCTTTTGTATTTTTCGATGAACATCAGGTCCATGGCCGGTGGCGGAAGTTGGTCGGAGAAGATATAGTGATTGCGCTTGGCCGCCTCGATCAACGCTTCGCGGAAATCCGGATGGGCGATCTGGGTCAACTCGATGACCCGTTGGCTAATGCTCTTTCCCTTGAGTTGGGCAATCCCATATTCGGTGACGACAAAGTTCACATCCGCCCTCAATGTCGCCATGCCGGCACCCGCACTCAGGTTGGCTACAATTCTCGACACCTTGCCGTCCTTGGCCGTCGAGGGCAATGCGATGATGGAGAGCCCGCCCCTGGAGAGCGAGGCCCCGCGAATGAAATTGGCTTGATCGCCGGTGCCGCTGAAAAATTGCCGGCCCACCGAATCGGAACACACCTGGCCGGTGAGATCCACCTCCAGGGCGGAGGTGATGGAGATGAAGTTGTCATTCTGTCCAATGATGCGCGGATTGTTGACGAAATCCGCGGTTCCGAAATAGAAGGTGGGATTATCGTCGATATAGTCGTATGTGGTACGCGATCCCATGCAAAAGGTGGAAACAGCGCGGTCTGTGAGGAAATTCTTCTTTCTGTTGGTCGCCACCCCCATTTCAATCAGCGGAATAAATCCATCTGTCATCATGTGGGTATGGATGCCCAGGTCGGATTTATCCGTCAGGTAGCCCAGGATATTAAAGGGTATTTGCCCATAGCCGACCTGAAGCGTACTGCCGTCATCTACGAGCTCGGAGATGTAGCGGGCAATCCGCCGCACTGTTTTTTCATCGACAGCGTACTCCTGAAGTGTCAACACCTCTTCTTCATGATAGACGATGAAGTCAATGTCGTCTAAATGAATAAAGCTGTCGCCGTGGGTACGCGGCATTTTGGGATTGATCTGAGCGATCACCAGTCGGGCACTGCGGACCGCTTCCCGGGTGACATCCACTGAAATGCCAAGGCTGGCAAGACCAAAGCGGTCCGGCGGACTGATTTGAATCAAGGCCACATCCAGGGTAATTTGCCGGTTTCGAAAGAGCCTCGGTATCTCCGAAAGATAGATTGGAATATAATCGATCTTGCCGTCAAAGGCCGCCTGGCGCATGGAGATGGTCACAAAAAAGAGTTTTAGGGCAAATCGATTCAAAAAGTCCGGGTCTTTCAGATAGCGCTCAAAACTGTATGAGAGCATCTGAAAAATCATGATGTCCTGCAACTCCCTGTTCGACACCATACTATGGATCAAATGCTGGGGCTCCCCGCAGCCTGAACCGATAAAAACGCGATTACCGTTTTTCAGCTTGGAAATCGCCTCTTCGGCGTTAACCATTTTAGATGCGTACAGGTTTTGATTCAACGTCGACACGGCTGATTCTCCAGACCCTGTGCAATGAAAGCATCTACGCCCTGCTGCAGGACCCGAACATACAATGGGAGATCATCTCTTGGGCTATAGGGGGTCGAGGAATCGAATTTTCCCATGTATGCAACGTTAGGGTCTATTTTGAGTGCAGTACTTTCAGTTTCGCATCGATCAGCTGATTGTGGGACAGGCGTAGCAGGTTCGAAAGCTTGTTCATTAAATAATGCTCATGCTCGTCCATTTTGCCATCAACGTAAACAATTTGCCACAGAATCTCGATGACCTCTATTTTTTCATGAATGCTGTAGTTTTCGTTGATCAGCTGCGCAAATTGCCAAAGATCGACGCTCTCATCCAACTCACGATCTGCGGCATTCATCAGCGCTTGAGCATGGTCATCGGATAATTGATATTTATTTTTGAGAATAGATAAAAGCGTGTCCAGTTCTTGCGGGGTGAATTTTTCATCAATACGGGCTATTTCAATACATAGGGCACAAACGGCCACACGAACGTCATGTGCCGTCTGTTGGTTGCCGGATGCAGCGTTTTCCGGTTTCGAGCCTCCAAAGAATCGTTTGACGATGTCGATCATTTCCTGCCTCGATAATAGAACTTGTCAGTTAAATGGATGTTAATACAGTGCGCCATCATAGCATAAATCAACACATGGTGTAAGGCTGGCGTCATCGCCCACCCCCTGCAGGGGCCGTTGAATTCCGGGCATAGGTATGAAAAACAAAAACACGTAGGTATTTTTATCGTCTCGGGTTGTAATCCCGCCTCAGGTGGGACCTATCGCCCGGTTTGAAAACAACCAATCAAAAAAGGCACCCTGGGATCAGGGTGCCTTTATAATTTTGGGGACAGTTAACTAGACAACGGTGACATTTACCGCCGCGGGGCCCTTGGGGCCATCTTCTATGGTAAAGGTCACGCGGTCGCCTTCTACCAGGCTTTTAAAGCCGGTTCCGTTAATGCCGGAAAAGTGAACGAAAACGTCCGGTCCATCTTCTTGTTCGATGAAACCAAAGCCCTTTTTCTCGTTGAACCACTTAACGGTTCCATTTGCCATAGTGACTTTTCTCCTTTCAAAAAATTCTCTTAGTCCCAAACTTCAGGTTGCCACTAGGATGGATGCTCCTTCGGAAAGAAACCGGCCTGCTAGATGTGAGCGGGCCCTTGAAGATTACGGCAATATTAAACGTTTTGGAGGTAAAGTCAAGTGGATAATCAAAAATTAAACATTCTGCCTCAACTGGTGATGCATACATTAAGACCAAATCCAACTTCTTAGCCGCCGCGAAATGCACTTTCGGCTTCTTCCTTCAACAGATGCCCTTGATCCATATAACGTGGCGAGTGGTGAAAGACGGACATCTCGCGAACCCGGGCTTTGCGCGCCAATGTGCCGGCCTGATGAGCGGTGAGGTGGTACTTTTCTTTTGCTATGCCGCGATCCTGATCTAGGAAGGCAGCTTCAATGAACAGATGATCCGCACCATTTGCCAAGGCAAGAATCTTTGCTTCATTTTCATCATTATAAACGGCATCCACCACATAGGCGATTTTTTGCCCCGGGGTGATGCGAACGATTTTCTCTGCCAGTTCACCTAAAGCATATGCGCTGGTGCTGTTATCCTGCCCCTTTTGCAAAACTTCGATTTCAGTAGCCGGATCCGCTTTTTGAAAGACCAGTTGTTTGAATTGACCCACCCATGGCCCCACCTCCAATCCCAAATCCTCCAAGCGGGGCTTGAGGATATTGATGTGAAACCGCTCCTGCAGGGCAAACGCCAGGGAAGGAATCTGGTGGTCCAGGATGGTTGCTTGAACTTTGAATTGGGGTTCTTCAAGGACAAACGCCGGACAAGCGGATGTTACCATAGGCGCTGAAGGCAAGAACCCTTTTTGGCAGTCGAAAGTTTGGGTTTTACACCGGCGGGGACCAATTTCGGTTGCGGTGATGGTTAGCCCTTCATCGTAGTTGTGGACCAGATTCCACGTGTAAGCCTGCAATTTGCCCTTGAGGTTCATCAAAAATCCTTTGGGACCGAACATATGCAAAGTTTTGCCCCGGCCTAGCAGCAAGCGCAACAATTGATCAAAACCG
>JASFER010000195.1:0-12158 GCA_050124755.1 Desulfobacteraceae bacterium
CCCACTTGGATCCACATAAATCAGCGGATTATTGCGACAATAAGCATAGCGGTTCAAACTCTGTGGATCGGTCCAGTCGGGCACCACGGTATCGGCGGTGATGAACCGCCCCATAACCGGATCGTATAGCCGGGCGTTGTAGTTGTAGAGGGCGTATTCTGCGTCGTATTCCTGTCCGGTGAAGCGGTAGACCGAGGTCCAGGTGCCGTTGTTGTAAGCCTTGCGGAACAAGGTGGCGCCGAAGGGCAGATAGCCGATCTCTTCCACCGGCAGGCCGTTGCCGTTGGTGACCACGCTGGTGGAGCCCAGGTGGTCGCCGTGGGTGTAAAATTGCTGGCCGGCCTTGATGGAGGCGATGCGCTTGCCGCCGGCAAAGATGTGGGCTACGGCCTGGCCGGAGCTTATCTCGTACAGCCCGCCCACATAAATCGTGCTCTGACCACCGCCGGTTTTTTTAATACGTTGGCCTTCGCCGTCGTAGGACAGATAAGCGGTTTGGCCGTTGTAAGTGATCTCGGTGGGCTTGTTCTCCTGGTTGTAGAAGATATCCCTTTGGCCCACCCCGGTGACGTTCTGTTCAAAGGCCACTGCGGCCGGACGGATGTGTTTTTGGGCGTCCTCCCATTCCAACACGTGGAACCCGCCCTTGCCGGTTTTGGCTGCCATGTTGCCGGCCAGGTCATAGGTGTAGGCTTGATCGTACTCCCGGTCCGCATCGCCGGCGCAGGTGGCCCTGGCATGGGTCAGGCGGCTGACGCTGTCGTAGTCGAAATCGAAGCCGACGCCGTGAAGGTGGTCGGTGATGGTCTCCACATTGCCCAGGTTGTCGAAGTGGTATTCCAGGTCCTGGATGGTGCCCCAGCTGCCGGGGGTTGCCTGGGCGGTGGTCTGCATCGACCTGAGCCGGTGGTGGCCCGGCCAGTAGTCGTAGCTGGTGACGGCGCCGTTGCCGTAGGTGAGACTGCCGACCTGGCCCAGGGCGTTATGGTTGCTGTATTCGGCCAGGAGCGTCCGGCTCTGGTCGGTCTCCACCTTGTAGACCTTTTCCAGGTGGCCCATAGCGTGGTAGTCGTAGTCGATACGGGTGCTGCCGTCCGGGTAGGTGATGATGTCCGGCCGGCCGGCCGCGTCGTACTGGCGCCGGGTGGTGTAGGCGGTGCCGTCGATGGTGCGGGTCTCGCTCACGTTGCGGCCCATGCGGTCGTAATTGTAGGCAATGGTATTGAACAGCGATCCCGGCTCAGTGGCTGTGAGGGTGGTCAGGCCGCCTTTGTTGAAAAAGCCGGCGCGGACTTCGTCGTAGGTGTACTCGATGATTCTGCCGGTATCCTGATAGGTTTTGGTCACCAGGCGGTTGAGTTGGTCGTAGGTCATCTCCACGATGCGGTCCCGGCCGTCTTTCTGCCGGACCAGGTTGCCGGCCGCGTCGTACTTGTACGCCCACTGGCCCATGTAGGGGTCGTCCATGGAGATCTTGCGACCCAGGTCGTCGTAGGCGATATGGGTCTGGTTGCCCATGGGGTCGATGATCCAGATCAGGTTGCCGAACAGGTCATAGTCATATTCCGTGACGCCGCCGGTGGGCTCGACCACTTTTTTGAGCCGGCCCAGGCTGTCCTTGGTGATGATCTTTTCCTGGCCCTTTTCATCGGTAATGGTCTCGTTGAACCCATCGTATACAATGGTCCGATAGGTGTTGTCCGGGTGGGTTTGGCGCTGGATGCGCCTCCTGAGGGGCTCGTAAGCGTTGACGCTGTACTCCGGGGCGGCGTCCCAAAAATGGGGCAGGGATTTTTTCCAGATCTGGCCGGCGTCATTGTAGATCGTTTCGGTGACGATGGCCCGGATGCCGTCATCGGCCTCTTCCCTGATCACCCGGTCCCTGTTGTCGTAGTAGGTGGTCACCGTGGGCATCAGGGTGCTGGTGACCCGGATGAAGTGATTACCGGGTTCGATATGGTAAGCCAACGCTTTGGTGGTGAGGTCCGGATAGGTGACCAATTCCGGCCGGCCGAACTCATCGTAAAGGGTGGTGGTTTTCTGCTGGTCGCCGTCCGCCGGATTCAGGGTCTCTTGGGTCACGGCGCCGAAACGCGGATCGAACACCCGATGGATGGTGTGGCCCAGGGCATTGGTGGTCCGGTTGGGAAACATGCCGTTGCTCTCGCTGTAATCCGTGAGCGTGCCCCAGGACGGATTGCGCGGGTTGGAGACCCGGGTGGGATTGCCGAATTCATCATAGTCGTAGGTGGTGGTGATCTCCTGCTCCACCATCACCCCGTCCTGATCTTCCCAGTGCACCTGTTTGGAGTGCTGCAGCAGCCAGGGCCGGTCCGGATCATATTCCATGCGGGTCTCCCGCAGGGCTGCGGCGCCGATGTTGCCCGGTTCGGGCGGGCCCGGATCCATGGTGTCGGTTCGAATGTTTTCCGGCTGGCCCAGGATCCAGTTGACCGTGTCATTGCGGTATTGGGTGCGCACGAAGCGTGTGGTGGTATCGCCGGTCCGGTGGTTGAGCTCACTCTTGTCCTCGACGATCATGTTGCCGTAATTGTCGTAGTCATAGCTGGTGCTGATGGTTGCCAGGGGGTCCCCGGCGTCGTCATAACTGGTGGTGGTATTGGACCGCACAAAGGCAAAGGTGCGCTCGGTCTCTTCGGCTGAGCTATAGACAAAGGCTTCCCAATTGTTAACCGTCTGGACCACCGGTACGCCATTGGGGGTGCGGGTGATGCTCTTTTTAACGCGGCCCTGGAAACGGGGCTCCTGGTTATAGTAGTTGACGGCCGCGATGTGGGTGACCTGGTCTTCCACGGTCACCTTGCCGAAACCTCTGAACTCCCTTTCGCCAAGGTCGAACAATCCGCCCTCGTAAGCATATGTACTGGTGGCAATGTGCCCCCCTTCTGCCATGTTGTCATCGATGGTCAATGCGGAGACGGTTGGCAGCACCGAAGGCATGCTGCGGTGAGTGTTGTCGCCGTCGATATCTTTGGGCCAGATCGACGAGGGCTCGTAGGTGATTTCCGTTGTCGCCCCCAGGATATTGGTGATGCTTCCCAGTAGGCGGGGCATGGTTTGCGGGATTAAAGCGCTTTGATCGATCCGGGCATGTAAAAGCTGGTACCCGGTCCAGCTGTCGTATTGCTTATCGGCGGTCACCAGTAAATCGGTCCGGCCGTCGCCGTTGTAGTCGCCGGGGTGGAAGCGCTCGGTCCAGGAGGGCCACTGCTCGTTGACCGCTTCGACGAAATCCTGGCCTGTGGACAGCAGCAGGTGGTAACCGTCCCAGGTTGTGCCTTTGCTGGGATCGGACTTTATCAGCAAGTCGGTTCTTCCGTCGCCATTGTAGTCGGCAGGCATAATAACCTTGCCCCGGCCGGGCCAGGTGCCTTCTTTTACCTTAACCAGGGCATTTCCAGTGGAAATGTAAAGCCGATAACTATCAAAAGTGTTAGCAACTATATCAACTGCCAGAATGTCGGTTGTACCGTCTCCGTTAAAATCACCTGTACGCCAATAAGCACGGTTTAAATCTTCAGGAAGCGAGAAAGCCGGATTCGTATCACTTGCTTTGATGATATCGTTACCGGTTGAAAGATAAAGTTCTGACGATACAAAAGATTTAATATCAATAAAATCGGACTTTCCGTCACCGTTAAAATCACCTATTATAAGTTGGCCAGAGAGACCCGCAAAACTCATTGGCATGTCACCACCAGCCCTAATTTGTTGGAAACCATTACCTGAATTTAAGAAAAGAGCCCAGCGTCGATCATAGTAATAAAACGTTCCGATGCCTGTTCCTCCCCTTTTTTCAGTATGGAATTCCAAAAGCAGGTCTGATTTTCCATTACCTTTCAAATCTAAAATATTGATGCTAGTATATGCATTAACACTTGGCCCAACTAAAGGTGGTTCAAAGCCTTGGCCGTTAGACAAATAGATCTCAGATGGCTGGTATGAAATAGTACAAGGCGCAGCCATGACATCTGTTTTTCCATCTCCATTAAAATCTCCCGGCGTTATCTTCGTCTGACTATTAAATTCAGTACCTTCTGCAGTGAGGCTGAAACCGCCGTCAACCGCTTCATACAGTTTCCATCCGGATCCACTGCTCCCGGGACCGGGCGTGACGAGTATATCGGCTCTGCCATCGCCTGTGAAATCCCCCGTCGCAATGTTCTCACTCCGTGACGGATAGGAATCCGCAGCTGCTTCCGAAAAGGGTTGATTTTCATAGGATTGGCTTGCGGTATAATCCAAAATAACCGCAGGCAGGGCTGTTCCCTCGCTGCCGTACTGGGTGATGGATTTGAGCATGGATTGATTTGTGGTTTCTGCCGGTTCGTAATTAAGTTGATAGCGTCTGACCAGGTTCGCAGTATCCAATCCGCCGTTGAACACTTGAATGGTCTGTAACCGTCGGACGGTACGAACATTGAAAAAAGTGGCGTAAAATGATGGTGCATCGTCCCTGTCCGCGGGCTCGAATTCAAAAAGGATATAGTTGTCCACATCGTACGATATTTGTTGTAGGTAGATCTGATTGTTGTCTGTATCGGTATCGTAGGAAAAAAGGATCTCATTGCCGTTGGCATCCCGGATGAGGTCCAGGCACCACTTGAAAATTCCTTCGGGAGCGTATTGCCGGCTGGCTTGCGTTGTTCCGAAGTGATATTCGGTGCCGCCTTTATCCGTTGCCACCCAGCCGTCGCCCTGTTTGAGGATCCTCAGGAAAAGGCCTTCGTCCTTCAACCTGAACTCATCATCTTCGCGCACCAGGGTGATAGCGCTGCCTTTTAAATTAATCACAAAAGTATCGTCGTCGTCATAGTCGGGTTTGCCGTCCTTGACACTGCGCTGGATGCTGCCAATGGAGAGATCCCAACCCAGCCCGAGCCAGCCGTTGCCTGCCATGCTGCTGTAGGTGATGGCCAGTTCCGGCGATAGTCCTCCCCGGCCCGGCGGCACCTGGATGGGGTAGCTGTAGCCATAAGATCCCATAACGGAATTGACGCTTCCGGAGCCGCCCCCCACGTCTATCGAACCGGAACTGCCACTTGACGCAGCCGGGTACTTATTGTCAGAGGAATCCGCCGGGGCGCCGGTGTCATCGGAAGCGCCGATGGTGGCCCGGATATCATCTGTGGCAGCCTGGGCCGGGGAGACGAAAAAGTCCGTTACCATATCCAGGAACGATCTTTGGATAGACGATCTTTGGCTGGACGATCCTGCCGGCGCCGGTATGCCGGCAGTTGCGTAAGACAAAGCACTATAGCTCAGCACTTGAAAAAAGAAGATATACATGGTGCACCAGGTGATGAACCTAAAAACCGGACGTTCCGCAGGTCTTATGCTCTCCAACATCGTATGCCTCCTGGGTCGGGTCAGGCTGTGGCCGCTTTTGTCAAGCCGCTAATCGTCAACTGCGCTGTAATGTTGAATATCTTGGGCTGAATTTCAGCGCTTCAGGATTGTTGCATGTCCATTGCTATCATTTTAGACGCCAGTTCCGGGGCGGCTGTGGCTGTATGGACGGTTGTTGCATGTATTCCAAGTTGCCATTGCTGTCATAGCGGAAATGATACAAGGCAGGTTTGCTGCCTGCATCAGTTGGATCCGTACCACTGTTATATTCGGCAAGGTTTGAAAACCCGTCGCCGTCGGTGTCGTCCGAGGCGCTATCCACCAAAGGATCGAAGCCGTAGCGAACCTCCCAGCCGTCCGGCATTCCGTCACCGTCGGTGTCGGCATTCAGCGGGTCGCTTTCAGAACCATCGGTCATGCCATTTTTGTTCAGGTCTTCTTCACCATCAAGAAGGCCGTCGCCATCGGTGTCGCTGTTCAGCGGATCGGTTTCGCCGGCATCTACAATGCTATTGCCGTTGGTATCTTCCAGACAATCTGGTATTCCATCACTGTCTGAATCAGTGTTCATAATGTCATCGGCCATCGTTTCCAAGGGCAGAATTAAAACGAATAACAAGACAATACCGAAATTTCTGAACCTCATTGGGGACCTCACCTCGTCAATTAATCTTGGTATAATCAGATTTTTCCTGTAGCTTAGGATGAAGATCATTTAAACTCCTCCTCCCCTCAATCTCCTCGCGCAAGGGGAAGAGAAAGAATGACTTTCTTCAAGATCATCAAATCCTAAACGCTAAAAAAATGCCCAGGACCGATCAGGCCCGGGGGCTTTTTTCTTTTATAAAAAAAGATATGTGATGGGTTGTTTCGATGGCTGCGGGTGCCATAATGATGTTGCATCCAAATGGAGCATGGAAATACAAGGCCGCAATGTGTAAGAAACTCCGCAACTACCGTTCATCAATCTTCTCTCAACTGCTAAAGAAGCTACAATTCATCAATATCCCGTAACCGGGCATACAGAGACGCAATCAGATTCAACTTCTAGACCAATTTTATAAAATTATGATGCTTTCTTTGATAGGACTTTATTTGCATATAAAAAATCGGACAAGGTAACCGGGTTATTTCTTAATCCTCATATTTTGGCAAACGCCTTTCCATGAATGCGGCCACGGCCTCTTCCAGATCTATGGAGAGCAGCATGGCGGCATTTCTAAGGGCCACATAGTGCAACCCCTCGGCCACGGTGTGATCTCTGCTGTAATTCATGGTCTCTTTGATGCCGCGCAGGGTGAGCGGCGACTTTTCAGCCAGTTGATGAGCCTGTTTCAATACGCCTGCGATCAGTTCTTCGCTGTTGGTGTACAATTGATTGACAAATCCCATGGATCGGGCTTCATCGCCTTTAAACGTTCTGCCGGTGAAGCAGAGTTCCCGGGCGATGCCCTCCCCCACAATACGGGGAAGCCGCTGCAAGGTGCCCACATCCGCCACAATGGCCAGGTCCACCTCTTTCACGGAAAAGCGCGTGGCGCCCGTGGCGTAGCGCATGTCGCAAGCCGCGGCGATGTCCACCCCTGCCCCCATGCAAAAGCCCTGGATGGCCGCCAGCACCGGTTTGCGGCAGCGTTCAATGGCATTCGCTGCATCCTGAAGATCGATGATCAAGTGTTTGAGATACTCCTGCTTGCGACCTTCGGTCAATTGTTGGAGCTTCTCCTTTATCGCTGCTAAATATGTCAAATCGATGCCGGTGGAGAAATGCTTGCCCGCGCCCCCCAGAACGATCGCACGGACCGCCTTGGTCTGATCCAGTTCTTCAAAGACCTGCCTCAATTCCCGCCACATGGCCTGGTTGAGGCTGTTGGCCTTGTCGGGACGGTTCAGGTCGACACGGGCCACAGCGCCATCCATGGTCAACGCAATGGTTTCAAAGCTTTGCATAGGCTTACCCCTATTCTGCCTTTTGTAGAATATTTTGAACGTCCGCCGCATGCATCGCGGCATGTTCGTATGCCCAACGGATGAATCGCTCCAGGCGTCCATGGCCATGAAACACATGGTAGCCTTCGCGGTCCAGATCCTCTTGCGTCATGGATGCCACTAAATCCACGGTGCCCCGGCGAATCTCCCGGAGCCGCTCGATCATCTCCCCCATGGGAATCCCATCCAATTTGGCCGTCTGACTTTGATTGAACCGATCCACGTCGAAATCCCTTGGCGATCCTTCACCACCTGATAGGATGTTTTTAAAAAGCCAGTGCATGGACCGCTCGATGGTGACCAGATGGGCCAGCACCTGACGAGCCGTCCACCCGGCCCCTTCATGGTAAATCTCCCGATCCAATTGATCAGGTGTCATGGATTCAAAAAAGGCCACCGTATCGTCCAATCCGCTGGTCAGCTTATCGATTACATCCTTGCGTCTGTCCATAACTTTAAATACAAATTTTGGGTTTCATATGTTGCCATAATAAGACCTGGCGCGGATAACCAAATGATCAATAGGGGCTTATGCCCAAATCGATGCTTAAAACCGGCCGGCACGAAGGACGGCCCTACGCTTTAAACTTTAAACTATGTTTTCATATGATATATGCCCCTGAAAGAAGTGCTGGGCCTTGTTTTGGGTTATAGGTCCGAAACTTCACGGTTGATCCCAAGCTTTTCTAAAACGGCACTGCGCTCGCCACGCAGAACTTTTTTGAGCTCATCTCTGGCCACATTATCCGCCATACCTTTGGATGTCAAAATCTCCATCAGCTTGCCGAACAGTTTTCTTCTTTTAAATCCGCTTTCCGAGATATCCCGGCGATCGTTGAAGCAGTCCATGAGGGTGGAACCGCAAACACAATTGCGAAAGAGCTCCACAATGGGCCTGTCGTCGTCATCATAGCCTTTTTTCAAGCCGCTTTGCCCGGCCACATCCTCTGTTTGCTGGATGTACGCTTCGACGGTTGCATACTCCCGGCCGCAAAACGCACAACGCTTGGGAAAAGATGCATCCGACAATGCTTTGAGCCCTTTAAACAGCTCCGACGACCGTTTTGAATCTTTTGCCATCAGTGGTACTCCCTTTCCAAATGTCAAATGGTAAAGAGGGGCGATTTAACATAAAATCGATAGCATAGATTATCGAGACGGCCACAGCGCCTGTCTCAATCCTGATGCACGGTGAATACGGCGCTCCACGGCCGCTGTCAGCATATCGGGGTTCCCCCAAATCTCGACATGGCGGCGCGCACGTGTCACTGCGGTATAAATCAATTCCCTTGTCAGCAGCGGTACATCTCTGTCGGGCAGCACCAGCACCACCTTGTTGAATTCGGTGCCTTGACTCTTATGTACCGTCATGGCGTAGACCGTTTCATGGGCCGGCAACTGTTCCGGCGTCAGCCATTGGATGCCGCCGCCGGCTTCAATAAAGGCGACACGGACCGGGGATGGTTCACCGTTATCGGCCATGGCAATGCCCACGTCGCCATTAAACAAGTTGCGATGATAATCATTGCGCTTCAGCATCACCGGCCGCCCCGGATACCACTGGTCTGCCTGCATGGACAGCCATTGGATGCAGCCAAGGCGCCCCAGTTCCTTCTCCACCGTTTGGTTCAAGGCGGCTACACCGAAGGGCCCCTTGCGCACCGGCGACAATATTCTGATGGTATTGAAATATCTCAGCCTTTGATGGGGTTCATCCATGGCGAAAGCCGGCAAGATGTCATCGGAGACCACCTGGCGCAATCCATCTTTCAATTCCTGAATTCCTGAAATGTTTTTGAAGACAATATTCCTTTTTTCAGGGTTCTCCAGCAAAGCAAGGGCCTGCCGCCCTTCTCCGGAGTTGATGGCGCCCGCCAGTTGACCGATACCGCTGCCGGCACTAAAACGATAGCTTTTTTCCAGAACCACGATGTGGTCTGCTAGATTGTTTCCGGCAACTGCATTCGATTTGGAGACTTGGTGTTTTTTTCTCTCATTGTCGCCTGAAATCCCGGCACAAATATCCCCCATGACTGATCCCGCTTCCACCGATGCCAGTTGGTCTTTATCACCCACAAGAATCAGCTTGGCCGATGGCGACACCGCCTGCATCAGTTTGGCCATTAAAGCCAAATCAATCATAGAAGCTTCATCCACAATGATGACGTCGGCCGGCAAAGGATTTTCCTGATGGTAGCGGTATCGAGTCTTGCCGGGTACGGCGCCCAATAACCGGTGAAGGGTTTGTGACTTAAAACGGTCCACCGGCAATTGAACGGGATCATCCCGTAGGAGCACTTTGAAGGTGCTGTCAAGGGCATCCTGCATGCGTGCCGCAGCTTTGCCGGTGGGTGCGGCCAACACGATATCGGGTGTTTTTCCGGATTTCAAATGATGCAGCAACAGGATGATCTTTGCGATCGTGGTGGTCTTGCCCGTGCCCGGACCGCCGGTAATGACGGTAAACCTATGGTTCAGCGCCGCACGCACGGCCCGCAATTGTTCCGGATCGCCTGCATCCATGAGTTGTGCCGGAATCGCCCTTGCGTTTGTTTGACCGGTTTCCGATGTCAGGGACTGACAACGGTTTTGGATGGCATCGGCCACCAGATTTTCATAGTTCCAGTATCGCTGCAGGTAAAGCCGATTACCCTCTAAAATCATGGGGGTATTTCCATCTTTAGGCCCAACGACCGATGCGTCGGACAGGATATTGCGCCACTGGTCCAATGAAATTCCTAATGGGATTTTTTGGTCCGTTTCAGCGAATTGAATGCCATGTTCGCTAATATATTCCAAATCGAGACACGCATCTCCCTCGGCACTGGCCCTGCTCACCAATCCGGCCGCCAAGGCAACCCAAGGGTCCGGGGTGTCCGCAAGACGGTGGATCAGCTCACCAAAGGCACGGTCGATTTCATTGAGCAAGCCGCTGTTGTATAAGCCATCCAAATCCATGTTGTATTTACTTTTCGCCATCTTTTTTATGCAACTATAGGGTTCAGTTAGCGCTTTTGGTTGGCGATCAGCAGATGATCCAATGCCGATACGAGCGCGTGATCGGGTTTATCAAAATAAACACCGGCGCTGTCGGAAGCTGCCCCGGTCACACCCCGCAGGAAAAAATAGAAAACGCCGCCAAAGTCCCTGTCATACTGAAACCCGTTGATTTTTTGGTGCAACAGCCGATGAACGGCCACCGTGTATAAATGGTACTGCAGGAAGTAGAAATCATCCAGCATGGTGGCCGCCAACTGTTCGGGCCGATAGTCTTCCAGCCGGCTGCCCAGGTAGTTTGATTTCCAATCCACTAAATAGTATTGCTGTCGATAATGAAATACCGTGTCGATATATCCTTTCATAAACCCTTGCATGGGCGCAAAAGTGAGTCTGCCCAATTGCCGGTCCATTGCTCCGGCGGTCCTTTGCCCTGCAAAATCGACAAAGCACTGTTGCATATCCCGGGCTGTAATGCGCTTAAGCGGAAAGTAGAACTCCATTTCATTGACGCGATGTTCCCTGTCCACTTGTGAGAGTGAGAAGGAGGCCTTTGATGTTTTCAGTTCTTTTTTGGACAAATGTAATAGAAGCCTGCTGATCACGCTATCCCATCGGGAATCAAAACCGTGGAAACGCAGCTTGGATTGAATCAGGACATCCTGCCGGGACGGTGTCGCACGGGTGTGGTCCCAATGTTCTAAAAGATCGTGGAAGAAGAGTCCTGCATTGGCCCCTCTGGGGAAATCGAAAAGCGTGTCAAACTTGCCGGATACAGAAGCCGGAACTTTTTCACGGCTGGTATACAGATCCCGATCAGGCCACGCATGCGCATCCTTTTCCACACCCGCCGTAAGTGACGAAAAACTGGCCATGCGCCACCTCTCGCCGATCCTGCGCTGCAAAACGCGATTCGAACCTGCGACCTCGTGTTTGTCTTCAGGCCGCAATTTTTCCCCTGTCCCCTGGGGCAATGCTTCAATTTTGATAGTCCCTTCTGATCGTTCGGCCATTAGTTTCAGATCATGGATCATGCGGGCATCGGTGATGGATTTCATTTTCTGGGTCAGGGAATTGAACCCGTCAGAATCGCTCAGTGTCAGGGAGGTCCCATGAAACAGGTAGGCCGGCGCCGACACCTCACTGCCGTTGATACGGCCCCATACCATATAGCAGCGTTCCTTTGCACGCGTCAGGGCCACATAGAGCATACGCAGGTTTTCGGCCAACTGCTCCCTTTGGGCCTGCATGCGTTGCTCCAACGGAATTTGCGGGCCCAATGTCAAGGTCAGCCGATCGTTATGCCGGTTATCATGAAATACGGCGGCGTCCTTGTCCAACCGAACACCACCCCATATAAACGGGCAGAAGACCACGTCGAACTGAAGCCCTTTGCTTTTGTGCATGGTAATAATTCGCACGGCACGTGCGTCGCTTTCCAGGCGCAGCTGTTGTTCGTCACTCTCCTGCCCGGATTGCATTTGAAAGGCAAGCCATTTGAGTAATCCTTCCGGGTTAAAACCATGTTGGCTTTCAGCGTTGTGCAACAATTCGATCAAATGGCGTACATTGGTGATACGTCTTTCACCATCCGGCAGCGAAAGCAGGCGCGCTTTGACCTTTCTGCGCACCATCAGGGTGTGTAACATGGGGTTTACCCCTTGACGAATCCAAATCTGATGGGCCTCATGAAAATTGTGCCATAGACTTTGCCATCGATCATCTGGGGTTTCCATACTCTGGAAAAATTGATGTGCTTTCAACCCGAACATGTCGTGGGCCAAAGCCGCACGGACCTTGTC
>JASFER010000196.1:0-12145 GCA_050124755.1 Desulfobacteraceae bacterium
GTCCCGACCGGTTCAGAAGACGGCTTTTTCAACCAACTTGGGCTATATGGATAACCGGGTAGGAAAAAAATAAATGAAGACATCCGAACAGGTAGCACTGTTACATTATGCGCCGGTCAACCATTTTATAATAGACAGAATACATTAACTTTAAACTTTACACTTTAAACTTAAAACTTGCGAAGCTTAAACTTTAAACTGGCGTAGCTAACAAACCGCTTCTTGGACAAAGGCAGCATGGCCATTCCCAAAATCATCGGCATCGAGCAGGAGTATGCCATCCATATCAAGGGCGATCCCTCCCTGACCCCTTTTGAAGCTTCCTGCATGCTGGTCAATGCTTATGCCCGCAGCCTGGGCCTGCGTGAACCCGGCATGCGGATGCTTTGGGATTATGCCCACGAAACCCCCTATGAGGATATCCGCGGGCGACTCTATCGCAAGAGCCCGAACCAGCGAGTGGTCTGCGATGAAGACAATTTACGCATTAATGCCGGGTTGCCCAACGGCGCCAGGTTCTACACGGATCACGCCCACCCGGAATATTCCACAGCCGAGTGCCTCAGCGCACGCCATGCACTGGCCTGCGACAAAGCCGGAGAGATCGTCCTGCGCAAAGCCGTCGCCGAATTTAAGTCGCTTTGCCCGGAGATCGGCATTCTGCTCTATAAAAACAACAGTGATTACAAAGGCCATAGTTACGGCTGCCATGAAAACTATCTGATGGATGCCCAAGCCCATGAGCATCATGTGGCCCAGGCGTCCCGCCTGGCGGACAAGGTGTTGATCCCTTTCCTGGTCACCCGCCAGGTGTTCGCCGGCGCCGGTAAGGTGGGCAGCGAAGCGACCCATTCACGCAATGCATGCTACCAATTATCACAACGGGCCGATTTCATCGAAAATCTCTACGGTCTGGAGACCATGTATGCACGTCCCATCATCAACACCCGTGCGGAGCACCATGCGGACGCCCGACGGTTTCGGCGGCTCCATCTGATTTTGGGCGATGCCAACATGTGCGAGGTGGCCGGTTTTTTGAAATTGGGAACCACCCAAATCGTTTTACAAATGATGGAAGCGGGATTCATTGACGACGATTGGACACTCAAGGAGCCTTTAAACGCCCTTCGGCGGATTTCCCTTGATTATGACACCCCCTTTGAGCTGGCGAGCGGACGCAGACTGACCGCCGTTCAAGTCCAGCGCCTGTTTCTGGAAAAGGCCGAGGCATTCAAACACTCCGCCGACGCAGCTGCCATTGCGCATTACGAGCAGATCCTGGCTTGCTGGGCGGAGGTCCTGGAGGGCCTGGACCAGCTGGAATTATCCCGCGACTTTGAGATTGAGGATGATCCCGGCGATCTGGTTCCAAAGCTGGACTGGGTTCTCAAATTATGGCTGTTCAACCGATATAAAAGGTCACGCGATTGCTCCTGGGACCATCCGCTGCTGCCGGTGCTTGATTTGCAGTACCATCGTGTGGATAACCTGGACGGGCTTTTTTACAAGCTGCAGGCAGACAACATGACGACAAGCGTATTGGAGGAAAAGGAAATCGGCTATTTTGTGGACCACGCACCGGATGACACCCGGGCCTGGTTTCGCAGCCGTTGCATTCAAAAGTACGCCCGTGAAGTGTTTCTGCTCAACTGGGAGGTGGTGGGATTTGATCACGGTGACGTGCACCGCATGGTGCCGCTGCTGAATCCGCTTAAAGGAACCCGGGAGCAGTGTGAAACTCTTTTTTCGGAGGCCAAGGATTCCACCGAGTTGATCTCGCGGCTGGAAGAGGCGTCCGGATGATTTAAAGGAGAAACCATGCCTGATACGCGGCAAATCAAGAAACCCAAAAAGAAGAAGGATAAGAAAAAGGACGGCCAGCAGGAGCAGCCGGAAAAACTTTCCAAAGAAAAGCGGAAGAAGCTCGAGGAGTTGGATAGTTACATCGAAGGGGTGCTGGAAGAGGCCGGAGAAGATTTTCTGGATCAATTCAAGCAGGTCGAAGGGGAGTAAGATTGCATCAGCGGATCTTCGGCACCGAATGCGAGTATGCGCCGGTGGTCCATGGGACGGGTCGACGCATCCCGAAACAGCAGTGTGCCGAAAATCCGGACGACTATCAGAAGCAAATCGCAACGCGCCTGATGGCCGGTGCCGGAACGCTGGGCATCCCCATGGCCGGAGAATTTTTGGGAAACGGCGGCCGGTTGTATGTGGATCGGGGCGGACACCCGGAATACGCCACCCCGGAGTGCCGCAGTGTCGCGGATCTGGTGGCTTACGAAATCGCCGGCGATCGACTTGTGCGAGAACTGGCGGAAACAATGAACGCCAAAGAGGGGTACGCCCGGGACGGAACCGCCCGGCTGCATTTATACAAAAACAACGTCGACTTTTACGGCCATACATACGGCGGACATGAAAACTACCTGGTCACGCCCCAGGCCCTGAACGATATCGCCCACCTGCTTCCCTTTTTAGTGACGCGTCAGATTTATACGGGCGCGGGCAAAGCGATGACATTCCCCCGCGACGGCGCTTCCGGATATCAAATCAGCCAGCGGGCCGACTTTTTCGACTGCACTTTCAGCGATCGGACTTCCGAGGTGCGCGGGATTATCAACATCCGCAAACGTGAAATCAGCCGTATGGACCAGAATCGCCGCCTGCATTTGATTGTGGGCGACAGCAACATGGCCCAGTACACCATTGGCTTGAAAATCGGGACCATGGTGCTGATGTTGCGCCTGCTGGAAGCCGGCGTGCTTGACGCTGATTTCGAACTGCTTTCACCGGCCAAGGCGCTCAAGGCGGTATCCCGCGACCTGCAGGCCAAAATCGGCGTTCGACACCAGGGGCGCTGCTCCGACTATACGGCCCTGGAAATTCAATCCATGTGCCTGGAAAAGGCGCTTCGATATTACGCCGCCCACACACCCGGCGTGGAAGAAGCGCAGTGGCTGCAGAACTGGGAGCACATATTGAGCGGTTTGCAGGAATTAAAAATCCGCCAGTCGGATATGACCGTGGAGAGGGACGGTGCGGAACTCCGGCGCAAAATCGACTGGATTCTGAAACTGTGGCTGCTACACCGCAGCCGCTCCAAAGGCGCAGATGAAAAACAGTTGAAAAAGCTGGATCTCAAATACCATGACCTGGATCCGGCCACAGGCCTGTATGAACGCTGCCTGGCACTGGACCTGGTTGACCGCGTGATCCCTGAAAGGAGCATTGAAGCGGCCCGGAGGGAACCGCCCCAAAACACCCGGGCAAGGTTGCGGGGTTTGGTTGTGCAAAAGACATTTGAAAAACAGGTGGATGTCAAGGTTGAGGACTGGGAACGCATCCGCATCCGGGCGCACCTGGATGATTCCAGAGCGCGGCACAGTTTTCACCGGGTCAGATCCGAGGTGAACAGCATGGGGATCCGTCTGGAGGATCCTTTCCGGGCGCAGGACCCGCAGACAATGGGCAAATTGCAGGCATTCATCGATAAATGGGGCGTACATGATGAAAGCTGATCCGGCCTACCGGGACAATCTTCGGCAGATGCTCATTCAACAGTTCATGCTGCACGAAATCCAGCACCATAGCTTAATGGGCGGCGCACCCCGTTCCCAAGCCCCGCTGACACCCGTCGCCCACCGTCTGATGGATATTTACAAGTGCCTGCATCAAGGCGAATTCGGGGTGGGGCATACCATTGACCATCCCGAGGGTTTCAAACAGCGGCTGTACCAGGAGACCATGGGCGGCGCTGCCGAGGATCATGTGGGCGAACCGGCGGTCGAATCCGTGTCCGCCGATGGAAAGATGCTCAGGATTCATTTGCGTCCCTTGAAGCGTTTATATGGTGATGATGTGGCCGGGGCCGTTGACGGCCTGGCCCGGGTCTGTATTGAATCGGCCCAGGTCACCCGGGGCAGCAACACGCGTTTTTTTGAAACCCTGGAGCTGTTCAGGATGCTCAACCAGTCCGGTGAAATCGCCCTGGCCGGGCGCGTCTTTGCCTTTGCGCCTGCCAGGGTGGAGACCTTTTTACTGGAGGTGCGGGAATTGATGCGCAGAATCGGGCAAATACCGGTCTTCAGCCACTCTGAAAGCTACAGAAGGTTAAACCGGCCCTCCTACCGCGTGGTGGAACGATCCGTGCTGCGCAGATCGCCCTTGGCGGCATTGCTCTCTGCTGGGAAGTGAAAATGAAACCTGACCGTCCCTGTCAAGCCCTTTTGCTTCAGCCGCCCCCCGGCGATGTGACCGGCCCCTATCCGGCCCTGAGCTATTTGAAATCTTATGCCGCCCGGCAAGGGTACGGCGTCCAGGTCAAGGATCTGGGCATTGAAGCCCTGTATTATCTATCCCATCCGGAGCGTGTGTCCGGGATGCTCGACCGTGCCCGGCGGCAATGCCATCGGTTGGAAGCCTCGCCCACGCTGGATGCCGGACAGCAGCGGCGTTACGGCTTGTTGCTGGGGGCTTTGTCAACCCGTAAACAGCCGGATTGGTATGCCAACAGCTTTCAGTTGTTCCGGCAGCCGGACGCCTTTTTCGATTACCGACGCTACAAGCGGGCCCGCTTCGGATTAAACGCCTTCTTCGGGTTGCTCAGCGCCCTGCACAGCCCCACGGAGCTCACGGCCGCAGCCTATCCCACGGCAACAACGCTGAAAACCATGGACCATATCCTGGCTCATCTGGACCCGGCTGTTAATCCCTATATTCCTTATTATGAACAGGTTCTTTTTCCCATGATCGCCGAGCACCGTCCGGCCCTGGTGGGCATATCCATGGTGTTCGCCAATCAGTCGGTTCAGGCACTGGTGCTGGGCCGCATGATCAAAGAGCGTTTTCCCGACATCCATGTCGTTCTCGGCGGGGCCTATCTCTCCCAGTGGGTCGTGACGGCCGATGACCCGCAGGTGGATCAGTTGTTGGGCTGCGCCGACGCCATCATCTGCGGTGAAGGCGAGCAGGCCTTCACCGATCTGCTGGAACGGGTGTTGGCCAAGGAGTCGCCGGCGGGTCTGGCCAATTTGATTTACCGGGACGGGGGCACCCGTCAATTGATCCGTTTTGATCATCTCCACTACACCGATATTGCCAAGCAACCGCCGCCCGATTTTTCCGACCTCGACCTGCAGGCCTATCTGACGCCCCAGACCATCATTCCCTATTGCATCAGCCGGGGCTGTTACTGGGGACGATGCGTGTTCTGCCAAAATCGGTATGGGGATTACCGCATGCGCCGCTATCAGACCGTACCGGTGGACAAAGCCATTGCCGAAATGGCCGATCTGGCCGACCGGTACGGCAGTCGTCATTTTAACTTCAGCAATGATGTCATCGATCCGGCCTATCTGAAAAAGCTCAGCCGGGCGATGCTGGCCGGCGGCCGGGCCTTTATCTGGAACACCGACTTGCGGGCCGAGAAGCACTTCGACGCCCAAACCTGCAGGCTGATGGCCGACGCCGGCCTCAACAGCGTGGCCATCGGATTCGAAAGCGGATGCCAGAAAACCTTGAATGCCATGGACAAGGGCAAGCAGGTGGAGATCGTCGCGGAAGTGATGCAACATCTCTATAAGGCCGGTGTGGCCACCCAGGCCATGGGGATTTTCGGCATGCCCGGGGAAAGCGAGGCCGATGGAGAAGAGACCGTGCGCTTTCTGGAAGGGCAGGCGGACCACATCTCCTACTATGTCATGGGCCTGCTGATGGTCTTGCCCGGCTCCAGAATGCACCGCCATCCGGATGCCTACGGAGTGACCGCCATCAGCTATGAGCGCAATCCGCTCAACACGCCGGAGCCGGTCTGGTGGTCGGACACCCGCATGTCGCCGCAGAGCGTCAACCGGTTGTATGCGCGCCTGAACCACCTGGAAGAGATCTATGCCATCGATGAATACCCCTACGTGGGAGGACTCTCCACCAACCACGGATTTCTTTATTACACCCTGGGCCCGGATATCCTCAAACGTTTGCGCCGGGATGAAAAGGCGTCACTGATCCGGATTTACCGCCTTTTGGGCATGGACGGTTCGCCGGCGGCCGCTAAAAAACTCAAAAGACAGATGCCCCGCATGGTGCTGCCCTATGGCATTCAGCGCTCCCGATTTCCGCTTCATCGCCTCTCCATGGAAGCCGGCGAGGCACAGAGCCGGCAGGCGCTGTCACCCGCAACCGAAAGTCGTTTTTTAATGCTCCCCGGTGACGGCCGACAGCCGCCGGTGATGGTCGGCCATCGGGAAATTGCCTTGCTGCATCGTATTGACGGGCGCAGAACCCTAAAGGCCGTGTTGAAAAAAGTCGACAAGACGGAACTGAAACGCGCGCTCTCTTTTGTGTGGTATCTCATCCAGGCTGAAGCCGTTGAATTAGGGTAGCAGGTGCGATACCTTTTGCCCCGTCCGGCCCCACTTTGGTTTCATTTCTGTTGATTTCTTTTGATTTAAAAGAGTTTGAGACGCCGATAACCCCAATTGCACGGGTGCAAGGGGACTTTTCTCCTGATTGAATTGGGCTGACATGCTGCCGATCAGTCGTAAAACCGCTCCCCTTTGTGTATCATTATTTCCGTTGTGCTGATTGATCATTGCGCCGATTTAATACGATTGCAGTAAGTTATTGTTGTATCGAGCAGGCTGCGGAGTGAACCTGCGGGTAAATACGATTTGTACCGATGATGGGCTGTGTCGTGGCATATATTTTGCGTAATTATCCGCAATTGATGTTTTTGGAGGTTCCCAGGGGGCAGAAAAGATGAACAATCGTTTGAAGAAAGCCGTGCTGCTGGTGATTCGAAAAATGGCGCAGCGTGAAAGGTTCACGGCGATCTACTATTGGGCTGATCTTCGAGTATTTCGACTCAGGATGGTGCAAGTCATGCCGGACTTATATTACCGCTGGCTGTATCATACCTGCATGTGGATGGTAGAGCATCGCAAATGTGGAAAGTTGGCTGATATGGCGATACACAGAATCCCGTTTCATGTTCGCTTCGAGGTGGCCCGGTGATTTGGCTGATCAAAAGACCGGCTCCAAGCATGTGAGCAAATCACACGAAACAAGGAGGCCTTTTCATCTTTCCTGCAAAAAAATGCATCGGTACTGAATATCGCGCTTGTACCTGACAGAAAAATAGCCGGTTCGCGCAATTCCACAAAAAAGGCGCCTTTTTGTGACTCGACAGAATACAATTGCCTTGTTCTGGATCGCAAAATCGAAGTTTGCGAACAGAAGCCGTTGCATGTTCAAATTCTGTTCCTGCGCCCTTGCCGTCCCGCACAATTTTGTTCATTTCACCAAGCCATGTCCATTAAAAGGGTCTTTTCCGACGGCATTGTCGGTGCCCGCCCTAATGATTGATAAAATCAATATTAACAATCGTATAACGAAAAACTATCCGGAAGAAGGGGGGGAGATAATCGGTTAGAGGTTTTGGTAGGCAAGGTAGCTCCTGCCGGGCGGTCGGGAAACTTTCCGGCAGGAGCAAGGGGTTGATAATCCGTCTCGAAAGGCGGTCATCATTGTTTGATTATAATATCCGGTTCCCTTCTGTCAACGGATATCCTCCTTCCGAGACCCGATTTTGGAAAGGAGGATGCCGTTAAAAAACAGTTCGTTAATTGTTTTGATGCGATAGTTCCGCACATAATGAAACGCTAAAACGTGATCTCATGTGATTGGAATTCCAATCCAGCGAACGACACAGGAGGGAAAAATGAAAAAACATGTCAGTCTCAAATTGACCCTGTTTTCGGGTTTGGCAATTTGTATAATGTTAACAGCGGCATTGTCGGGTTTGCCCACAGATGCTGTCGCCGCATCGTGGGATGCCGGTGACTGGAAGATATCCATGGGCGGGAACATCAATGCCTTCTACGTTTACACCATGTGCGATGACGGCGATCTGGGCGCGGGCGGCAATACGTTGACCGGACTTGGTTGTGCCGGGTGTGTTGACGAGGATGGCGATACTACCGACTATGGCTCGGTGCAGAACGGTTTGCTCCCCGCCTCGCTGAATTTCTCGGCCTCCACCAACCAGGACGGGTGGGATATCAGCGCCAATGTCAATGTCTACTACGGGATAGAATCCCGAGGGACCAATCGCGATGAGGTTGGCGGTGCGGACGCCCTGCAATTCTCCACCGTGGACGCCCGCCAGGTGTACATGACCTTCGGCAAGAAGGAACTGGGATCGTTCAAGCTGGGCCGCGATTTCGGATTGTTCGCACTCGATGCCATCCTCAACGACATGAGCCTGTTGGGCGTTGGTGCGCCGTTCGTTGTATCGAACCCCGGTCACACCTCCCTGGGCGGTCTCGGTTACGGCTACGTTTACACCGATCGATTGGCGCAGATGAACTACTCAACACCGAATTGGAGCGGTTTCCAGGGGACCCTCGGCATCTTTCAGGGTTTTGACGGGAACGGCGCGCGCAGCGCCGACCAGCCCGGTTTTCACGCTAAAGCCGGTTACAGCTGGGAAGGGGCCGTGAAGGGTTCGGTCTCCGCCACATACCTGACCCAGGGCGTTTATACCGATGCGGGGACGGATGAGAACATCAAAGGCTATGACGTCTTTGTAAAAGTCAGCATCGCGGACATCGGTCTGGTCGGATACTACTTCGGCGCGGAAGGGATGAGCAGCCTGGCCATCGGGGGATTGGTCTTCCCGGGATTTGACGCCGGAACGGGCGATCCCGAGGAGGTCGACGGCTACATGCTGCAAGCCACTTACACCATCGGCAAAGCACGCCTCGGGATCAACTGGTCATCAAGCGAGCAAGAGGAAGTGGTCGAGGTCGAAAACGAGAAACTGACCTTGGGTGTCTACTACAACCTCACCCCGGCGCTCACCCTGCTCGTGGAATACTCGGACCAGGAGAGCGAGCTGGAAGGCGTGGGCACCGACGAGGCGCAAAACTACACCCTGGGCGCGATTCTGTTCTTCTAAACTGCGAGCGTCCGAGCTGCGGGGTTGGGGGATGACTGGGTCGGGTGGTGATCTCCGCCCGACCTCCCCCCTCCATATTACTGTGAGGTTTGATATGATGTTGAAACGACTTCTTCTCCTCGGTCTTCCGGTAGTCGTGCTGTTTGCGGTCTCGTCTGACTCCCACGCCCGGCTGCTCCACGAATCCGCACGCATCGCGCTGTACAGCACCGAGGCCGAACCGGGAAACCGGAACAGCCATCCCATCACTCTGGAGGCCGATCAGCTTTCTGCGGTGTTGTCGCGGGTGCGGGCGCGCTCCGGAGAGACGGGCGAGATCATCGACCTGTTTCCGGAAAAAAACCGCGAAGAGTCGGCCGAACGACTGGCCAAGGCGCTGCGCAGAATCGATTCGGACCAGGAACTGCACCTGGTCAGTTTTCGCCACATTGGAACTTTTTTCTCAGGGCATCGGAACGCCAGCGCCGCGCGTGTCTTTGTGGAGGAGGGACGCTTGAACCTCATTTTCGGCCGGATCGATCTGTTTTTCAGCGAATTTCGTGATGCGGACAGGCCGGTGCCCCCCATGGGGTCCCGAAAGCGGGCGGCATCGCTCAAGGGAAGGATCATCGGCACAGAGGGGGTAACCTTTGTGGATGGGCGCAACGACTGGGTTACCCTCGACCTGATCCCAGCCGAACCGGTGCCGCCCGCGCCAGCGCCGGCAGCAAAGGGATCGGGAAGCACCCCTGTGGAAAAATCACCCAAGGCCGCCATCAAGCCCCATGAAAAAAGCATTGAAGAAAAGCTTCAGATCTTGAAAAATTTGAGAGACAAGGACTTGATCACAGAACAGGAGTACACCGACAAAAAACGCCAAATCCTCGACAGTTTTTGATCCCGCTCGTGCCCACGCATATATGGAAAATGAATTCGATGCCACCGTCGATAGGGGCGAAATCGAGCACCTTCTAACCTTGAAAAACAAACTCGGATTGGAATCACAGGTATTCACATCCGATCGTCCAAATCGATAAACTTAAGGCCAAGCGAGGCACCGACAGGTCCGAAGCCATTCGCCATATCATAGAAGAGTATTTTAATTTCAAGCCCATGGATTATAAGGTTTGATACTATTTGACCGTTGCATTTTACCTGAATATTTGTCAGTAAGTCCCAACACCCATCCATTCATTAACACCCATAAACCGATAGATTCATCAAATAGAAAGGATTTTGGGCATATGCACGTTAAGGAATGGATTCGTTTTACAGCGCAGACGCTGGTTGATGATCCAAAGCAAGTTACGGTCAATACCGTTGAAGGTGCGCAGGCAACCGTGTTTGAACTGAAGGTGGCCAAGGGCGATTTAGGCAAAGTCATCGGCAAGCAGGGGCGAACGGCAAACGCGATGCGCAACGTTTTGCAATCTTTGTCCGCGAAACACCGGCGGCGGTTTACCCTTGAGATTGTGGAATAATGAGTTGAGTGGCTTTCACCTGTTGCTTTATGGAAGGGATGATAAGTAGTGAATCAACTTGTTGCTATAGATGATGTTGCGCAGCGAATTTACACCGTTCGAAGCGTGAAGGTCATGCTGGATAGAGATTTGGCTGAGCTTTACGAAGGACAAACCAAGGTGCTTAAGCAGGCCGTTCGACGGCACATAAAAAGATTCCCGTCAGATTTTATGTTTGAGTTGTCATATCAATAGTTTAAAGACTTGAGGTCACAAATTGTGACCTCAAGATGGGGCGGTTCCCGCTATAAACCCATGGCCTTTGCCGAACAGGGACTTGCCATGTTGTCCGGAATTTTAAACAGCGACCGGGCCATCGAGGTGAACATCCAGATCATGCGCGCTTTTGTCCAGCTTCGCCATATTGCCGTGGAGCATGCAGAACTCAAGCGTGAGATCGAAGCCTTGCGAAGTCAGACCGAGGAGCGGTTTCAGATCGTATTCGAGGCGCTTGACAAGCTTTTAGCAGAAGATGAGTCTGTAAAGGTTATTGGATTTGTTGATAATGAAAGATAATTCATTGGGCTATAATCTTGAAATCACAAATTGTGATCTCCAATTTCAGGGTGCTTATGAACAAACTTGAATTGATCCAATCGCTCAAAGAGAGCAGCGGTCTGACCAAGGCCGAGGCGCAAAAGGTCGTTGAAATGTTTTTCGACGCCATGGCCGACGCCCTGGCCAGGGGATGTCGCGTGGAGATTCGGGGACTGTGCATATTTCACACAAAAGAGTACAAAAGCTACGCTGGCCGCAATCCCAAAACCGGAGCGCAAGTGACCGTAAGGCCCAAAAAACTACCGTATTTTAAGCCTGGTACTGACTTGAAGAGCAGGGTGGACCAATAGCGGACGCACAGCAGACCTTGATGCCAGTTCTCGACCCTGCTAGAAAGACCCAAAAGAGTGAATTGCTGACAGGCCAATTGATGAGGTTATCGTATGCAAGAGGTCACCCAAGAGGAGATGCATAAGGTCTTTTCAGATTATCTGGAAATATTAAAAGAAGATTTTGAACTTTTTCGCGATGAATACCCCGACGATGTTCGGCAAGCTTATGAACTTGCGATAAAGGCTTATGAGGTCATCGCTGATGCGGATGTCGGCGATGGCAATCTTCGAAAAGCCATATTTGCCAAGGTGCCTCTTGAAAAGCTTGAGTGGGCGGGAAAGGTCATTGATCAGTGGCACGCCAGTAAAAACACAAAAACCGGGCAGGGCAATCACGAGAGCATCTATAAGGACATCAATGGTGTCCAAACCCTTGTATCCATCGATCGGCAACGCGGATTCGAGCTTGAAACGCCCCTGCCCGAAACAGATCATGTTGAACGCTTCACCAAGCTGTTTCCCAGGAAAAAGATATCCCTTCTGGATGTTTTTAACAGCATTGACACAGCAACGCACTTTTTGGATGCGTTTGTTCCTTTCGATTTCCATTATCGGGCCAAAAAACCTGAACCGATTTATTTTTATGCCGCTCTCATCGAGCGCACAACGCGGATCAGCTTTAAAAAGATTGTCAAAAAAGTTGGTGATATTAACAAAAAGAAGCTTGACGATACATCGAGAATATTTCTGACACTGGACAATGTGCGCAGAGCAAATGACATGGTCGTCAGGTATATTGATGAGATGGAAATTTCATCGATTCCCGAAACCGGGTTCGACCCATACCATTTTGATGA
>JASFER010000197.1:0-12145 GCA_050124755.1 Desulfobacteraceae bacterium
GGAACGGGATTGGGGCTTTCCGTGGTGCACGGCATTGTTAAAAAGGCCGGAGGTGCCGTCACTGTGGCCAGTCGCAGGGGTGAGGGAACCGCCTTTCAAGTCTTTTTGCCGCGCGTTGAGGATACGCAGGCCATTGCCGCGCCGGAGGAAATGCCGCTCCCGCGGGGCAGTGAGCGGGTGCTGGTGGCCGATGACGAGCTGTTTATCCTCGAAATCATGACGAATATGCTGAACTCTTTGGGCTACGAGGTGGAAACGGCCGACGGGGGTAAAACGGCCATCGAGCTTTTTGGCCAGGCGCCTGAGCGCTTTGATATCGTCATCGCCGATCTCACCATGCCCAAACTCACGGGCACTCAATTGGCCTTAAAAATAAAACAGCTGAGAGAAGATGTTCCCATCATCCTCACCACCGGAATGGCTTTTGACCGAGACAGTCAGGATGATCAATTCAAAGCGTTCGACGCCATATTGACAAAGCCCATTCTCTACCAGGATTTGGCTAAAAAGCTGAGAGAAATATTGGACAAAAAGGAGGTTAAGGGTTGAGACGCCGCCACCGCAGCACAAAAGCCAAAAACAAACCGGCTAAAAAGCCCACTGCCAGGTTGGTGGCAAGGGCGATGCCCACCATACTCAGCGCGATAAACATCTCCGACCGTTTTTGCATGTCCGTGATGGTCAAAGCCAGCTGCCCTCCGGCAAAAAAGAGCAGCACACCCAATACAGCGATGGGAATAAGGTGGAACAGGGATAGCAGCCGGCCTCCGAAAAGAATGACGGCGGCCACCATGGCGCTGCCGATCATCAAATTGGAGCCCGCGGTTCGGGCGCCGAATCGATAGTGGGCGGCCAGTCCCCCCGCCCCATGGCACATGGGCATCCCGCCGAAGACAAAGGCAAGCAGGTTGGCAAACGCCATGCTGATACACAGGGAGCGCCCCGTCACCTTTCGGGCGGCATCTCCAAAATACTGGTTGGATAAATCCGCATTGGCCAATACGGCATTGCCGATGGTCATGGGAATTTGGGGCAGCACCAGCGCAAGGAAGGCAAATGTGAAATCAACTGTCGCCGGTAATCCGAGCGGAAGTAAACCGGGAATTGTCACCTTCAAACCAAAACCGTCCAACGACTTAAAAGCACCTAAACATAATCCCATCATCAGCCCGAATCCGATGACCACCAGACCTGCCGGCAGTCTGCGGTTATCCAGCAGCAGCAGCGTCAACACCACCCCTACGATACCCATGGGAATGCCGATGGGCAATGGTCCAATGTGTTGCCAGGCCAGATAAGGTTCCGCCATATGATTGAGCTTTTGCAGTGTGCTCGTTCCCACCATGCATTTGATTCCCTGGGCCATCAAAAGGAGACCGGTGGACAACTGCACCCCGCGAATGACCGGCTTGGGCGTATGTTTGCTGATCCAAGAGATGGCCCCGCTGAATCCGACGATGATCAAAATAACAGCCATTAACAGGGTGGCCGCCATGATCTGCTGAGCGCTCAGAGCCGTTGCCACCGCATATGCGCTGATGACTTTCATGGGTTGGACGGCGGTGGTGACACGGAAATACAAACCGGAAAAAATGTAAAAGATTCCCACAGTAAAAAAAATGCCTGTGGGTGTGAGACCATTGACAAGGATCATGCCGATGGCCAGAGGCAACAAGGTTCCCAGGTCTCCCATGGACCCGGCCAGTTCAAGCCGGTTGAATCTCATTTTCAATGTCTTAGGGCTCCGATTATTCTATTTTTTGCGGATTCACATATTGCCATCATAAGACCCGGTGCGGATAGCTCAATGCGTCATCGGGGCTTTGCCCCAAGTCGATGCTTACAACCGGCCGGCGCGGAGGCCGGCCCTACGTTTTTATCGGCATCTCAGCGGTGCAGATGATTTTCGTAGGGCGGGGCTCTGTACCCGCCCTTAGCCGGCAAACCACTGCTGCTAAAATTATGTTCAAGAGCAGGGCCTGCCTCCGTCCCTATCCGGGCATCAATGGTTTCCCGTCGCAGTTGTTTAATGGCCGCCTTTATGGCAAATGACGGCAAAAGCAATTTCAAAATCAGCATAGAAGTATACGCCACAATCTGTTGTAATACTATAGGAAAAAGGGACTTAACGTAAAGAATTGATTGGTTGTTTTCAAACCGGGTGATATGTCCCGCCTGAGGCGGGATGACAACTCAAGACGATGAAAACACGAACGTGTTTTTGACTGCTATTGATGCCGTGGCGTGTTCCGCTTATTTCTGCTCCCAACTGATTGCCAGTGCCCCGCGCCCATAGCCCGAACCGGCAGGACTGGTTTGAAAGCCCATAACCGGGGCCGCAGCCAGTTGCGGGTGTCGACCACATCATCAAAGCCGGGGACCAAGGCATTGCGGTCGATGGAAAGCACTTGAATCCCGTGGGCTTCAAGTGCTCCCACAGTGGTTTCGGTGCCAAAACGCCGCAAATCGTTAAACTCGATGAAGCGACCGCTCCAGCCGCCCAAGGTCAGGCCGACCCCTGCCGCAGCGCCGATGATGCCGTCATCAGTGCCGCCGTGTCCGGACAGATGCTCCCCGTTGACCGTCCGCATGGCCTCTTTTTGACTCACGATACGATTGCAGGCCACCCGACCGAAGGCCTTTAAGTCGTCCACCGCCCGGCTGCCTTCAGGCACCACACACAAGCCCGGATCGCTGCCTTCCATGAAATGCTCCTGGATATGGTCAGCGGCCAAATCGATAATTTCGTTCATGCGATCCGGTTCGTCCATATCAATCATCAGACAGGCGGAACTGTTTTTGGAGGTATAGGGGATACCTTCTATGATCGGAAGCTGCTGGCGCACGGCGCCCCACAGGCGCACCCCCCGAGGTAATTTGTCTTCGAACCAGCGGGCCAGTTTGCCGGTGCCGCGGTCTGCACCGGCCACATCAGTGTCATCGAATCCAACATATACTCTCATGATACCTCTTCATAAGCCACTCATTAAAATGCCTGCTTTTAGAAATTGAAGGCCACCCTGTCAATGCCGTTGTTCATAATTGGAAGAAATCGTATTGTTTGCGTGTCATTCCAACCCATGATGACGATAAATGACATCAAATGGAATTGAACGACAGGTTTATACCGGATAGTGAGAGCCCGGGTACCGCCGGCCGTAAGGTCGCAAGTGCAGCCTGAATTGGAAATTCAATAATTTTTTGACCTTATTCGATTCATCATATAAATTTAGGCGTATCTTTTTCGGTATGGTTAGCATTAGAATTTAAATCTATACGACAGGGTGGGCAAAAATGGGCAAATTAATAAAAGAGGAACCGGATAAGGGAAGGCTGCATATCGACTCTCAATTGATGGGGGAATCATTGGTCAGCAAGGAACTTCTCAAGCAGACCGAATCCAAGCAATATTTCCGCATGCATCCTGATATCAACGTCATCAAAATCGGTGGGCAAAGCATCATGGACCGGGGCGGTAAAGCCCTGCTCCCCATTCTGGAGGTTTTGATCAAAGCCAAGGACAAACACAAGATATTGTTGATGACCGGAGGGGGCACGCGGGCGAGGCATGTGTACAATATCGGAGTCGATTTGGGCATGCCCACCGGTGTGCTGTCCAAGTTGGGCGATAAGGTTTCGTGGCAGAATGCGGAAATGCTTTCGGTTTTATTGGCAAAGCACGGGGGGGTCAAAATCGGACACGGTGACAACCTGGAACAATTGACCATGTTTTGCCGGTTGGGCTATATGCCCATCACATACGGTATTCCGCCATACGGCTTTTTTGAGCACCCGGCGGAGCACGGTTCCATTCCGCCGCACCGAACCGATTGCGGCGCTTTTCTGTTGGCTGAAAATATTGGTGCGCGTTCTTTGATTTTCCTTAAGGATGAAAAGGGATTGTTCGAGAAAGATCCAAAAAAAGTCCCTGAATCCGAACGTGAAAACCTTCGTTTTTTCGAGCGCATTTCAACTCGGGAACTGATTGCGTCGGACTTGGACGATTTAATCATCGAACGCCCTATCCTCACGCTGTTGCAACGGGCCAAGTGCCTGAAGGAACTTCAGATTATAGACGCATTAAGGCATCCTGAGCACATACTGGATGCCCTTGAAGGGAAGCATACCGGAACCATCATTTATAAAGAATAGGAGCCGTTTGGGTGATCTTCGACACAGGGGTGCCGCGGCAGCTGTATACCCAAGTTCGACTATTTATTCCTCTTTTTGTAAAATATCTCAGGCTTGCTGACCGCCGCCTGTTTTTTGGCCTTTTCCGGCTTGCAGATAGATAATTTCAGCTCCGGTTTCAGCATTGATTTGATCCAGTTCCTTTTTGCGGACGTGCTTCACATAAACCTTGACATCGGAACCGCTGACACCGACAATGCGAAACCTCGGTTTTTTCTCACCTTTTTCGATTTTCCGCCGCTCACGGACAAATATTTTTGTTGCCATGACAACCTCCTTGATGATATGTACGAAATAATTATATACACTTTAGATTAATATATCCTTAAAGGATCTATGTCAAGAAAATCAAGACCACCCCGCCATCCCGGTTCAAAAAAAGCCGAACGCTATATGCAGCCATCCATATTGCTGGCCTTGAAAAGCAAATCCTCATATGGTTATGAGCTCATACAAGAAATTTCGAGGTTCGGCTTTATCGAAGGGCCGGCACCACCCGGAATGGTCTACCGGCATCTAAGGGAACTCGAAGAAAACGGGTTGGTTTCATCGGAATGGAAAACCGAAGGGACCGGTCCGGCCAAAAGGGTTTACCAAATCACGGCGGAAGGCCTGGATGTCTTGGCCTTCTGGATCGAGTATATGCAAAATCAGGCTGAAAAGCTTTTGAATTTTGTCAAAATGTACGACAAATCGCGTTAGCTTTAAACTTTACGCTTTAAACTCTAAACTATCTTTCCCGGCCTTTCCCGCCGGGCATCAATGGGGGCTCCCAGCACACAAATGCAAAAAGCCCCCAATCCGGCCAGCATGAACCAAAATCCCATACTGAAAGCGTCTCTCAGTTGAAACCAATCCATCATCAAGCCGGCCAGTACTGCCCCGATCAGCATGCCAAGGCTATGGGCCACCGTCAATACCGCCATCACCGACCCCATGGCATCGGTTTGATGACCCTTTAAAACCGCTACGGCCATCAAGGCCGGCATGGCGATGCCGCCGCCCAGTCCGAAAACAATACTTGCGGCCAACAGGTCCGTGTAGGTGTTGGCCCACTGAAAGGAGAGGACGGCCGAACCCGCCAGGGCGCCCCCCACCAGGACCATGGCTTTGCGGCTGTAGCGGTCGGCCATATGCCCCATGGGTGTTTGGATAAGCCCGCTGACCAGCACGCCCAACATCACCAGCACGCCGATTTGAGAGCTGTTGAGATGAAAGGTGACGTCGCCAAGCACCGGAACGAACCCCCAGATCACGCCGATGCTGGCCGTATAGACCAAGCGAAATGCAGAGAGCCCGATGATGACACGGTCCGTGATAATCATGCGCCACTCCACCGGAGCACGCCCCCTGCGCAGAACCGCTTCATCGGCCGTGGCCGGCAACAGCCAGTAACTCAGGCCGGCACCCACTAACGCCAACAAGCCCATGCAAATGAAGGCGGCCTGCAGGCTGAAGTGGTCGTTGATGACACCGCCGGCCACCGGTCCCAGGCTTAAACCGAAAAACAGGGACATATTGAAAAGCCCCATGACAAATCCCTCCCGGCCGGAGGGCGTGATATCTCCCACATAAGCTTGAATCACCGGCATGATCATGGCAGAAGCCGCGCCTTGAAAGAAACGGATGACAATCAGGTAGGACACCTTGGTAAAGAGCATGAACGCCACCGAAACCAAGGCGTAGGACAGCAATCCGGTAATAATAAAGGGCTTGCGCCCCTTGCGGTCGGATAGACGCCCGAACAAGGGCAGCAAAAAGGTCCTGGATATGGAAAAGGCGCCGAATATGAGACCGATGTAAAGCCCCCCGGCCCCTTCATGGCGGGCGTAGACCGGCAGCAGCGGCACCACAATCCCTACGCCTGTGATGGTGGCCAGCAGGGAAAAGAAAAGGGTGCCGAAGATCTTTTTGTTTAGCTTACGGGTCAAATTGGGACCTTCGGTCCAAATTAAAGTTCATGGTTCATGGTCGGGGCCTTTAGCCCTGTTCATGGTTTTTGGTTCATGGTTAAACACCTACGGTGTAGTTCATGGTTCATGGCCTTCGGCCTTGTTCATAGTTCATTGTTCTTGGTTCAGTGTTCAAACCGAAAGTAATCGCTTAAATACAAAACCTCAATTCCAAAAATGTAAAAATGGCCGGGGCCACAGGCCCCGAACCAAGAACCATGAACTAAGAATCATGAACCATGAACTAAGAACCATGAACCATGAACTAAGAACCATGAACCCTATAGTTACATCTGACTTTTAATTCGCTCCAAGGCCGATTCCACCGTTTCCCGAATTATGCCTAACCGTTCCTCTGACATGGCTTCAAAACGCAGCACCAATGCCGGTTGGGTGTTGGAGGCGCGAACCAGACCCCAGCCGTCGCCGAAGAGTACGCGGGCGCCGTCAATATCGATGACCTTTTCGCGTTCGCGGAAGTAATCAGTGACTTTCTCTACCACGTCGAATTTGACATTATCGGGACAGTCGACACGAATCTCGGGGGTGTTGAATGTTTTGGGAACATCGGCCAGCAGTTCACCCACCGGTTTTCCTTTGGCTGAAAGGATTTCCAGGAGCCGGCAGGTGGCATAAACGGCATCATCATAGCCAAAATAGCGATCCGAAAAGAAGATGTGGCCGCTCATCTCACCGGCCAACTCGGCCTTGACCTCTTTCATCTTCTGTTTGATCATGGAGTGGCCGGTCTTCCACATGATGGCCTCCCCGCCGTTTTTGGTGATATCATCATACATGGTCTGGGAGCATTTAACCTCGGAGATGAAGGTGGCGCCGGGTTTGCGGGAGAGTATTTCCCTGCTGAACAGAATCATCAGTTGATCTCCGTAAACAAGACTGCCGTCGGCGTCCACAACGCCGATGCGATCGCCATCGCCGTCGTAGCCGATGCCCACGTCAAGGTTTTTTTCTTTTACCAATGCAATCAAGTCGGCCATGTTTTCAGCCACGGTGGGATCAGCCTCGTGATTGGGAAAAGTTCCGTCCGGTTCGGCGTAGAGCTCATGCAGTTCACAACCCAAGTTCTTCAAAATCGGTACAGCCGTCAACCCGGCAGTGCCGTTTCCGCCGTCTACGCCCACCCGCAAGGGATGTTCCAGATGAATATTACTTAAAACATAATCGATATACGGCGGAAGAATTTCATAGGACTCAACACTTCCCTGGCCCGTTTGGAAGTCTTCATTTTCGATCATTTTACGAATTTCTTGAATCTGCTCGCCATAGACCGAATCAACTCCGCTGCAGATCTTAAATCCGTTGTACTCGGGAGGATTGTGGCTGGCGGTGACCATGACACACCCTTGGGTTTTTAAATGCCGAATGGCAAAATAGGCCACCGGTGTGGGGCACATCCCGATTTCGACGACCCGGCAGCCGATGGCCGTCAGCCCTGCAATCAACTGCCTGGTGTAGCTTTCAGCCGTCGCGCGGCAATCGTGCCCGACCGCGATATAAGTGTTCCCCTGTCTGGCCAGATAGGTACCAATCCCTTTGCCGAGCAATTTCACATCCGCTTCGGTCATGTCTTTGCCGGCAATACCGCGGATATCGTACTGACGAAATATTTCAGGGTTCAGCATAAAAGACTCCTTAAAAGTAGTAATGATTAGGAGTGGCTTCAAAACCTTGAAGGTTTTGAAGCCGTTTCTAAATTATGGAGACAACAATGGCCATGATCCCCACCAGCCAGCAATAAGGGGCAAACCGGTGAAGCTGGCCTCTTTTGACAATTTTAAGTAAAACCACCAAAGCGAGATATCCCACCACGGCGGCGGCCAGACTGCCCAACAAAATGGTACCGGCCGGCAATGTGGTGTGAAAGGCCTCGCTGTCCAGGCCCAATACCAGCGCACCCAGGATGGCGGGAATGGCCAGCAAAAAAGAGTACTTGCCGGCCAGCTCGCGATCCACTCCCAGATATAGGGCCGCTGATATCGTGGCGCCTGATCGTGAAATCCCAGGCACAATGGCCAGTCCCTGCACCAGTCCGATGAGCAGGGCATCCTTCAGCTTCATTTGGCGAATCGTGCGGCCGGCGGTTTTTTGGTTTCTTGTAAACCACAGGAAAGTGCCGGTGACGATGAGAGCCGCCCCCACCAGCCAAACGGTCCCGAACAGTTGCTCGGCCATCTTGGCAAAAAGAACCCCCATAATAGCAGTGGGAACACATCCCAGCACAATCATCACCATCAGCCGAAATTCCCGGTGGTTGACAAAAAGGGCGCTTATGCCTCCCCCGGCTCGCGCCAGCCCCGGCAACCGCACCAAGGTGGACAGCAAATTCAATATGTCCCTGTAGAAGACCGCCAACACCGCTGCAAGGGTGCCGACGTGAACACAGATATCAAACAACAATTCAGGTTCCACCAATCCGAACAGATGTTGAAACAACACCAAATGCCCCGAACTGCTCACCGGCAAAAACTCGGTCAGCCCCTGCACAACGCCCAGCACCACCGCTTCAATCCAATTCAACCTGTCGGCTCCTTATGTCAAGTTATGGTTGGGGTTTAATATCTTGTGAATTGACAAGAAACAAGCCTTAAGATTGTACAATGCCTCATACATTATCCCTTGACCACGGCGATGGGCCTCAACCGGGCCACTTTTTTGGAAATGCCCGCACCATCCACAACATCCACCACCTCCGAAACATCCTTATATGCTTCGGGCATCTCTTCGGCCATGGTCCAACGCCCCGTCCAACGCACCAGGATGCCCCGGTCTTCCAGTTCTCTGCCAATGGAGCGCCCTTTGCTTTTCTTCTTAGCCGCCTTGCGGCTCAGCACCCGGCCGGCGCCATGACATGTGGAGCCGAAGGTCTCCTCCATGGCTTTCCGGGTACCCACCAAAACGTAAGAGGCCGTCCCCATGTCTCCGGGAATCAGAATCGGCTGCCCCACATGACGATAATCCCGGCTCAACCCCGGCTGATCGGGCCCAAAAGACCGCGTCGCCCCCTTGCGATGCACACACAGCCAGCGTTCATTGCCGTCCACCAGATGCCGCTCCTTTTTGGCAATATTGTGACACACATCGTAAATCAATCTCATATTGAGGCTTTTGGGGCTGATTTGAAGGCTTCGTTCAAATGCGCTGCGGCAATGGTCCAACATGATCTGACGGTTGGCGTAGGCATAGTTGGCCGCACACGCCATTGCCCGTAAATAACGCCGCCCCTCTTTGGATTGGATCAGGGCGCAGGCCAATTGGCGGTCAGGCAGTTCAATACCCAGTTTTTTAACATGCCTGGCCATAAATGCCAGTGAATCGTCACACACCTGGTAACCCAGACCACGGGATCCACTGTGGATCATCACCGTCACCTGGCCTTTGAACAACCCAAAAGCATCTGCCGCTTCCGGGTGAAAAATCTCTTCCACCACGCCGACTTCCAGGAAATGGTTGCCCGAGCCCAATGTCCCCAATTGCTTCAGCCCCCGGGTCAAGGCCCGCTCACTGAGGAGTTCAGGGTCGGCCCCCGAAAGTACTCCGAAATCTTCGGTGTGTTCGATGTCCTCATCCGTTCCAAAACCATTGTCAACGGCCCATTGGCTGCCCTGGATCAACACCTTTTTTTCTTCCTTGGGCGACAGCTTCACCGATCCGGTGGAGCCCACCCCGCACGGCACCTGACGGTAGAGCCCATCCACCAGATCTTTGACCCGGTCCCTGACATCGTCGTGGTGCAAATCGGTGCCGGCCAGACGCACGCCGCAATTGATGTCGTAACCAACGCCGCCGGGAGAGACCACCCCCTCGCTCCAGTCAAAAGCCGCCACACCGCCGATGGGAAATCCGTAGCCCCAGTGAATATCGGGCATGGCCATGGAAGCTTTGACAATGCCGGGCAACGTCGCCACATTGGCCACCTGTTTCAGCGCCTCCTCCTTCTGCAACTGCTCCAGCATTTTTGAACTGGTGAATACAATCCCCGGCACCCGCATGCTGCCGGATTGCACCACCTGCCAACGATATTTATCTATTCTTTTGATTTCCATGATAAAGCATCGGTTGGGTCCTTTGGACCCGGGTTTTTTGTTCGGCGCCTTCGGCGCAGTTCATGGTTCATGGTTCATCGTTCATGGTTCTTGGTTCATGGTTCTTAGTTCATCGTTCATGGTTCATGGTTCATCGTTCATAGTTCATGGTTCCTGGTTTTAACCGAAAGAGGTCGGTTATGCACAAACGGTAAGACGATAGAACGGGAATTCAAGGACAATATGGGAATAACGTCAATAAATTCGAACACATTAAAGCTGATTCTATATCAGTAAAATTGGCTGGAGCCACAGGCCCCAATCAACAAACCATGAACTATGAACTATGAACCAAGAACCATGAACTAAGAACCACGAACCATGAACCAAGAACCATGAACCATGAACCATATTTAAATATCAAAAACGACGCGCGCACGCCACCCATCTTCATAGGGGCCAACCGCTATCTGATGATAGGTCACCGCTTTGATTTCATTTCTGATTTCATGGCGCTCGGCATCGTAATCCTCGCTGGCCACCATGGCGCGCAAACGGGTTTCTTCGAGGGAGGTGAGCGCCACGCGGCTGACCAATCGACCTTCCCCGTTCCACATGTAAAGCAACTCTCTGAGCCAATTCACCATTAAATCCGCCCAATCTTCACCCGTCACTTCAACCTTGCGCTCAACGCCTTGCTGTAACGCATCCGGATCGGTGATCAGATCAAAAAGGGCTTTTGCGGCTTCCTCAAAGAGGGTGGTTGCATCACTTCCAAAAATTTCAAGGCCGAAATCGGCGGTGTGGTCGAAAAAGCGATAATTTTTTGTCATATCAGCACCTCGCCGGTGCGTTCGGTATGGTAGCCGCCCAATGCATCGACGCGCTGTTTGAAAGCTGCGCTGTTGATCACATTCAAAAACGATTGGATGGCCTCCGAATCAAAATAATCGGCCGGTATGATTAAATCGTATTGTTCGGTCACCACGGGAATGAAATCCAGACCCAGGGCTTTGGCCGCGGCATAAATGCCCAAGCCCACATCAGCGGTACTGCTCAGCACGGCCACGGCCACAGCCATATGGGTGAACTCTTCATTGCGGTAACCATGGATTCGGTCGGGTGATATTTCCAGCTGCTTGAGGCGGTAATCGAGCAAAATCCGCGTGCCGGAACCGCCCTGGCGATTCATCAGGCGCACGTCTTCACGGGCCAGGTCCTCCAGGCCACGAATGCCTTTGGGATTGCCCGGCGGCACCATCAATCCCTGCTCGCGCATCACCAGGTGGATCAGCCGCACATCCATCTCCTTGAGATGCTTGCGGATATAGGAAATATTGTAGCTGCCGTCGTTTTCGTCCAGCAAGTGGGTGCCGGCCATATGGCACACGCCGCGCTTGATGGCCATCAGGCCGCCCATGCTGCCCACGTGGCTCGAAGAGAGGCTCAAATGGGTGCTTTGGGCCTGCAATTCATCGGCCAAAAGGTCCAGCGTATTGTCATGGCTGCCGACAATCACCAAAGTGCGCGCGATGTGTTGGGCGGAGCGCAGCAGTTCAGCCCGTACCGGGCCGTCCGCGCGGATGCCCTCCATGTGGGCCGGAATTCGGATGATCCCGTCGGCTTCGGTGATGCTGGTAATTTGTCCGGCCCCTCTGGGCAGCGATGTGGCCACCACGGTGTCCCCCACCCGCCCGATTTTGACGCGCACAAACTCCTCAACGCCCAGTCTGGATGCAATCTTGCGCGTCGGAATGACATCGGCGTGGGGGCGTTGGGGATCAGGCTGGCCCAGCCACTTCGCGATTAAGGGTTGCACCATCTGCTCATAGGCCATGATCGCCGAAACCGGATAACCGGGAATGCCGAATACGGGCTTGCCGGCAATCCGGCCGACAATCACCGGTTTGCCCGGCATCATGGTGACGCCGTGCACCAGCACCTCGCCTTGGCCGGCGA
>JASFER010000198.1:0-12142 GCA_050124755.1 Desulfobacteraceae bacterium
GCAGAATTTCGAAGCAAGGTATTCTGCCATTTAAAATCATAACGGCAGAGCGCAGCGATTCCACACTTCGACATTCAACACTCCTTGTTCGATATTCTGCGGTTCACAGCTCCCTTGTCACGGATGCTACTGAACTGAGAAAATAATGCTCTCCAGGGGTGAACCATCTTCTGAAAGGATCTCCACCATCCATTCTCCGGTCCACTCGGGCAGAAGGGCTTTGGAACTCCATGTGCGGTAGTTGGATGAACGCACGTTGAGTTTGACCGATGCTTTTAAATTTCCTTTGTGATACCAATTGTGCGTAATCTGGGTGCCGGATTCAGCTCCCACCACGCGGCAAAAACAGAACAGCCTGGCCGTCTCTTTGACAAATACATCACTTGTGCCCACCGGCGCGCGATCGACCACTTCCTGGCACACGGCTGCATCCTCAATTTTAATGCCGGATGACTCAACAGATACCGTTTCAGCTGCAGGTGCAGGTTCGGGTGACGGTTCAGGTGCAGCTACCGGTTCAGTTGCAGCTTCAGGTGCCGGTGCCGGTTCAGGTGCAGGTGCCGGTTCAGCTGCAGGTGCAGGTTGGGGGGGCTCCTGGCCCCAGACCGGAATCGCGAAACAAACAACTGCAGTCAAACATATAAGAATACCCGTTACTCTCGATTTCATGATCTTCCTCCCAGCTTAGACAGGTTTGTAAATGACATCAGTTCTTATAAAAGGAGTATGGGTTAATGATTGGAATTCCATAAATACATATCAATAATTTCATTGGTTAGCAATTAAACTTACGATAGCAGACTTGGGCGCCTTTATCCCCAGTTGGCTCTAAAACCATTCCCTGCGCTGTTTCTTTCATCTGCAATTTGAACAGCTTAATGGTAAAGGAGAGCGGTCGGCCAAACAAAAAAATGAGCATCCCGGGGTCCAATTTGGCGCGTTCCAGGGTAAGCTCCCGCAGATGCCGATCGTATCGAATCAATTCAAGCAATTCCTCAGCGGCCTCTTTAACTTGACGGATGCGCCTTATCTTAGCGGCCAATTCGGCGACATATGCATAATCGCAACGATCCTGGTGATCTTCCACCAGTTCCCACAGCCCCTGAACTTTGGAGAGGAGATGACGCCTGGTCAATCGCCGGCTGTTATAAATGCTTTCGATCTCCCGGGTATCCCAGCATTCCAACGCCTGGCACTCAACGGGGCGGTGGTCATATATGGTGCAACCTTTTTGGGAGCGATCATAAAAGACGCAATCGGAAGCGTTCCCGTGGATGCCTTTAACGATAAGGATGTCGGTTACCGCCGGGGCTATGTGACCGGCCACGTTATCAAAAGCCGGTTCACCCTGGCGGATGGTCAGCAGATGCTTGAGCGGTATCTTTCCAGAATCCACCAGCGGCCGATCCTCAAGATGCAATCCCGGTCCGCCTTTCCGGCAACAGGTACCGCAGCGTTGGCAACTGGTTATATCTGCATCTGGCGCTGGTGTGCTGTTCATTTCATCAATTATTTGGTGTTTGGTGAATTACATACAAGTTTTAAGTGTTGATGTATGTGGGTCTATTTATAATCACAACGCATAATAGTAATTCAACTTTCGGGTTTCACCTATTGCCATCATCAGACCCGGTTCGCATCGCCAAATGCGTCATCGGGGCTTTTGCCCGCAGCGATGCTTAAAACCGGCCGGCGCGGAGGCCGGCCCTACGTCTTTATAGCCATTTGAGCAATGCAGATGGTTTTCGTAGGGCGGGGCTCCCAAGCCCGCCCTTAGCCGGCAAACCACTGCATGTTCCATAGCCCGCCCGGTCTCCGTCCCCGGCCGGGCATCCATGGTTTCCCGTCGCAGTTGTCGAATAGCCGCCTTTAGAGCATATGACGGCGACAGGTATTTCAAAAATCGAAAGTTGTATTAAAACTTAAAACTTGAATGAAAAGACCGCCCCATTTTGCGATAAGACGGTCTTTTTCAGTTAACGCTATTTTTCTTCAATTACTTCCCCGCACGCCCGTCGTCGCAGGGTTCTTCGCCGCCGTGTTCGGCGGTGCTGGACAGGGTGCAGACATCGGTGTCGGCGCCGGCGGCGGCCGACCCTTCAGTGGTTTGCACCTGGGGTAATTCCTGATCCGCTTTTTGTTTAAGCATTAGATAGCGCTCGGCAAACTCCTTTTCCAGCCGGGTGTGAAGTTTGGCCGCCTCTTCGGGAAAGAGTTTTTCCAGCGCCGCATACCGCACTTCGCCGCTCAGAAACTCTTTCAGGCTGTCCTTGGGCTCTTTGGAATCGAGCAGGAAGGGGTTTTTGCCCTCTTCTTTCAGCTGCGGGTTGAAGCGGTACAGGGGCCAGTAGCCGCAATCCACGGCCAGCTTGGTCTCTTCCTGGGTCTTGCCCATACCCTTTTTGATGCCGTGGTTGATGCAGGGTGCGTATGCCATGATCAGGGAGGGGCCGTCATAAGCTTCGGCCTCCACAATGGCTTTGAGGGTGTGGTTCTTGTTGGCGCCCATACCGACGTTGGCCACGTAAACATAGCCGTATGTCATGGCCATGGCGCCCATGTCCTTTTTGGCGGTCTTTTTACCGGAAGCGGCAAACTTGGCAATGGAGCCGGTGGGGGTGGCTTTGGAGCTCTGGCCGCCGGTGTTGGAGTAGACCTCGGTGTCGTAGACCATGACGTTGATATCTTCGCCTGAGGCCAGGATGTGGTCGATGCCGCCGTAGGCGATGTCGTAAGCCGCGCCGTCACCCAGGAAGACCCAGTAGGATCGTTTGGTGAACAGACCGGACATGGCGTTGATTTCGTCCAGCAGAGCGTTGCCGCTCTGCTTGGGCAGCAGTTCCTTGAGCTGGTCGCCGTATTTTTTGGAGCCTTCGGGATCCTTCATGTTGGACAGCCAGTTGGACAGGGCCTCTTTGACTTGGGCGTCGATATCGGAGGCAATGGCTTTTTCGGCCAGCTGGACCAGTTTTGACCGCTGTTGAATCTGGCCCAGGAGCATGCCGTAAGTAAACTCGCCCGGATCTTCGAACAGGGAGTTGCCCCAGGAGGGTCCGTGGCCGTCTTTGTTCACACAGTATGGAATCGAGGGTGCGCTGCCGCCCCAGATGGAGGAACAGCCGGTGGCGTTGCCGATGACCATGCGTTCACCGAATAACTGGGTGATCAGCTTGGCATAAGGGGTCTCGCCGCAACCCGCACAGGCGCCGGAGAACTCAAGGAGCGGTTGATAGAACTGGCTGCCCTTGACGGTCTTGCGGTTGGCCATCTCTTCGCGGATGGGCAGGGTCTGGGCATACTTGAGGTTGACCCTCTGTTGTTCGATCTGGGTGGCCAAAGGCTTCATCACCAGGGCCGGTTTCTTGGCCGGGCAGATGTCGGCACAGTTGCCGCAGCCCATGCAATCCTCTGAGAACACCTGCATGCGGAAATGCATGCCCTTGTCTTTGAACTCTTTGCCGATGGCTTTTTTGGCTTCAAAACCGGCCGGCGCTTTTTCCAGTTCTTCATCAGTGATCAGGAACGGACGGATGGCGGCATGGGGGCAAACCATGGAGCATTGGTTGCACTGGATGCAGTTGTCCATGATCCACTCGGGCGCGTTGATAGCCACACCCCGTTTTTCATACTGGGTGGTGGCCAGCGGAAAGATACCGTCCATGCTGAACTTGGATACCGGCAAGTCGTCGCCCTTTTGTTTCAGGATGGGCTGCATCACATCGGTGACCCATTGGGGCACTTCGGCCGCTGCGGCGGAAACGCCGGCGGCATCGGCCCATCCGGCCGGCACATCGATCTCAATCAGGTTGTCCAGGGTGCGATCCACCGCATCCCAGTTCATCTGAATGATCTTGTCGCCCTTCTTGCCGAACATCTTTTTGATCTGCCCTTTGAGGTAGTCGATGGCCTGATCCACGGGAATCACGTTGGCGGCCTTGAAGAAGGCGGTCTGCATGATCATGTTGATACGTCCGCCCAAGCCCACTTCGCCGGCGATTTTCACCGCATCGATGGTGTAGAACTTGAGCTTCTTGTCGGCAATGGTCTTACGCATGGCGGCGGGCAGCCTGGTTTCCATCTCTTCAGCCGTCCAGGGGCTGTTGAGCATGAAGGTACCGCCGTCTTTGATGCCGTCCAATACGTCGTAGATGTTGACATAGGCCGGGTTGTGGCAGGCCACGTAGTCGGCGGCATCGATCAGATAGGTGGACTTGATGGGGCTATTACCGAAACGCAGATGGGAGATGGTAATACCACCACTTTTTTTGGAGTCGTAGGAGAAGTACGCCTGGGCGTACATCTCGGTATTGTCGCCGATGATTTTGATGGCGCTTTTGTTGGCGCCCACGGTACCATCGGCACCCAGTCCCCAGAACTTGCAGGCCACGGTGCCTTCAGTGGAAACGTCCAATCCCTCTTCCACGGGCAGCGAGGTGTTGGTCACATCGTCGATGATGCCCACGTTGAAGTGGTTCTTGGGAGCGGCGGCTTTCATGTTGTCGAATACCGCCTTGACCATGGAGGGGTTGAACTCCTTGGAGCCAAGTCCGTAGCGGCCGCCAAGGACCTTGGCGCTGCGGCCCTGCTCCATCATAGCGGTGCAAACATCCACGTACAACGGATCCCCCAAGGCGCCCGGTTCTTTAGTGCGGTCCAGCACGGAGATGATTTTGGCGCTGTCCGGAATGGCTTTGACCAGATGCTCGGCGGAGAAGGGACGGTAGAGGCGGACCTTGACCAAACCCGTTTTTTCGCCTTTGGCGTTGAGGTAGTCGACCACCTCTTCAATGGTCTCGCAGGAAGAGCCCATGGAGATAATCACGTTCTCGGCATCGGGGGCACCCACATAGTCAAACAGATCTATGCTGCGGCCGGTGAGGTCGCTGACCTTTTTCATATAACCGGCCACGATATCGGGCAGGGCCAGGTACAAGGGATTGGCGGCTTCACGCCCTTGGTAGTAAATATCCGGATTCTGCGCGGTGCCGCGCAGTTCGGGACGCTCGGGATTGATGCCGCGGGCGCGGAATTCGGCCAATGCCTCCCGGTTGACCAGTTTGGCCATATCTTCGTATTCAATGGTTTCGATTTTTTGAATCTCGTGGCTGGTGCGGAAGCCGTCAAAAAAGTGTACGAACGGCAGGCTGCCTTCGATGGCGGCCAGGTGGGCCACCAGGGCGATATCCTGGGCCTCTTGAACCGAGTTGGATGCCAGCATGGCGAAACCGGTCTGGCGGACGGCCATGACGTCCTGGTGATCTCCGAAGATGGAGAGGGCATGGGCGGCGATGGCGCGGGCGGTGACGTGAAAGACGCCGGGCAGGCACTCGCCGCTGATTTTGTACATGTTGGGAATCATCAGCAGCAATCCCTGGGAAGCCGTGAAGGTGCTGGTCAGGGCACCGGCCGCCAGAGAGCCGTGAACCGCCGCCGCAGCACCCGCTTCACTCTGCATCTGGCGAATCAATACCTGCTGATCGAAAATGTTCCTGCGGCCGTTGGCCGCCCATTCGTCACAGATTTCGCCAAGGGGTGAAGAGGGTGTGATCGGATAGATGGCTGCTGCGTCGCTCAAGGCATAAGCCACGTGCGCTGCAGCCGTGTTACCGTCTACTGTCATCATCTTTTTAGCCATACTTTCGCTCCTTTAAAAAAAATTGCACCACAAAAAGCCGGCCTGTGGCTGCTAAAAAACCTTTTCAATTTATGAATTCAGATCAACACGCAGATTACCGATGTGAAAAAGAACAAATAATCATATCCATTGGGCATTGACAAGCAAAAAATAAGGGAATTCAATGCCCCTTGGCCCATTTAACTCTTGAAAAACACGAGCAATTAAGAGGTCCCTGTCAAATAGCTTCTAGTCTAAAGACGCAAATGAAGCGGATCGAAGAAGTGAGACAGGAAATGCTTTGCTAAGCAAACTCATCATTCAAGTAGTCAAACTTACAGCTGAGGGCGAGGGCCTCTCCATCGAAGGATGTTTTTATCTTATAGGGTAATTTTCTGAACAGGTTGATCATGCTCTGGTTGTGCGGGGCAGTGTAGGCTACCAGCCCGGAGATGCCGTGTTCCCGTGCAGCCGCGGCCAATTTGAGAATGAACTTTTTGCCCAGGCCCTTGCCTTGATAATCTTTGGCCACCGTGAAGGCCACCTCCGCCATGTTGCTGTCCATGAGCAGCAGGTATTCACCAACGCCCACCACCCGATCGAATCCAGACTCTCCCACCACCGCAATCAAGGTCAAATCCTTAACGTAGTCGATTTTGGATTTGCCCTCCACATCAGACCGGCTGAAGCTGGTTTTATCGTGAAAGAAGCGCAGGAAAACGTCGTTTTTGTCAAGGCTGTAATAGTGTTCCTGGATGCGGCGTTCATCCACCGGCTTGGCCGGCCGAATGGTGATGGATTCACCGTCCACCTCAAAGGTTTCCTCCAATGCAACCGGATAGACGGCCCTGGCGGCTTCACCCAGATTTCGCTCACTGCCCACCAATCCTGCCTTTTTAGCCGCATTGAACAATTCATCCCGAAAATCCGGGTGGGCCACGCTGATCATGGCCATGGCCCGCTCTTGAAAGCTTTTCCCAAACAGGTTCACCACGCCGTATTCGGTGGCCACATAGTGCACGCTGCCCCGCGGAACCACTACTGCGTCGTCGACCAACTGCGGTACGATGTTGCTCTTTTTACCATCCGGGGTGGTGGATGCCAGCATGAGGATCGACTTGCCCCCCGGTGACCGGCGGGCGCCACTGACAAAGTCCATGATGCCGCTCACCCCGGCAAACAACGTTTGGGCGACGGCTTCGGCCGCAACCTGGCCTGTGAGGTCAATGGCTTTGGCCACATTCATGGAGATCATCCGATTGTGTCGGGATATGATGAAAGGGTTATTGACGTAATTCGACGGATGAAATTCAATGGCCGGGTTATCGTTGAGAAACTCATAGAGGTCCTTGTCCCCAAGGGCGGCGGAAGCCACCAGCTTCCCATCGTTAAACCCTTTTTGCCGATTGTTGATGACCCCCATGGCATAGAGACGCATAATACCCGGGGTTAAATACTGGGAATGAAATCCCAGGTCATTTTTTTGCGAAAGCGTCTCTACGGTGGCCTGGGAAGCCGAATCCAAACCGACCTGAAGCGTGGCGCCGTCGGGAATCAATCTCGAAATCTGTTTGCCGATCAAAGTGGCCGCTCCAGACTGCTGACCAGGGCTGATGGTGAGCAGATCTTCCATATGCTCGACGATGATATCCACTTCGTTCACATGGATAAAGCTCTGCCCCATGACCCGCGGCATTTGCTCATTGACCTGGGCGATCACCAGATCAGCCGAGTAGGCCGCCGCCTGGGTCACATCCACGGAGACCCCCAAACTCATCCACCCGAAGTCATCGGGCGGTGAAACCTGAATGAGCGCGACATGGATAGGGAGTTTTCGGCTTTTAAAAAGCGCGGGAACATCGGACATGTTCATGGGCGTCACAAAACGAAGGTGCTTGGCAAAATGCTTGGATCTGGCCGATCCCAAATAGATGTTCCGAATGGTCATCAAATCTTCGGTTTTATCGGCAACGGCACTCAACGGGCTGGATTCCCGGCTCATCATACGCACCACATCCAGTCCGGTAAACAGTCGGGCGTTATCCACCAACGCCCGAACCAGAACCTGGGGTTCTCCGCAAGCCGATCCGATAAAAACCCGTTGTCCCGGTTTGATCATGCGGACGGCGGTTTCCGCATCGCGCATCTTTTCCACATACCCATCGGCCCAATATAGCGATTCAGCCATTTCCTGTCTCTCCAGCGTATCGGTTTACCCCAAAAGAATCGGTAAGCCGTTCGATCAATTTCGACATTGCTTTTCCCACTCTCCTCATAATTTTTCATCAACGCCCTGACGTCAAGAAGTCAATGCAAAAAAATGCCGCCGGTTAGTCGGCAGTGACCGGCCAACCGGCGGCGAACCGGTGGACCCTGCGGGCAACCATGCAGGATAGGAGGGTATTGTAGGGCAACAATATAGCGGGTCCACCGGAACATCTATAAAAACTGCGGCCGCCTCCACAGTTCTTTGCGTATAGTGCGTATAGTAAGAACGTTAAACGTCGTCGATTTTTGGATCTAGTATAAAACGGCAATCCGCCACCGTGGCACCCTGCCCTTGTGAATGTACCAGCAGGGGATTTATATCCAACTCTTTTATTTCGGGATTGTCAACAACTAGATCGGATAAACACACCAAAAGCCGTTCCACGGTCTCCACATCCGCTTTGTCGGTACCGCGAAAGCCGTTCAATAATTCAAATCCTTTGGTCCCCCGAACCATGAAGCGCGCGCTGTTGCGGTTGATGGGGGCCAACCGGAAGGTCACATCTTTGAAAACCTCCACCAGAATGCCGCCGGAGCCGAACATGAGCAGGTGCCCGAATTTGGGATAACGCGTGGCGCCGAGAATCACCTCCCGGCCCTTGGGGGCCATTTTCTGAACCAGTACACCATCGATGCGGGCGTCCGGATCGAAATCCCCGGCACTTTGCACGATTTGTTCAAAGGCCTGACGAACCGACCCGGCATCGGCCAGATTGACCTTTACGCCGCCGGCGTCGGATTTGTGGATAATTTGCGGCGAGACGATCTTCATCACCACAGGGTAACCTATTTCACCGGCCAGTTTTACCGCTTCTTCAGCGGTGGTGGCCAACTCCGTAGGCAGAACGTCAAATCCGTAGCATGCCAGCAATCGGGTCCCCTCCAACTCGCCGATGTAGGATTTGCCTTCGGACAGGCAGGTTTCGATAATCTCGCGACCGCACTGCCGGTTCTGTTTGAGTTCGTAAGGCGCCAGTTCCCGGCGGTTGAGCCATTTGGAGTAGCGATAGAGCGCGCCGAACGCTTTGGCCGCATTTTCCGGAAAGCGGTACACCGGCACGCCGTGTTCTTGAAGGTATTTGACCCCCGTCGAAACGTCGATGATCCCCATGAAGCAGCACATAATAGGCTTGTGTGATCTGCTGGCGATGCGCACAATGGCTTCGGCCGTACCCATGGCATTGGTCATGGATTGGGGGGTTAAAATCACCAGCGCCCCATCCACGCCTTCATCCCGGATAACGGCGGTCAATGCATTTTCATAACGATCCTGGGCAGCGTCACCGATGACATCCACCGGATTATGGAAATTAGCGGTGGACGGCAGATGACTTTTAAGGGACGCCACTGTCTCTTCGCTGAAACGGGCCAGTTCCAATCCGGATACGACGGTCATGTCCGTTGCCACGATGCCGGGACCGCCGGCATTGGTGACAATGGCGACGCGGTTGCCCATGGGGACCTTGCGTCGCAATTTGCCCAGCGCATTTTCGTTTTTATATGCAAATGCCGTGGCAAAATCGAACAATTCATCGATCCGGTCCACGCGAATGATACCCGATTGGGCGAAAATGGCGTCATAGACCGCTTCGGACCCGGCCAGCGACCCGGTGTGGGATGCGGCCGCCTGGGCTCCGGCGCTGGTACGTCCGGATTTGATAACCAAAATGGGTTTGGGATGGATATCTCCGCCGGTAATCTCCTTGGCGGCCTTGATAAACGCCTGACCCCGCTGAAGCTCTTCCACGTAGATGAGGATCACTTCAGTAAGAGGATCTTCGTGAAAATATCGCAGCAGATCCACTTCATCGACGTCGGCCTTGTTGCCGATGGATACGAATTTGGAAAAACCGAATTCACGGTCGGTGGCAAAATCAAGCACGGCCGTACAGAGGGCACCGCTTTGGGACATGAACGACACGTTGCCGGCCTTGGGCATGCGGGCCGAAAAGCTGGCGTTCAGGCTCACGTCGGCGGCCGGATTGATGACCCCCAAACAGTTGGGCCCCACCAGGCGTACTCCGGCTTCCCGACACACGGTCACAATTTTCTTTTCGATCTCAAGGCCTTCTCCGCCGACCTCCTTAAAGCCGGCGGATACGATGACGATGCCCTTCACCCCTTTGGCGACGGCCTCTTCAACGGCTTTGAGGGCCAGCTTGGGGGGCAGAATGATCATGGCCAGATCCGGTGGTTCCGGCAGATCAGCCACGGTGGCATAGGCCCGGACACTGGAGACGGCCTTGGCTTTGGGGTTCACGGGATACAACGTCCCCTGGAAGCCACCTTTGAGAATGTTGACAAAAATATCATGCCCCACCTTCCCGCGGGTGGTGGAGGCACCGATAACGGCAACGGATTTGGGGGAAAATATGGGATCTAGGTCTTTCATCATAGCTATAGCAAATTGTGGAAAAAATCGTTTCCTTTGTCATCCACCAGAATGAAGGCCGGAAAATCTTTTACGGTGATCTTGTATATCGCCTCCATACCTAATTCCGGGTATTCAATCAACTCCATATGGGTGATGCACGCTTTGGCCAGGCGGGCCGCCGGCCCGCCGATGGAGCCCAGATAGAAACCGCCGTGTTTTTTACACGAATCCGTAACTACGGCCGAACGGTTGCCCTTGGCCAGCATCACCATGGATGCGCCTCGGGCCTGGAATATGGGCACATAAGGATCCATTCGCCCGGCCGTGGTGGGGCCGAAGGAACCGGAGGCATATCCCTCGGGCGTCTTGGCCGGCCCGGCATAATAAATGATGTGGTCTTTGACATATCGGGGCAACCCTTCACCGCTGTCCAGCCGCTCCTTGAGCTTTGCATGGGCAATATCGCGGGCCACAATGATGTCTCCGCTGAGCAGCAGGCGCGTGGCCACCGGATACCGGGTTAGAATGGCGCGGATCTCATCCATGGGCTGGTTCAGATCCAGGTGAACCGCTTGGGTATCCGCGGTGGCGGCTTCGGGCAGGTACCGGGCCGGGTTGGTCTCCAACTGCTCCAAGAAGATGCCCTCTTTGGTGATTTTGGCCTTGATGTTGCGGTCGGCGCTGCAGCTGACACCGATGCCGATGGGACACGAGGCGCCGTGGCGCGGCAAACGCACCACGCGCACATCATGACAGAAATACTTCCCGCCGAACTGGGCGCCGATGCCCAATTCCCGCGAGCGTTTCAAAAGCTCGGCTTCCAACGCCGGATCTCTGAAAGCATGGCCGCCTTCCCCTCCGCTGGTGGGCAGGCTGTCCAGATATTTGGCCGATGCCAGCTTCACGGTCTTCAGGTTGGTTTCGGCGGATGTGCCGCCCACGCAAAAGGCCAGGTGATAGGGCGGACAGGCGGCGGTCCCCAAAGTTTTCATCTTGGCCACCATAAAGTCCACAAGGGTGCCGGGATTCAGCACCGCTTTGGTTTCCTGATACAGATAGGTTTTGTTGGCCGATCCGCCGCCTTTGGCCATCATCAAAAAGGTGTAGGCGTCACCATCGGTGGCAAAAAGATCGATCTGGGCCGGCAGGTTGCAGGCGGTATTTTTCTCTGCGTACATGTTCAACGGCGCATTCTGGGAATAGCGCAGATTGTTGCGGGTGTATGCATTGAAGACGCCTTCAGAAAGGGCGGCTTCATCACCGCCGCCGGTCCAGACCATTTGCCCCTTTTTGCCCAGGATAATGGCCGTACCGGTGTCCTGGCACATGGGAAACTCCAACTCCGCGGAAATCACGGCATTTTTCAACATCTCAAGGGCCACGAAGCGGTCGTTCTCCGAGCTTTCCGGATCGGATAGAATATTTGCCAAAGCGGCGAGATGATCCGGACGATAGAGGTGAGACACATCCTTAAAGGCAGCTTCAGCCAAGACGGTCAAGCCCATGGGATCGATCTTCAATACCTCCTGTCCATCCACGGCGATAGTGGATACATACTGATCGGTCAATTTGCGATAAGGGGTATGGTCTTGGCCTAGCGGAAACATGGCCTGGTAGGCGAATTCGGTCATTTCTTCGCTCCTTGTATATAATGATCCGACTTTTTCATCCTTAAGTCCGGCAATTTATATATGCCGCATCTTCCTTTGAAAAAAGGTATTCACCATAGGCAGGTACGCTGATCAAGTCAAGCAAATTCAATTGAAAGAAAGGAAAATGCACCCTCTGCTGGCGGGAGGGGTTGGGGAGGGGGTAAAGGATTTGATTAAGTCCCTAAAGGGGGCTCTTTAAACAGATTAAAATCTCATCAAATTAAAATCCATTAT
>JASFER010000199.1:0-12132 GCA_050124755.1 Desulfobacteraceae bacterium
ACATTGCGGGTTTCAGCCTTCCGAATTGAGCCATCCATTGCGCTGCTAAAAACAACTGCCTCTTATACCGGACAAGACGATGCCCAAGGCCGGCCGCCAAATGACGATGGCTTTTATGATGAAACAGGACGCCTCTAAAGATACAAATGCAGCTCTGAATCGCCTATTGGTGGTGGATGACCAGCCGGAGATGCGTCAGTTGATTCAAGATATGCTGACAAAGATCGGCTACGCGGTCAGGACGGCGCATAGCTATGATGCCGCCCTGGCTCAATTGGCCGGCCACGAATTCGAGGCGGTGATTTCCGATATTTATCTTGATGAGGACGAACAAGACGGAATAACGCTGTTGGAGCAAAGCCAAACCCTGCAGCCGGATACACCGGTCATTCTCATCACCGGTGCGCCGTCGGTGGCCACGGCTTCCAAAGCCGTCAGGCTCAATGCTTTTGAATACCTGCCCAAGCCCCTTTCTCTGTATCGGTTGGCTGAAAGCGTCTCCAGCGCAATTGAATTCAAAGCCTCGCAGTCATGCAAACGGCAAAACGAACAGGAAGATAAAAAGTATCGGCAGGATCTGGAGGAGTTGGTGGAATTGCGAACGGCCAACTTGGTTCAGAGCAACCAGCGATACCAGCTTTTGTTCGAGAACTCCAAAGATGCCATTTACATGGCTGCGCGGGACGGCGATATCCTGGCCATTAACCATACCGCCATGGAATTGTTCCAATATTCCGAAAATGAGCTGATCCATTTGAAGTGCAAAGCGCTGTATACAGATGTGGAACAGTATCAATCATTTAAGAAGGCCATCGAAAAGGAGGGGTTCGTCAAAGATTTCGAAGCCTGCATGCAGAAGAAGAACGGCGATCGGATTGATTGCCTGGTTACGGCCCATGTGCTCACCGATGGGGATGATGTGATCTTAGGCGTTCAGGGAATCATCCGGGACATCACGGAGAAGAAACGCGCCGAACAAAAAATCAGGCTTCAAAATGAGTTCCTGGTCAATGTCATCGAGTCTCTGGCACATCCGTTTATGGTCATCGATGCGGCCGACTATCGCATCAAAATAGCCAACTCCGCAGCAAAAGGCGGCAATTTTAGGCAAGGCATGGCCTGTCACGAGATCAACCATGGCTATGTGCAGCCGTGTTCAACAGACGAACATCGCTGCGTGGTGCGCGAAGTTGTGACCACTGGCCGGCCGGTGACGCTGGCCCATATTCATATCGATGAACACGAAAGGGAGATCGAGCATGAAGTGCATGCTTTCCCCCTGCTCGATGACCATGGCCGGGTGGTACAGGTCATTCAATATTGTATCGATATTACGGAAAAAAAACGGTTGGAGGCCATCGCCGAAGCCGCCAATCTGATGGAAAACCTCGGCTACATTTTCAGCGGGATTCGACATGAGATCGGTAACCCCATCAATTCGGTGAAGATGGCCCTTTCCGTACTGTCGATGAACCTGGACAAGTATCCGCGATCGACAATTCGCGAGTTTGTCCATCGTTCACAGGCTGAGATTCTGCGCGTGGAGTATCTGCTCAAAGCCCTGAGAAATTTCAGCATGTTCGAGAGCCCTCAGGTCGAGCCGGTTCAACTGTCCGTTTTTATGAAAGATTTCATGTCATTGGTCCAGCAGGATTTTTCCGATAAAGGGGTCCGCATCCAGCTTTGTGTGGCTCAGGACGACATCTATGCACTGACCGACCATCGGGCTTTCCACCAGGTGATGTTGAACCTGCTGACCAATGCGGCCGATGCCTTCGAAGGGCATGACAATCCTAGGATCACCATCGATGTGAAACCGATTTCCGACGATTTGATCCAAGTACAGGTCAGCGACAATGGTCGCGGAATGAGCTCCACCGAACGACAGAACCTGTTCCGGCCGTTTTATACCTCCAAGCCCCAAGGTACCGGACTGGGTTTGGTGATCATCAAAAAGATGCTGGCCAAGATGAACAGCACCATTCGCATCGAATCCAATCCGGGGTGGGGAACAACCGTTTATATGTCTCTGCCGGCAGGGAGGCCGGGCCATGCATCAACCCCTTAAAAAATTGTTGATTATTGATGATGATCAACTGCTTTGTGATACGGTCCAAGAGGCTCTGGCCGATTTGAATGTGGCGGTGACCAAAGCCCACACCGCGGCGGATGGGTTGAATCTGTGCAAGTCTGCCGGCTTTGATATTGTGCTGCTGGATCAAAAATTGCCCGGTGCCCATGGCATGGACTATTGTGCGCCTATTTTAGATTGCCAGGATCGCGTCAAAATCATCTTTATCACAGCCTATCCCAGCTTTGAGAATGCAGTACAGGCCATCAAGGTCGGGGCCCATGACTACCTGTCCAAACCTTTTGAAGTCGGCGAGCTGCGTCTGGCCGTGTCCCAGGCCATACGAACCCTGGATCTCGAACAGGTGGAACAGGTTCAGCGCTATCAAAGCCACCAGGAGGGCAAACAGACCATCCTGGTGGGGCATCAGGGCGGATTGCGGGAAGTTCAGCATTTGGTGGATTTGGCCGCCGACAACCAGGCGGCGGTTTTGATTACCGGTGAAACCGGAACGGGCAAGACTCTAGTAGCCAAGGCGATCCACTATTGCGGGGAAAATGCCGGCAGTGCTTTCATCGGCGTGAATTGTGCGGCCATACCGGAGAATCTAATGGAAGCCGAGCTGTTTGGATATGAAAAAGGCGCTTTCACCGGTGCGGTGGCCACCACAAAAGGCATTTTTGAAATGGCGGCCGGCGGCACTCTTTTTCTGGATGAGATCGGAGAGATACCCCGTCATCTGCAATCCAAATTACTGGGTGTGCTGGATGACCGGCAGATCAAGCGTTTGAGCGGACAGGCGTTCAAACCGGTGAATGTCAGGATCATCGCTGCCACCAATACCGATCTGGCGTCCGCTATCCGGGACAGCTCTTTTCGAGAAGATCTGTTTTACCGTCTCAGTGTGGTTCGCATTCATGTGCCGCCGCTTCGCGAGCGGTTGGCGGATTTACCGGACTTATGCCGCCATTTTATCCGCCAGATTGCACCGGACCAGGATATTGTGTTGTCTTCCCATGAGATCCGTGCCATGGGCGGCTACGCCTGGCCCGGCAATGTGCGGGAGCTGCGCAATGTGATCGAGCGTGCCATTCTGGTCCGGCCGGGCCGTGAGATTTTTCCATCCCACTTGTTGCGCACCAATGGTGACGCCGCCGCGGCCGCACAACCGGAACAGCCCCAAAGTCCGTCGGATATCATGCCCCTCAAGTGCCTTGAAGAGGCCCATGTTCGCCGGACCCTGACCATTTTAAATGATAATCACACTCAAACCGCTAAAGCATTGGGGATCTCCCGTTCAACCTTGATGCGCAAAATCCAGACCTACGGTATCGGCACCCGGAGCGCATAAGCGGCGTGGCCAAATCGGGTCGAAAACAGTGATCAAATTAGCCCACTGTCCTAAAACAGGTCACCTAAAACAGGTCGTTTGCCCATCCCCGGTCAGCTCAGTTATCTGAATATCCTATAATATATTAATAGGTTATATTTTTAGTGAGAATTGGTATGCCCCTTGCTCTTACCCCTTACCATGGAAGCATACACCATGGAGAATGAATGATGCAGCATGTTCTAATCGTTGATGATGAAGAGTCCTTGTTGTTGACCATCCAGGCCGGCTTCGATGGTTATAAGGACAAGTTCGAGGTTGTCACCGCCCGCAACGGAAAAGAAGCCGTTGCCGTCCTGGAAACCCTGCCCATCAGCCTCGTGGTGACGGATTTGAAGATGCCCGAAATGGACGGCTTTGAACTTCTGGGCTATCTGAAAAACGAGTTTCCCCAGATCCCCGCCATCGTCATGACCGCTTTCGGCACACCGGAGATCGAAGCGCGGCTGAGTCAATCCGGCATGATTCGCATGCTGGAAAAACCGGTGGATTTCGAAGAGCTGACCCAATTGATCATCAATCTTTTGGATCGGGATTTTACCGGCGGGACCCTTACTGGTATCTCATTGCCCAGCTTTCTGCAGCTGATTGAAATGGAGCAGAAAACATGCCTCATGGACATTATGGCGCCCCAGGGACAGGGTTTGCTCTATTTCAATAAAGGCGTACTCTACGATGCGGTCTTCGGAGATGCAAAAACCGAAGAGGCGGCGCTGCTCATGCTGGCCATGGATGATGTCAAGATCAGTTTTCGCAACCTGCCTTCCAAGAAGTTGAAACAGCGCATTAACAAGAACTTGATGAACCTGATCATGGAGAGCGCCCGGATCAGAGATGAACGGGCTGCCATTGAGGATGATGCCAAGACCCCATCCCCGGTGGTCGACGGGGCCGACAGGATGGAATCTCAGGCCCCTTTAACGCCTGATAATCATACAAGCAACGAACTTACGAAAGGAGAGTTCAACATGGCGGACATTAAAGAAGTACTGGAAAAATTCAAGGTAATTGACGGTTTTCAAGCTGTGGGCGCCTTTTCACCCAACGGTGAGATGGTGGCGGAATGCAATGTGAACGGAAGCAATCTTGCCGAGATGGGGGCACTGGCCAATGATGTGCTGCTCAAGTCGCAAAAAACCACCGAGATCATGAAGGTGGGCCGCGGACAACTGGTGCATGTGGAAGCCCCCAAAGCACATGTCATCTGCCGATGCCTCAATGAAGCCACGGATTTTGCCGCCAGCTCGGCCGGCCGCGCCCACGTGCACATGGTCCTGATCCTGGAAAAAGAGGGCAATGTGGCCATGGGCAAAATGAAGATCTCGTCGGCCATCCAGGAAATTGCCGAGTTTTTCAGGTAGCAGGTGCCTTCCATGGAGGCATACGGCGAGCTGATCGTTGGAAAAATCGTATCCGGCGCTGTGTAAGGATCCTCCTGTGCGCAGGAGATCCTTCCGCGGCCGGATATTCCCTTGTTACGACAATTCATCGGCATCGAAAGCATGAACCATGAGTGAGGCCGGACCTTTGCGGTGGCAGATAGACCTGCATGTCCATACCCGCCGATTTTCACCTTGTGCAGAACTGCTGGACCCTTTGCTGTTGCCGCAGGTCATGTCCCGGCGTGGATTGCACGGGGTGGTGATCACCGAACATGACCACCTGTGGCCACCCCTGGAGATCGCTGAATTGAACCGCAGCTGCGTCGGGCAGCGAATATTCGCCGGTGTGGAGATCAGCAGTCGTCATGGGCATTTTTTGGTGATTGGACTGGACCATCTGGACAATCTTCCCCCGGGTGTTTCCGCTCACAGAATTGTGCGGGAAGCCAAATCCCAGGGGGCGGCGGTCATCTGGGCGCATCCGCTGCTCAAATACAGCCAGATTCGAAATCCCATAAAACTGTGCAATACACCCGGTGGTATCGATGCCATCGAAGTGGCCAGCACGGTGACCTTCGGAACCCAAACGGACGAGCTTCGGGACCATGCCGGGCAGAAGGGTATCGCCATGGTCGGGGGCAGTGATGCCCATTCATTGGCTCAGGTCGGCCAGGCCTTTACCCTGTTTGCCCATATGCCGGCCGATGAAAAAGAGCTGGCCGCCGCAATACGCAGCGGACGGTGCAAGGCAACGTTTTTAAGCGAAAGAGAGCAGAGAGCAAGTCATCATGTTGCTGTCGGTGGATCTTGAAAAGGTGTTGGCCTACATCCAGTCACCCAAGCTTATCCGGGACGATACCATCGTTCCGGATGAATTTCCCGAGTGCGTCGATTCGACCTACCGGCGGGGGTATGACTGGCTGTACCGATATGAGCGCGATATTGCATCTTTTTTAGAGCCGTGGCTCAAACCCTATCGATATGAACTGATCGGTGAAAAAGGAATCCTCTGCGAAGCCCTTTCCAATGCGTTTTACCACGGTCACGGTAAAGATCCTAAACGAACCATCGTATTAAAAGTCTTCTTGGGAGAGCGGGGTCTGGTGGTGCGGGTTTGCGATTCCGGTAAAGGGTTTAATGTGCGGCAGGTGTTTCAAAGCTACCGGAACAAAAAGATGTACTACCACACTGCCGGCAACGGCATCCATTTGATGGTCTCTTCAAAACAGTTCGGGATTTTTTATGATGCGGCGGGATCGGCATTCCATATGCTATATACATTCGATCACGCCTTTGAAGGTCTCGAATTGGCCTATCCAGGTCAAAAGCCCTCTGATTGCTGCGGGGGGAGCAACCGTTAGCTATGCCTTTACTCGTTATGGCGGGCAGTCCGCACAAACACTGCGAAACAAGTTGGTTGAAAGGTATCGGTCGCCGCGATCCGGCAGCAGGGTGACCACGGTTTCCGATGGAGATAAATCTTCGGCGATTTGCAGCGCGGCCCACACAGCGGCACCGCTGCTCATACCACAGAACAGCCCCTCTTCCATGGCCAGACGCTGGGTGGTGGCAAATGCCGAGCGATCATCCACGATGATGGTTTGGTCGATTCGCTTTGGATCGTATATTTTGGGAACAATGGCTTCTTTTAGGCTTTTAAGGCCCTGGATGGCATGGCCTTCAACAGGTTCGGCCGCCACGATCCGGATATTGGGATCGTGTTCCTTCAATCGTCGCGATGTTCCCATGAGGGTGCCCGAGGTGCCCAAACCGGCCACAAACGCTGCGAGTTCGCCACCGGTCTGCTCAATGATTTCCACGGCCGTGGTCTCATAGTGGGCTTGCCAATTTCCAGGATTGGCAAATTGATTGGGCATAAAATACCTGTTCGGGTTTTCTTCCAATATTTTGTGAGCTTCACGAATGGCGCCATCGGTTTTTTCGTGATGGGGCGTAATCACCAGCTCGGCCCCATAGGCCAGAAGCGTTTGGCGTCTTTCCGTGCTGACGCATCCCGGCAGGGCAAGTTTGACGCGATAACCCTTGAATGCCCCCACCATGGCCAGACCGATGCCCGTATTGCCTGAAGTGGGTTCCAGTATGATTTTTCCGGGTGTGAGCAATCCTTCTTTCTCCGCTTGCTCAATCATCCAGAGCGCCGGGCGGTCTTTGACCGATCCGCCGGGATTTGAGCCCTCTAATTTTGCCAGAATTCTGGCGCCTTTATGCGGTCGGACCCTCTGTAGCTCCACCAATGGCGTATGGCCCACGTGTTTTAAAAGATGGGGTGCTGTGCGGCGCCTTTTTTTTCCGATATCGATGGGTTTGATATTGCCGGTGGTCATGATCTCTCCTTGCTCATCTGACGTACCAATTGAACGGATGCCGACTTGGTTATTATACCGATTAAAAACCGAATGTTCAACTATCTTGCGCGACTTATAGCAGGGCCGGTAAAAAGGTGGCTAAAATCACGATGCCCGAATCACCGGCCACCACTTTATGGGGGGCGCCTTTGGGTATGACGGCCAGTTTGCCCGGCCGGTAGGCCATCTCTTTGCCATCCAGATACCCGGTACCCTCGCCCTCTAAAATATGGTGGTACTCCCACTCATTCTCATGGATGTGGTCGCTGAGTTGACATCCCGGATTCACCCGTACCAGATGGCAGCTGGCCAGGTTGTCATTGTCGGCGCCTTTGATGAGATGTTTCATAAAAGCCCCTTCAAATTTAGGATGGGGCAGCCACTCCATCTTTTCGATCTCTTCAGTACGATCACTGAAGTACAGCATGCCTTCGGCCATGGGGCCGGTCATCTCTTTGGCGGTCATAACAGATTTCCTCCTTCGGAAAGGGTTGGATCGGTCCCCTCATCTTTTCCGGGACTTAAAAAGCTATTCATTGCGGAAAATGGTGCAAAAGTCAAAGGTGAAAAAAAAGAGGCGGTCAAACACCATCCTCGGGATCGGGGATGGCGTGCATGCAGGGGATATCCACCTGGCACAACCCGCACACAGATACCTCAAAACCGTATGCTTTTTTGGTGAATTCGGGCATTTTGACCTCGGTGTAATGTTGGCAGCGCTTCTTGTCATGGCCATCCTCACTGATGGCATTGATCGGACACCGGGCCATGCATTTTCCGCAGGTTCCGTGGGAAAAGAACAGGCAATAGGCATGGTGATCCTGATATGGGCGCGGCGAGGGGGGGATGGTGATGCGTGCCACCACGGATCCGGTGCGCATGGCCTTGCCCTTGGGGGTGATCAGCCCGTCACTCAGACCGAAAGTCCCCAATCCGGATGCAAAAGCGGCATGCCGTTCAGACCAATTGGAGCAGGGGGCGTATGGGCCCTCGTCCGAGCGGCTCCAGAAATCGGCCAGCATGGGGGCGACGGCATCGATTCCTTTATGCGTCAGCGATGCCACCACATGTTTCCGCAGTGCCTCGTTAAAGGCTTCTCCGTGCAGCCGAACCCGTGCCCAGCTTTCCGCCGGCCGTTTGGTTCCCACGGCCTGTTCGGCGCAGGTGTCGGCGGTCTGGGGCAGCACCCAGCTGATGACCGTGAGTTCATCAGCTGTGGCAGCGGAGGCTCCCGGAAATGCGCGATGGTAAATTTCAACCGGCGTGAGGTAAAAATCCCCGATATGGGCGACAAATTTGTCAAAAATGGCGTCGGCACCCGAGCTGAAACCCACCAGGGGTTCGTCAAATGCCCGTTTGTATAGATCCGGTCCCAATCGGTTTTGGGGTGACTGGACCACAAAGCGGGTGATCAGGTTCTCTAACCAGGCAGCGGGATTATCCAAAGGTTGCATCATGGTTCTCCTTGTTCCGTTTATCTGGTTTTGTGCAGACCTGCCACACCTGACAAACAGCTTCAACAATGGCCTGAACCATTGGATCCGAGGCGCGTTTTTTGGCATAGATAAAATTGAGATCGATGGTCTCGATCGCTTTTTTCCAAATGGTCACCCGTCCGTCCGCCTGGGCGTCTCGGGCCTCTTCTTCGAGCATTAAAGACAATCCGATGCCGGAGGAAACCAATGTGTTGATCAAGGGTTCCTGATCGGCAAGGGTAACTTTATTGGGCTTTAGATTTCGGCTTTCAAATGCGTTGCCTGCAATTCGACTGAAATTGCAATTGGGGGGCGTCCAGATCCACGGCATTTGGGCCAGTTCTTTCCAGTCCGCTTTTTTCAATTGCGATTTCCATTGGGCCGGGCCGACCACCACGACATTCATTTTCTTCAATGTGACCGCGTCCAGCTCTGCAAGGTCCGGCGCACCGTAAACGTAGCCGCCGTCCAGCATGTTTTTCTTGAAATCCTCGGGTTGCTGCCATGTCCAGCGTTGCAGCAGATGGAAGTCCAGTTCCGGGCAATGCTGACGCATATGGGACAGGAGCAGGTCGATTTTGAGGTAGCGCGGATCGATGTGAAATCCGATTCTGGCTGTTCCCACCACCTTTTCCCGCATGGCCGACGCTTCTTTGTGCAGGTTTTCAACGGCCTCCAGCGCCGTCTCGGCTTTCTCCTTCAGCGCAATACCTTCACGGGTGAGGGTCATGCCTTTGGGGGTTCGAATAAAGAGGGGTACGTCCAGTTCCTCCTCCAAGGATTTGATGTGGGCGCTGACCGCCGGCTGACTGGTGTGCAGCCGTTCCGAAGCCCTGGTCAGATGCCCCTCTTCGGCCACTGTCACGAATGTTCTGAGTTGGTATAATTCCATGGCGTTTAGATCCGGAATTCGACATGCATGGTCATACAGATTTGTTTCAATGGTCTGGTACAAAAGCATTTGTATCGAATTGGGATGGATAGTGTCAAATCAGTATTTCTGAAGACCCTCATCAGGTATTGATATTGGATTTTTTTCGACCAGGCCCGTACCTATAGAGCGTCCTAGAGGCGAAATGTCACATCGTTTGTATCCGGCAAACAAAGTTTCGGATAAATTGAGGAGGTGGGCCGTGAGAAGTTTATCAAACATTGATGAAGTGATCCACGCGAGGCGGCCTACGGTACTGGCCGGGCAGTTGGATGCCATTGGCGACTTTGCCATCAATGTGGGCGGCGTGCAAAAAGATGACCTGGTGTTGGAGATCAATGCCTGTGAAGCCGTGCTCACCCAAAAGCTGCGCAGGCTGGGTGCCCGGGTCGTCATGGTTGAAAATTGGGCGTCATTGTCACGCCCATCCCTGCCAATGGCATCCAGCCGGGCAGACATGGTTTTTGCCCATATGGTGCTGCACCATATGCAATTTCCTCCACTGACCATTGCGGAGATCAAACGGGTGTTGCGGCCGGGCGGCCGCCTGGTGATTGCCGACATGAGCAAATATGATGACCCACGTTTAAAAGCGCAACGCAACGACCGATGGATGGGATTTTACAGCAGCGATATCCGGCACTGGCTCAAAAAAGTCGGCTTTTCCAACATCATCGTCAACCCGGTGCCTTGGCACTTGTTGGGGGTTGACGCTATAAATCCGGACTTCATTGGGGATACGGACCTTCTTATGGCAACGGCCACCGCATAAACCCCAATGTTGCATAAAAAAGATGGCATAAAATCGGTCCGATCCTCAAGTTCACCGTTGGTTTATTCCTCGCAAGGTGCTTTACCGCAGTGTGATTTCAATGCGCTCAATGTTTTTCTAACCTTTTGCCATCTTTTTTATGCAACATTGGTGTAAAATCTGTGCCGGCACGGAAAACCTGGCCTTGAGGGCCAGGTTTGGAACCAAAAAAGGAGAAAATGATCATGGAAAGCCAACTAGAAGTCAACGAAGAACGATTAAAATATCTTGAAAAAATAAACCAGGAGCTACCGGACCTGATGATTCATGAATCTGCTAAATGGGATGAAGTTTATAAAGGCGGAGCGCTTAGTGCTAAGGTCAAGCGCCTAATGGCATTGGGGATTGCTCTCAGGGCGAGAGGCATTAATTGTATTATCGGCCAAACAATGAGGGCTTTGGAAGCTGGTGCTACAAAAGAAGAGATATTGGAAACGATTTCCGTTAATATGGCAATGAGCGGCACCACAGGAATGGCTGAGTCTCTGAGGGTTTTGAAATTATAGGATGAATTGGGCAAACTTTAATTGGTGCCTGAAGGAAAACGCCCCTCCCCTGGCGGGAGGGGTTGGGGAGGGTGTTAAAGGGGTTTGTTCAGCCATTAATTAGGTCCTGTTTAATGGCGGTTTGGATTTATAGGGACGATATTGGCGCTCTGTGTCTCCTCGTCATAGACCACCATCGCCTCGCCGCGGTTTAATTGCCGCATCACCATCGCCACGTTTTGCGCCAGGGTTCCGCTTGTATATCCGCCGTCCGTCCCGTTTCGGGTGACAAACTCTTCGACCAGGCCCTGCAATGCTTCAGGACTCAGTTGGTCGTGGGGGATGATGATGCCGCGTTCGGTTCCCATAGGTTCAATCCCTTGATCATATCAAATGGGCAAGGTCAAAACGGCCTGCACTCCTTGGGGTTCTCTGTTTCTCAGTTCAATTCGGCCATTGTGGAGCAGGGCCACCTGCCTGACCAGGTTCAGGCCCAGGCCGGTGCTTTTGCGGCCGCTGTCCGGGCGTTTGAGGGAGTAGAATTTATCAAAGATTTTTTCCAGGGCATATGAGGGGATGGCGGTGCCGCTATCTTCAATGGACAATTGCACTTTATGATCAGCGCACCGGGCGGTAATGGTAATGGATCCCCGGGATTGACTGAAATCAATGGCGTTTTGCACCAGGTTGGCCACGGCCTGTCGAAGCCAAAAGGGATCTCCATCGACGTGTATGTTGTCCCGGACGTCGAGGGTGACTTCGATCTCTTTGGCCAGCAGTATAGGCCCTTTACTTTCCACTACACCTTTGATCATCTCCTGCAAATCGATGCACTCGTACCGGGTGAGCTGCTTTTTGTTTTCCAACGCGGCCAAGGTGAGCATGCGGTCCACGATATTCTGTATGCGGTTGGCTTCGGTACGGATATGGGTCAGGAATTTTTTGCGCCTTTCCGGCGGAACCTGCTCTTCCAGCAGTTCGGCTGCGCCGCGAATGGCCGAAAGGGGACTTTTTACCTCGTGGGTGAGCTGCTGCACGTAGCGCTCCACATAGGCCTTGCCCTCCAAGGCCGTCTGCATTTTTTTCAAAGCCCGGCCCATGGTGCCGATCTCCGTGCTGTCCAATTTGGGGAAGGCTGCCTGATCTCCGGCGTGCACCGCATTGGCGTAATCGGTCAATCGCTGGATGGGGCGGGTAATCCACAGGGCCACCAGATATCCC
>JASFER010000200.1:0-11982 GCA_050124755.1 Desulfobacteraceae bacterium
TCCTGGGGAAACCGCAAGCGGCGGCTGGCGGGGTCAAGGGTGGCAAACAGCCGGCTTTCGGCCAGCACTTGGCTTTGGGTCAAGGTATTTAACAAGGTTGATTTTCCGGCATTGGTGTAACCGATGTTGGAGATGATCGGCAGCGCTTTCTGCTCGCGCTGCCGACGCTGGCGATGTCGATGTTTTTGAACCTTGGACAGGTTTTTTTCAAGCCGGTTTATCCTGTCCCTGATCCGGCGCCGGTTGATCTCCAGTTTGGTCTCGCCGGGCCCCCGCCCGCCGATGCCGCCGGTTAATCTGGACATGGCCGTATTTTTCTTCACCAATCTGGGCAGAAGATATTTGAGCTGAGCCAATTCCACCTGAAGCTTGCCCTCGCGACTCTGGGCTCTTTGGGCAAAAATATCCAGGATGAGCTGGGTGCGATCAATCACTTTGAGCTCGATTTGATCGGTAATGGATTTAATCTGGGATGGGTTCAGTTCCTGATCGAAGATGATGATGTCGACGCCGAGCTGCATGGCGCGGATGGTTATTTCCTGGAGCTTGCCGCGGCCCATGAGAAACCGGGTGTCCGCCTGCTTGCGCTGCTGCAGGATGGATTCAACCACTTCCAAACCCGCCGTACGGCAAAGTTCGGCCAATTCAATCAAACCGTCTTTGGCTTTTGCCCGGGAAGCCGTGGTGATGCTGACCAGCAAAGCGCGCTCTTTTGCAGCGCGGGCTTCAATGGCGGTTCTAACCTGGATCAATTCCCGCTCTAAGGCTTGAATCAGGTTCAGGCAATCGATATCGACCTCATGCGGTCTCAGAATCTCCCGGACTTCATAGGGCCGATCCTGTTCGACGCCGGGCAATATGTGAGACCAGTGGATTCTGTGGGGGTGCCCCTGTTTCGTCAGGGTGATGGCGGCCATGAGGTCCAGGCGAAGAAGGGCCAAATCCGTCAAATCGTCATCGTTCAGCGGAACATCCTTTAAATGGATGTGTACACAGCGGATGCCCCTTAATCGTCCGGGATTGATACGGTAATCATCCAAAGAGGGGATCAGTATGCTTTGATGATCGCCCACAATCACGTAAGCAATGCGTCCTTTGCGATCGATGAGCAGTCCGATTTGTCGCTGGATTTCGTGGGCCAACAACGCCGTATCACGGGCCAATTCCGGCGATATGATAGAATGGGGGGGGACCCGTCTCCGATAGAGATTTTCCAGCCGTTTCAGTTGTCCGGGCTTGAGCCCTTTGGTATGGCCCCAAAGTTGTTTCATGCAGGGTTCTCAAACCGCGTGTATTGCCCGAGAAAGGTTAACGGAATGACACCTGTGGGGCCGTTGCGCTGCTTGGCGATAATCACCTCGGCGGTTCCGTGTTTGGGATTGTTTTCATCCTTGTTATAGACTTCATCCCGATAGATAAAGGCCACAACGTCGGCATCCTGCTCAAGGGCGCCCGATTCGCGCAGATCAGAGAGCTGCGGCCGTTTATCGCTGCGCTCTTCCAGCTTGCGATTCAGCTGGGATAGCGCCACCACCGGGACATTGAGCTCCTTGGCCAGCAGCTTTAATGCCCGGGAGATCTCGGAGATTTCCAAATCCCTGCGCTCTGAGGATGCGCGGCCTTTCATGAGCTGGAGGTAATCGATGATGATCAAACCAAGATCCTTGTCCATTTTGAGCCGCCGGGATTTGGTTCGTATGGAGGTGGCCGAAATATCGGGTGAATCATCAATATAGATGGGGGCTTCCGACAAGACACTGGCCGCCTCGGTAATGCGGTTCCAATCTTCAGGATTGAGAAAACCGCCCCTCAACCGGCCGGAATCCACCCGTGCCTCGGCGCACAGCATCCGTTCCGACAGTGATTCCTTGGACATTTCCAGGGAGAATACAGCCACCGGCACATTGCCGTCGATGGCGGCGTTGCGGGCGATATTCAAGGCCAGGGCGGTCTTTCCCATGCTGGGGCGCGCCGCCAGAATAATCATATCCGAACGCTGGAGGCCTGACGTCTTGTGGTCCAATTGGGTAAATCCGGTGGGCACCCCTGTCACCAGCGCTTTTTTGCCTTGCCGTTCTTCCAGCGCATCGATGTTGGCTTCAATGATCTTGCTGATGGGATGAAAGGCCGCCTGGTGCTTATCTTCGGATATTTCAAATACGGCGCCCTCGGCGAAATCCAGAACCTGATCCAGATCACCGGCGTCTTCATAGCAATGCTGCGTAATTTCGTTGGCTTTGGCGATAAGGCGCCTCAGGGAGGATTTGTCGCGCACCATGCGGGCATAATGCCGCACATTGATGGCCGACGGCACGGTGTCCACCATCCGGGCCAGATAAGCCGCTCCGCCGACGTCTTCAAGCTGATTTTTATCTCTCAGGATATTGGTCAGGGTCACCAAATCCACCGGCTCCGCTTTAGAGAAGAGCTCGGCAATGGCGGCGAATATCTTTTGGTGCGCCGTGCGGTAAAAATGGTCCGGGGATAAAATTTCCAGTACATCCAGCAACGTGCTGTTATCAAGCAGTACGGCGCTAAGGATGGATTCTTCAGCCTCAATGCTCTGGGGCGGAAGCTTTTGCAGTGTGGGGTCTTGTGAAGATCTCTTTGCTGGATTTGGCGCCATCGCAGTCCAACCTAAGTTGCTGAGCGCCGGCCATGCATATATGGCCGGCGCAATGGAAATTACTGCTCAGGGACGATGTTGACCGTGATTTCGGGCTCGACTTCCTTGTAGACCCGAATGGGGACCTTGAAGGAACCGATGGTTTTGATGGGCCCTTTGAGCAGCACCATCCGCTTTTCAACCGAGATGTCCTGCTTTTTCAGTGCATCAACGATATCTCTAACCGTCACGGAACCATATAGTTGCTCCCCTTCATGGACTTTGGCGGCTATTTCGCATTCCACCGCCTCCAATTTCTGTGCCATTTGTTCAGCAAGCTCTTTCTCTTTGGCAATCTGGAGATCAAACTTGGCCCTTTCATGTTCCAAAAGCTTGCGGTACTGATCCGTGGCGGGAACGGCCTTGCCTTGGGGAAGCAGATAGTTGCGCGCATAGCCGTCGGCAACCGTCACTTCGCTGCCGATGATACCCAATGAATCAATTGTCTCTTTCAAAATTACTTTCATTACAACCTCCGTTGCCCATAAGGAAGAAGGACGAAAAAGCCTTGTTTTGTGGGCATTGCGTTCTGATCTTTAATCCATGCTGCCCACAAATGGAAGCAGGGCAATTGCGCGGGCTCTCTTGATGGCCAATGTAAGCGCACGCTGGTGGGTTGCACAGGTTCCTGAGATGCGCCGGGGAATGATTTTACCGCGTTCGGTAATGAAATATCTCAGTTGTTTGCTGTCCTTGTAATCGATGACAAGGCTGCTGTCGGCACAGAAACGGCAAACTTTGCGTCGGTGATATATTCTGCGTTTTCTTCTTGCAGGTCTCTTTGCAGGTTGGGCACACATGGTTTACTCCTTTTCGCTGGTTTCGGTAACGGGTTCAGTGGCTTCTGCCTTGGCGGGAGCTTCACTCGTTTCAGGTGGCGGTTCAGGGGTTTCAGGCGTTTCTTCGGTTACGGGGGGCTCAGTGTCGGCAGCAGCCTTCTCTTCGGCCATTTCCGCCAGGATCCTTTCGGCATCCGCTTCCTCGGCCAACTGAACGGTGAGGTATTTCAATACCCGGTCATCGATCTTGAAGAACCGTTCTATCTCATCCACCACCGGTCCCATTCCGCAATAGTCATAGCGCACATAGTAACCACGTGGTTTTTTCTTGATTTCGTAGGCGAGCTTTTTGTTGCCCCAGGGGTCTTCCTCGATTAGAACACCCTCTTGTTGGGGAATGATCTCTTTAATGCGGTCAAACAGGGAGTTGCGATCGCCTTCACTCACATCGGGATCGACGATCACAATGGTTTCGTACCGTCTCATAAAACCTCCTCATGGTTAATAAAGCCCCAATACGCGATTGGAGCAAGGAAAAACGGTTATGCATAAATTTTAACCGCAAACTAATAGACCGATCTTAAATCAATGTCAAGCCGGAAGTTCCATCGCCGGCAATTCCCGGTGAAGTAAACGCGGGGACGGGGATAAACCCCCGCCCGGGGTAAGTTTCGCGAATACCACCTTTTGAACCGGTAGGGACAGAGCCCGACCCTACCCGGGAACCCTCAAAGCGCCAGGGATCGGAGTGATTAGCGTAGGGCCGGCCTCCGTGCCGGCCTGGCATAAAATCCGATTTCCTGCATAGAGATTGGCTTATCATTTATATTGATTATTCAAATAGATATGATATTTGACTGGAGATCCAGGAATTCGACAGGCACGGCGGTGACGGGCACGTCGATCCTCCTTGAACAACACCAGAAATAAAAAAACATCGGTTTGACATACTCGGTGGCGCAAGAAGCAAGAGTACCAGTTCATATGTTTTCAATGCAAAACGTCTTTAGACAGATCTGCTGTGTGCTGTTGGGCATCGGAACGATATGGGGGGCAGCAGCGACAGCCGCGGCCGATTACGGGCCGCTCCAAACTATCAACCGGTTTCCCCTTCATATGATGGTATTGACGCCCCGACCCGTAAATGCCGAATTGCCGGGAAGGGGAGCCTTGGAGACCACCCTGGCCATGGAGTACAGCAATACTTTTTTTGATTTACGCAATGATCGCTGGGATATCGTTATCGATATGGAGATGTCGGTCGGCGAACTTTCAATGGTGTACGGCCTGACAGAGAAATTGGCGTTCAGGCTGGAAGTGCCGGTGATATCCATGCAGGATGGATTTTTAGACGGTTTTCTGGAAAACTATCATGATTTCTTGGGGGTCGGCAACTATGGTAGGGATAGGAGGCCCAAGAATGAATTTTCCTACCAGGCAGCCAAAGAAGATCGCTTGTGGTTTCAGGGGGAAAGTTTTGGACTTCGCATCGGCGAAATAAGGGTGTCAAACCAGCTTGCATTGCCAGCATCGAGGTTGGGGGGGCATCGGCTGAGCAGTGCGCTTCTCGGTACCCTCAAGATCCCCGTCGGCGATGCTGATTCGGGTGTGGGAAGCGGAGCGTATGATGCCGGTTTTTTCCTGCCGATAAAATGGAAGGGGGGCCGCTGGGTATTTCATATAATGCCGGGCGCTATCTGGATAGACGATCCAAAGACCCTTGGGGCTCAAGTGTCGGCCCGCAACAGTATCAGCCTTTTTGTCGGCGCTGGTTATGAATATAACCATAGGTGGCGCTTATTGGCGCAATTAAACTATTATTCTTCGCCCTTTGAAAAAACAGGTCTGGATGAATTGGATAACGGTGCTTTGGAACTCTCTTTTGGCATTCAGCGAACCTTAAGCAAAAGGCTTTATTGGGAATTCGCCTTTTGTGAGGACCTTACCCGTGCTGTCCCGGACTTCAATATTCGAATAGGGATGACATGGCGTTTCAGCGCAGGTGAGATCGGTGGGAAAGCAAAGCATTAATTGTTCCAACTGATTTCAATTTCTTCATATTCGTGTGCTTTTGCCTTCGGCCGCCACAATACAATAGCCGATACCTGTCGGCATCGGCTATTTTGTTGATTTTATTGGTGGGCCGTGAAGGAATCGAACCTTCAACCTACTGATTAAGAGTCAGGTGCTCTGCCTAGTTGAGCTAACGGCCCATGAAAATACCGAGGTTGCCTAACAAGTTTTCATAAGCTTGTCAATTTTTTTCCGCACGTTTACGCACCATTTTGCCGCGCTTAACCTTGTTGCCGTGCCTTGTGTCGGCGTGCCCGGCGGCGCTCTTTTTTCCAGTCCGCCTCTTTTCGACGGCGTTTGGACGTATTGGGCTGAGACAAATCCGGGAAATAGCTCCCGGGGGTTTTGGGTTGGGGCGGGGGGGATGTTTTTTGGGCATTCACAGCAGCCGGCTTCTCTTTGGGCAGTGCTGGGCCGGTAAAGGTATTGGGGAAGATGGTATCTGCAAGGTAAAGGTTCTCGCCGTATTGATAAAATCGGGTTCCCGCGTCCAATGCCGACGAGACCTGCACGGTCAGGATAACGGGATGATTATCCCGGCGTTTTCCAATGCGTTCGGCCATTTTTGTGTTTGCACACAGCACCAGATATTCCCTTTCAGCTGTCTGGATGCCTTTCTCCACGGCACTGGGGTAGGCGCGACGCCGAACGGCAGTGTAGAGCAGCTTGGGAAGTTCCGGGACTACGGAGATTTTGGGCAGTTGTGATCTGCTGCTCGCACGCACACGGTTGCCCTGGATTTCAATGGGGCAGGGCGTAGCGGTGACGCCTATCTCATTCAGGTGGGCCTGGCGGATGTGGCGCCACCCCTCTTCTTCATTGAGCGACTTGATCAATTCCTTAATGCGGACATACCCTTGCTCATCGGGTACGAGACCGAATTCGTCGGGCCTGCGGCCAAGGACGTATGTTATGAATTTGGCGAGTTTTTGAACGTGTTTTGATTTCAATGCAACGGCCCTATGGAATATCGAATATCGAACAAGGATTAATGAATGTCGAATTGTGGCGTCGCTGCGCTCCGTCATTTTATATCAATGGCAGAATACCTTACTTCGACATTCAATATTCCTTGTTCCATATTCTGCGGTTCAAATCACGGAGGCTATCTTGACCCGTCTCCGTTAGTCTGGTATTTTTTCAGGCTTTAAGCACACTTGTCAACCGCTGAAGATAACCCATGAATAGAATTGCCGGTCAAAGGCATTTTGCAGGAAAGGACTTCCATCGATGAAAAATGATCAGTCAAAGAAGCTTTTTGCCCAGGCGCAACAATTGATTCCCGGCGGTGTGAACAGTCCCGTGCGGGCATGCCGGTCGGTGGGTGCCGAACCGCGATTCATCCATCACGCCCAGGGTTGTTATCTCTATGATGAGGATGGCAATGAATATGTCGATTATGTCGGATCCTGGGGGCCCATGATCCTGGGCCACCGCCATCCCGCCGTCATTGACGCCCTTGAAGCTTCGTTATGTCTGGGCACCAGTTTTGGTGCGCCCACGGAAATGGAGATCGAACTGGCCCAAAGGGTGGTTGACGCCGTTCCATCGGTGGAGATGGTCCGGATGGTCAATTCCGGAACAGAGGCCACCATGAGTGCCATCAGGCTGGCCCGCGGAGCAACCGGCAGAGAAACCATTGTCAAGTTCGATGGTTGCTACCATGGTCATGCCGACACCTTGCTCGTGGATGCGGGATCCGGCGTGGCCACACTGGCCATTGCCGGTAGTCCGGGCGTCCCCAAGGGCTTTATCGAACAGACCCTTTCCCTACCGTTTAACGATACCGAAGCGGTGGAAAAGGTGATGGGGGAGCAGGGGGATCAAATTGCAGCCGTCATCGTTGAACCCGTAGCCGGCAATATGGGCCTGGTTGCACCGGCCGACGGCTTTCTGGAAGCCTTGCGAAAGTTATGCGATCAATGCGGCAGCATATTGATATTTGATGAGGTCATGACCGGATTCCGTGTGGCCTATGGCGGCGCTCAGTCCTTATATAACATTCATCCCGATCTGTCCTGCTTTGGAAAGATTATCGGCGGCGGTTTACCTGTGGGGGCTTATGGCGGGCGCCGGGATCTGATGGCCCAGGTGGCCCCCCAAGGGCCGATCTACCAAGCCGGCACCTTGTCCGGGAACCCATTGGCCATGGCTGCCGGTATCGCCACGTTGAGAGAGATCGGCCGGCCGGGTTTTTATGAGAACTTGGACGCTGTTTCGGCCAGGTTGATGGAGGGCCTTATATCTGAAGCGGACCGGGCAGGTATTGAAGTGTCGGTGGACCGGGTCGGCTCCATGCTTGGGCTCTATTTTGCACCGGGTCCGGTATCCAATTTTGAAGATGCCAAAAAGTCCGATTTACAACGCTTTTCAAAGTATTATAAAGCCATGCTGGCCCAAGGCATCTATTTGGCGCCGTCTCAGTTTGAAGCCGGCTTCGTTTCGGCTGCCCATGATGACACAGCCATCGATAAAACGTTGGAGGCCGCAAGCAAGGTCTTTACGGAACTGGCTTCTTAAACGTCGATGCCGATGGGCCGTTTGGGGTCCATCGGCATCCATGTCTCGCGTATCCTGTGACCGGATTAGAATCGATACTTGCAGAGCATCCAGGGGACTAGCAGGGGATCGGCAGGATCTGTGTAAGATTCCACATAGATTTCGGAGCTTTCGTCTGAATCCCATAAGAATTCGAAGTCCAGTTGAATGGCATATCGGTTGTTTAAATTGATTTCCAGATCTGTTTCAGTGGGATCATCCAGGTTGACCACATACTCGATAAACTTATCGTCCAACCGCTGAACGTGAAAGCTGGCCACCCGAGGCGTTGAAATGAATACAGAACACCCGCTCATCGCCAAAATAGATGGGGCGATGAGCGCACTCAAAACAATGCGATTGAGGTTCCTGATCATTTTTTAACCCCCCAGCCGTTGTCTTCTTCTCTTGCTCAATAAAGGCGCCTGCCACCTTTATTGTCTTTTTATATATGCTCCTGTGTTGTCTTTTTTTATACGCTCCTGGCGATTAAATGTTACACGCGCGCCGCCACTAATCCAAAATATATTTGACAGGATTGACCGGCACCCCGTTGAGTCGCACTTCATAGTGGAGGTGAGGGCCGGTGCTGCGGCCGGTATTGCCGACCAGTGCAATCACTTCTCCCCGTTTGACGCGGTTTCCCTTTTTTTTGATCAGTTTTGAAATGTGGCCGTAGCGGGTCACCATGCCATAACCGTGGTCAATGGTAATCATGTTTCCGATTAGCCATTTTTTTCCCGAATAGGTGACCACGCCATCGGCCGGGGCGATAATCGGAGTACCTTCACGCGTTGCGATATCCAGGCCTTTGTGGAGTTCTTTCCGGCCGGTGAAAGGTGAAACGCGATATCCGAAATTTGATGAGAACCAGCCCTTGGTTGGACGCAATGATGGGGTTGCGGCAAGCAGGTTGCGTTTGCTCTTCAACGATTTCAATAATAATTCAAAGCTGTTTTCCTGAACCGACGATGCCTGTTGAACTTGCTCCATATGGTTGTGCATCTCCCGAACAAGGCGGTCGTGGTCTTGGCTAAGGGGTAAGTTCGGGTCCAAATCATCGGGCATGGAGCCGCCCACGGCAAATAGCGATGCTTGATCCGCTTTGTGCTCTAAATTGGCCATAATGCGAATTTTGGTTTCAAATTCGTTAAGCGCCTTTATAGATCCTTTTAACATGTTGATATCTTTAGCAAAAGATTGTATCTGGCTTCTCTGGCTTTCAATGGCGCTGGTTTGTTGTTCGATTTTCGCCAGGAGCCCCTCTTTGTCGGCCAATGCTTTTTGCATGTTGATATAGCGGTAGCTTCCCGCGGCAAGCAATCCTAACAAAATAAAGGTAATTGCCGCCAGCAGTCGGATGGAACGCTTGGATATCAGCGATTCCCGGACTGGGTTACCTCTGTCGTCGATAAAAAGGACGGTATATTGTTTAGCCATGATAATTCTTTGTCTTCCTGATGATTATTAACAATCAGTCCCCGTGGGCTGCAGAACATTGGCCAATTTATTGTAAAGGATGCTGAGGTTGATCCGGTAATGACCTTTGTAGCGCCCTTGGGTTTCGTTCACAATCGACTCGATGCGCGTATTATGTTGCTCCATGGTTCGCGCCGTGTCATCGCAATAATATTTCATCGGCACGATATCCCCCTCCTTTAGCTGGGAGGCCAGCGCAGATGTATCTTTTATCAAAAAGAAGTGAGGCGTTCTTTCCGAATGCCGAAGCTTGAACTGATAAACGGGGTGTGATCCGTTCAAGCCGAATTCAACACTATAGTAGTCAAGGTGCAGAAGTGCATCTTGGTAATCTTGGTGACCGGCTATGGCGGGTGCAAAGGAAAACATCTCTTATATCCTGCCTTGAGTTGCCAATGAGTAACCCTCAAACTTCATAGGAGATGATGCAATTATAATGCCACGCTATCAGTCTTTACTGAGGGGCACACGGCCTGTATCTGTCTATCTTGCGGGATGGGCGGAGATGGAAATTGCGAGCGTCTATCTACTAGTAAAAATTAAATAAAACCGGGTTTTGGGGTTTTGTTGAAAAATAGCGCCGGATTCGGCCAATGGACGGATTTTTGACTCGGTACCTTATATAGTGACAAAAATTGACAGCGCCATCGACGCTCTCCGTCACTTTTACCATACAGGTGTTGCCTGCAACGTTTCTGAATCGGGTTGTCATCCCGCCTCAGGCGGGACATAGCACCCGGTTTGAAAACAAGCCATCATGGTTCCATGCGATTAAACATCTTTCAAACCGTACTTGGATATGAGTCTGGATAGGTATGTTCTTTGAATCTCCATTATTTTTGCGGCCTTACTGCGATTTCCGCCGGTGTGCCTGAGATTCAGAACGATAAACTCCTTCTTGAATTGATTCAGGGCGTCTTCCAGCGTCAACCCCACCTGCAGGCCCGGATAGCTCCTTCTGACAGTGTTGATGGGAAGATCTTCCGGCAATATCTCGACGCCGTTTCCCATAACCACAGCACGTTCGATGGCATTTCGAAGTTCACGGATGTTGCCGGGCCAATTATACTGCACCATTTTGTCCATGGCGGCTTTGGAAATAATCAAATTGGGGTTGACGGTTTCCTCTTTGAAGAGATTGAGAAAATGCTCGGCCAGCAAGGGTATATCCTCCGTGCGTTCGCGAAGGGTGGGCATGTTGATTTGAACCACATTCAAGCGATAGTATAAATCCTCACGAAATCGGCCTTCAGCCACTTCTTCGTCCAATTTTTTGTTGGTGGCCGAAAGGACACGTACATCCACAGAGATGGGAACATTGCCCCCCACCCGGTAAAAACTGCCTTCCTGCAGCACGCGCAGCAACTTGGCCTGCATGCCCGGAGTCATTTCACCGATTTCATCTAAAAAAATGGTACCTTCATGGGCCAGCTCAAACTTGCCTATTTTTCGTCCGACGGCACCGGTGAAGGCGCCTTTTTCATGTCCGAACAATTCATCTTCAAGCAGCGTCTCGGGCATGGCCGCACAATTGAGTATGACCAACGGCTTGTCTTTGCGGGGACCGGCCCGGTGGATCAGGCGCGCAAGCAGTTCCTTTCCGGTTCCACTTTCGCCCAAAATCAATGCACTGGCTTTTGAATTGGCCACTTTCAGTCCGTCCGAAATGACCTTCTTCAAGGCAACGCTTTTCCCGGTCATCTGGTGACGGATTTGGAGTTCGTCCTTGAGGTCTTTGTTCTCCCGTTTGACCTCCTGAAAATTCTGTGCGTGACCTAAGGAAGTGGCCGCTAATGATGCGAATTCTTTTAACAAATCCATATCAGGCGCTTGTAATGTACTGCCGTCTTCCTTATCAATAATCTGGACCACGCCAATGGTTTTTGATTCCATTTTAAGCGGTACGCAAGCAATGGAACGGGTCTCGAACCCTATGGATTCGCTGATTTCCTTAAACCACCGGGGGTCATTGGCCACGTCGGCAATCAAGAGGGGTTCTCCGCTTTCGGCTACATATCCGGCAATACCCTGTCCCATTTTAACGCGGTATTCCTTGACTTCATCGCTTTTATCACCGGTGGCAACATGAAAGTAGAGCGTATTGGTCTTGGCATCCACCAAGAGCAAAGAAGCTGCCTTGGCTTTCACAACACTTGCGGCTGATTCAATAATAAGCTCAAGCAGCCGGTCTATATCCTGGACGGAGGAAACCCAGGAAGAGATCTCTTTAAGGTGTTCAATCAATGCGGCGTTGCCGGATGTAATTTTTGAAGACATTTTGTTCTCTTATTTTTTATTCAAACAGCCGTTATCAAAGGCCGTTGTAGCGGATGGATGGTTGTTCAAACAAGTGCAGCTTCAGGCAATCAACAAAAGGCATAATAACGGAGATGGTGTGGAGTGTCAATCAAACATAAGGAATTATAACTTAATTTGAGGTTTTAACCA
>JASFER010000201.1:0-11940 GCA_050124755.1 Desulfobacteraceae bacterium
CTGCCGGGTGCTGCGTTCCAGGACATAGGCTCCACAGCAGAAATCTTCGTGGGTGGTGGTGATCAGCCCCCGCTTCATGCGGGAGGACCGGGTGATCAGGTCAATGGCCATGTGGTTTTCGAAAAGGCTGATCCTCGGATGTTTGCGGGCATGCGCCACCAGCACCCTTTCCACCGCCTGGCCGGTCATATCCTGGGCATGGACGATGCGATTCTGGGAGTGGCCGCCTTCGCGGCCCAAATCAAAGGAGAGGGCGTCCCCGTCCTGACCGGCCCCTTGCTGCTCGATATTGAAACGCACGCCCATTTCCATGAGCTCGTGGATACACCGGGGGCCGTCTTTCACCACCCGTTCCACCACATCTTGATTGCACAGGCCGTCACCTGATGCCAGTGTATCGGCGATGTGCAGGTCGAAACTGTCGTCAGGATCGAAAACCGAGGCAATGCCGCCTTGAGCCAGATTGGTACTGCTGGTCATGGCCTCCTTTTTGGTAACCAAGGCAACGGTAGCCACCTCGGCGACTTTGATGGCATACATCAATCCGGCAATACCACTGCCGATCACCAATACATCTGTTTTTACATCGGGCATGGCAATTTCTTACAAGAGCGGAGATTTCCGCTTGGGCCTTTTGACGATAAAGCCGGTGATGAACCCCAGCACAATAAGACCGCCGCCGTAAAGCAGTCCGGTGTTCAATTCGCTGCTGTAAAGCTGCTCAAGCTCCTTGTCCGCCTTGTCCGCCCTGGCCCGCGCATCGGCGGCGTCCTTGACGGCTTTTTCATATTTGGCTTTGAGTTTCAAAAACTCCTGGGACTCCCTTTTCAGGGTTTCATGCTCGCTGGTCAACTTATCCAAGGCTTTTTGGGTGGCAGCCAGATCCCCGGCCAAGCCCTTGCTTTCGGTATTGAGATTTGAAGCTCGATTCCTCAGGTCCTCATATTGTTCCACGATGCGGGCATGCCTTTTCTGCAATTGCGCCAATTCCAGGTCCGCCGGCACGCGACTGGTGAGAAAACGGGTCAGCACCCACCCCTGCTTTCCATTGGACGTTTGCACTTCGGTATATTCTTCACCGGGGGTGATGATTTCGAGCGGCGTTCCTGATTTGGGAAAGGCGATAATCTTGCGATCTTTGCCCGGCCCGGTTCTTAATGTGATGGTCAGATCCTCAGTCACATACCGGGTTTCCGCCGCGCTGGTGAAGGCCGTCAGCAGCAGCCCCATCAAGAAAACAATACCGATTTTGGTTGAAAAATTCATATTGCATACTCCCATCAAAAAAATCGTTTTGGTCCCCCAGCGTCGGAATGTGGCGTATTCTTTGATAAAATCGATCATCTGTCAATAATTTCTTTTATCCGGCCGGCGTTTGTGATAATTTATAGTCAGAAATATAGAAGGATATCGTAAATCAATGATCGCCTATGATCTGAAATGCAATAACGGCCACACCTTTGAAGGGTGGTTCGAAGACGCCAAAGCTTTCAGCAAGCAGCTGAAAGCCGGTCTCGTCGCATGCCCCATATGCGATGATACCCAAATTACCCGTATTCCATCCACCTTTGCCATCAAGGGGTCCCCAACCCAATCGGCTGCTCAACCGCCCCAAATCAGCGCCGAAACCATGGCCAAAGCCATCGCCCACTATGTGGACAAAACCTTTGACAATGTGGGCGCCGATTTTGCGCAAGAGGCGCTGAAAATGCATTACGGTGTCACGGAGCCGCGCAATATCCGCGGCGTGAGCACGGCCCAGGAGGAGGAAACCCTGCGAAAAGAGGGTGTGGAGTTCATCAAATTCCCCATGCCGATTGCCGATGCCCCTTCGGATACCGGATCGGACAACTGAAGCCATAACCATAGTTTGAATCTATCAAGCCATCAGCCCTTGATCCGGTACCCGCTTAATCTATCTGTGCTGTTTCGTCATCCACCAGGTGCCCGATCCCGATGTCGGGATTCAACCGCCATCCCAGCAGGGACCGCCGCTGATTGGGTGCATCGGTATGCACCGCTACCCGCACCGCTTTAGCCGACCCGACTAAAATCACCATCTGACGGGCCCGGGTAAGGGCTGTGTACAGCAAATTGCGTTGCAGCATCACATAATGCTGGGTCACCATGGGTAAAATGATCACCGGATATTCCGAGCCCTGGGACTTGTGTACGGATATGGCGTAAGCCAGGACCAGTTCATCCATATCCGATTCGTCATAGGAGACCTGGCGACCGTCGTAATCCACCCAGAAGCGCCCCTGCGCCTTGTCCAACCGGACAACGGTGCCGATCTCGCCGTTGAACACCTCTTTTTGGTAATTGTTGCGCAGGTGCATCACCTTGTCGTTTAGGCTGAATGCCGCTGCTTTGTCCACCTGCGGATTCAGGGCAGCCTGCAGCAATTTGTTCAGCTGGATGGTGCCCAGAGGGCCTTTGTGCATGGGGGTGAGCACCTGAACATGGCGAACACCGTCCAACCCCAATTGTTTGGGTATCCTCGTTTTGCACAGGGATAAAATGGTCTGTGCAATCTTTTCCGGATGGGTTTGTTCGATGAAAGTAAATTCCGACAGCGGGTCTTGGGCGGCGAGAGGTGACATCTCAGGCAGCATCCCGTGCCGAATGCGATGGGCATTGGCGATGATCGGACTTTGGGCGGCCTGCCGAAATACTTCAGTCAATTCATAGGCCTGCACCACTTGTGAAGCAATCAGATCAGCCAACACCATCCCGGGTCCCACCGAAGGCAATTGGGAAACATCTCCGACTAAAATCAACCGCGCACCGTGGGGCAGGGCTTTGACCAGATGCCCCATGAGCAGGACGTCCACCATGGAGGCCTCATCCACCACCACGGCCCCTGTTTCCAGGGGGTTGTCCTGATCATACTCGAAATGCCCCTCGGCCGGGCTGTAGCCCAGCAGCTTATGCAGGGTGACGGCCGGGCGATGGGTCAGTTCGGACATACGCCGGGCAGCTCGACCGGTGGGAGCCGCCAATCGATAATCCACCCCCACGGCTTCAAATATGGCCGCAATGGACCGGATAATGGTGGTTTTTCCGGTGCCCGGCCCTCCGGTAATGATCACCAGCCGCTGCACCAAGGCGCTTTGCAAGACAGCCGCCTGGGTCGGAGAAAGCTGGATCGCCAATCGCCGGACAACCGTCGCACAAATTTCGCCGGCATCCACATCGGGAAGGGCCAGAGGAATGGACAGCAGTGCTTCGAGGCGCTTGGCGATTTCGGTTTCGGCGGCATAAAAGGATTGCAAGTAGACCGGTAATCCCGGGGCCTGTTCATCCAATTTGATCTGTTGATCTTCGATTAAGTCGTCCAAGGCATCCTGAACCGCATCAAAGCCCAAGTTGAAGGTCTCACCGCAACGCGTTTCCAAGTCGGCTTTGGAGATGTAAAGATGTCCCTCTTCGCCGGCCTCTTGCAGCAGATGGCGCAGGCACGCCCGGGCACGCCCGGTTTCATCAATGGGCAGATCGGATCTTTGAACGATGGCATCGGCAATATAGAAACCGATGCGCGGGATATCCCGGGCCACCCGGTAAGGGTCGTTTTGCAGAATCTCCATGGCCTCCGGACCGTAGGCTTTGTATATTTTAGCCCCATAGGCCGGCTTGAGCTTATGGTCCTGCAGAAATTGCATCAGAGCCCGCACCGCATGGTGCTCTCGCCACGCCTGGGCGATGCGCAGGGCTTTGTCCTGACCGATGCCTTTGACTTCTGTGAGACGTTGGGGCTCATTTTCCATTGCCGTCAGGGTGTCCTTTTTGAAATGCGCAATAAGCCGTTCGGTGGTTTTCGGACCGACACCCTTGATCACACCACAGGAGAGATAGCGGCGGATCTCTTCCACACCGGCGGGCAGCAGCACTTCAAAAGCGCTGACCTTGAACTGTTGTCCATAACGTGGATGGGTATCCCATCGGCCTTTCAGGCGCAATGTTTCACCCGGCCGGGGTTCAGGAAAATGCCCCAGGACCGTTACCAAACTTCGAGACTCGGCCACCCGCAGTTTGGCAATCATGAAATGGGTCTCCGGGCTGTGAAAAGTGATGCGTTCGATTTGACCCTCTAAGGTATTGGGCAAAGACGGCGGCATGGCATCAGGCAACGGAAGAAAAAGAAATTTGGCCGGAAAGAATAAGCCCGGCAGCAGCGTTTAAGTCGTCAGCGACAGCGGAGGGTTGGATTTGCTCCCGGGCCAAAGCCTTTTCTGCCTCTTGGCCGCTGCCGGTGCGCACCAATATGGTCGCCCCGCAACCGGCGTTGTGACCACAAGCCACATCCTTGACATTATCGCCGATCATCACCGTCCGGGGCAAATCAATGCCGTGGCGCTCCTTGGCCTGAAAGATCAAACCCGGTTCAGGCTTGCGACAGTCACAATCTTCATCAGGCCGATGGGGGCAGTAAAAGATGTCAAGGATCTCTCCACCCGCCGCCTCAATTGCCCGGCGCATTCGTCGGTGTATATCTTCCAGCACCTCCGGCGGCACCATCCCGCGTCCGATGATGGACTGGTTGGTAATCAATATCAACGTGTAATCCGCCCGTGAAAGCTTGGCCATGGCCTCCAAACTCCCGGGAAGAAATTCATACTCCTCCCAACACTTTACATATTCCGGCGAGTCACGATTAATCACCCCGTCCCGGTCGAGAAAAATAACGTTTTGTAGTGTCATGGCAGTCTATCCGCTTTATTATCAAGGCTGGTGTAACTTCTCATATAAGCAATCCGCACCGGTCGGGGCAGAGCCCGACCCTACGAAAACCATTTTCCCAACACGGGCATGGTACTAAAAATGTAGGGCCGGCCTCCGCGCCGGCCGAGTATGGAAAAAGCATGCCATTTCATAATAACAGCAGCAAATAATCCAAAAGAAATCTATCGAAGGTGCGTTAAAGCTTTCAATCGTGCCCAGGATCAAGGCGGATTGGTAAGTTTAACCGCAGGCGTAGCAACGCTACGTCGAGGATTGAACCTTTCAATCCAGCACCGAGGTTGGGTGCGAGGGAAAGTTTTAAGACGACTTCACTCGGCTACGATGAACGCCTCCCCAAACCCCTCCCTCACCAACTGCTGCTCATACTGGACGGCCTCTTCCAGATTATTGCTGCGCCCCACGCGCACGCGGTAAAAGGTTCGCCGGCCGTCGAAATAGGGCACCATGTGGGCATTGCGATAGCGACGGTCAAGCTTGGCCATCAGACGCTCGGCATTGCCCCGTTGGGTAAACGCACCCACTTGGAACGTAAAATTGCCGGAGTAGTAATCAATGGGAACGTATTGGGGTTTGTCGCTTCCCACCGTTCTCGGCTTGGGCGCGCCCAGCGCCACCACCTTCACACGTGCCGTTCCGGGGCCCACGATACCGATCCGCTGGGCCGCCGTGTAAGAAAGATCGATGACACGGCCGCGCACGAAGGGACCGCGGTCATTGACGCGGACATCCACGGATTGTCCGTTTTCGAGGTTGTGCACCCGCACGTAGGTTCCCAATGGCAAGGTCTTGTGGGCGGCCGTCAGGGCGTACATATTATAGTTCTCGCCGTTGGATGTCTTGCGGCCGTGGAAATCCCGGCCATACCAGGAAGCGATGCCGGTTTGTTCAAAGCCCCGCGCGTTGGGGATGGGCTGATACCAGGTGCCGTGAACACGATAGGGCTTGGGATGGCCCGGTGCGGGCCGGGCTGGAGGCGGCGAAGGCGCATAATAGGGCCGGGCACAGGCCGAAAGCAGCAAATTCATTCCAATAAGGATCAGAAAACTGCTAATATGACGTACCATCCGATTGCAATTCATTTCAATAGGGCTAATTTTATCACATCCATCATCTTATCCACAAAGTGGAAGGTGATATCCTTGCGCACCTTTTCCGGAATGTCATTGAGATCCTTTTCATTATCTTTGGGCATAATCACTGTCTTGATGCCGGCCCGATGGGCGGCCAGCATCTTCTCTTTAATGCCCCCCACGGGCAGCACCTGCCCCCGCAAAGTGATCTCACCGGTCATGGCCAGATCTTTGCGAATTTTCCTGTTGGTCAGCAGGGAAACCAATGCGGAAAGTATGGTGACGCCTGCCGACGGGCCGTCTTTGGGAATGGCGCCCGCCGGCACATGGACATGAATATCGGTATCTTTGTAGAAATCTTCGTCCAATTTGAGTTGTTTTGCATGAGACCGGATAAAGCTCAGCGCTGCCACGGCCGACTCCTTCATGACATCGCCCAACTGGCCGGTCAAGGTCAAGCCTTTGCTGCCTTTCATGCTGGTGGCCTCGATAAAGAGCAGGTCGCCGCCCACCGGTGTCCAGGCCAGCCCCATGGCGACTCCCGGTGTGGCCATGCGCGCCTTGGCTTCCGAAGAAAATTTTTGCGGCCCCAAATATTCGTCCAGATCCTCGACCTTAATAGTGGCTTTCTTGATCTCATCTTCGGCGATCTTGGTGGCGATCCCCCGGCATACCGTTGCAATTTCGCGTTCCAGGTTGCGCAGCCCTGCCTCACGGGTATAACCGGAGATGATTTTGCGGATGGCCCCCACGGTGAAATTGATCTGTTTGGCGGTGATGCCGTTTTCCTTGCGCTGGCGCGGGACCAGATAGCGCTGGGCGATCTTGACCTTCTCATCTTCGGTGTAGCCGAGCAGTTGGATCACCTCCATGCGGTCCCGCAACGCCGACGGAATGGTGTCCAGAACGTTGGCGGTACAGATGAACATGACTTTGGACAGATCAAAAGCGACGTCCAGGTAGTGATCCGAAAAGGAATAGTTCTGCTCCGGGTCGAGTACTTCCAACAGCGCCGATGATGGATCACCGCGAAAGTCACTGCCCACTTTGTCGATCTCATCCATCATAAATACGGGGTTGTTGGACCCGGCGCGTCGCAGCCCCTGGATAATACGCCCGGGCAACGCACCCACATAGGTGCGGCGGTGACCGCGAATTTCCGCCTCGTCACGCACGCCGCCCAGCGAGATGCGGTGGAACTTGCGCCCCAAGGCCCTTGCAATGGAGGCACCCAAGGAAGTTTTGCCGGTGCCGGGAGGACCGGCAAAGCAGAGAATGGGCCCTTTGGAGTCCGGCTTGAGTTTGCGTACGGCCAGATACTCGATGATGCGGCGCTTGGGTTTTTCCAGCCCGAAATGGTCGTCGTCCAGCACCTTGCGAGCCTTTTTTATGTCCAGGTTATCCGTCGTAGAGGCCTGCCACGGCAAATCCGTGAGCCAATCCAGATAGGTGGAAGCCACGGTATACTCGGCCGAGGAGGGATTCATCCTGGCCATTCGGTCCAGCTCGCGTTCGGCCTCCTTGACCGCCTCTTCAGTGAGTCCGCGTTCCTGGATTTTGGTGCGATACTCATCGATCTCCACCGTACCTTCGTCGGTTTCCCCGAGTTCCTCTTTGATGGCTTTGAGTTGTTGGCGTAAATAGTATTCGCGCTGGCGCTTGTCCATATCCCCTTTGACCTGGGACTGGATCTTGTTCCCCAACTCGAGAATGCTCAATTGGTGGTTGACCAATTTGGTCACCAGTTTCAATCGCAGGTTGGCATCTTTCTCCTCCAGCACCTTCTGTTTTTCCTCGGGGCTGGAGTTAATGGTGGAAGCGATCATATCGGCCAGAGTCCCGGCTTCTTTAATGGAACCGGCCATCTGGCTGATCTCCGAGGGAAGGCCGGGGGACAATTCAACAATGCGGCCGAACTGTTTCACAATGTTGGCCATAAGGGCCCGGGTCTCATCGGTCTCGTTTTCGATATCGTCAAAATGGGCCACATTGGCTTTAAGATAGGACTCCCCTTCGATAAATGTGTCGATCTTGAACCGGCTTAAACCCTGCACCAGCATCTGGGCCTTGTTGTTTTCCTGTTTGGCCATTTTCAGAATCAGGGCGCTGCAGCCCACCTTGGCCAGATCACCGTCGGCCGTTGAACGCACATTTTCCTGCTTTTTGGAAACCACCAACCCGATGATGCGGTCTTTGGCCATGGCCTCATCCACCAACTTGATGGAATCGGGTTCCATCACCACCAGCGGCAGCACCATTTTAGGAAAAAGGGCAGCGTCAAACAGGGGTAATATGGGAATCTCTCTGGGGAGATTTTCAGTTTTGTAATCAACTGAAGGGGTATTTTCAGTCATTCATTCCTCCTAAACATACAGCGGAAGAGAACTTTAATTATCCGATTGTGCCATTGCCACCGCAACTAGCCATCTTCAATGGGAATTTTATGGGTTTTATGAACCTGAAGCTTGGCCATGCGAATACTCAGAAGTCCGTTTGCAAAGGTTGACGTAACCACTTCCGTATCCACGGGGGCCGGCAGATAAAGCACGCGCTCAAATTTGCCGTACCGTATTTCCGCCAAACGGTAAGTTCCTTTGGGTTCTTTGGGAATTTCGCTGCGAAATCCAAAGACACGCACGGCCTTGGAGTTGACTTCCACCTCCAGCTTGTCTTTCTCGACGCCCGCCAACTCAGCCCAGATAAAAACCTCCTCCTGGGTTTCGTAAATATCCATCTGGGGAACCCAGCTGCAATCCTTGCAGGCAAACATGGGATTGACCGGCCGCGGCCTGAAAATATCATGGATGGTCTTTTCAATTTCGGCCCCAAAACGGTCCAATTCATCACCAAATTTAATCTTGATGTAGTTCATGGGTTCACTCCTGCCGTGGAAAAGGTTGCATTTGCCGGTTTTTCATTCACAATATCGGCTTGGTTCCAGTATTGGGATGATCACCATGGCATATCATCTTGCATTAACAGCAAATGATCCCGTAAAATAACATCGGTGTCATTGTTTGTAAAGGAAAGCAGACGTACACCAACAATTATAGGTAAACAAAGGAGGTGCGGCTATGGCGCTGATCAGATGGGATCCTTTTAGAAACATTTCGACCCTGCAAGATCGTATCAACCGTTTGTTTGACGATGCCTTCCCCGGAAGGCCGGAAGGTGATGAAAACCTGGCCTTATCTGCCTGGCGCCCACAGGTGGACATCTACGAAACCGAAGACGGCGTGGTCATTCACGTGGATCTGCCGGGGGTGGAAAAAAGCGAAGTTTCCGTCGAGGTGAAAGACAACGTTCTCATCATCCAGGGCGATCGCAAGAGCGATGCAACGGTGGACGAAAACAGCTACTACCGCCGTGAACGGAGCTTTGGAATCTTTCAGCGCTCCTTTACCATGCGATCCGTTATCGCACCCGATCGCATCAAAGCTTCATTTAAAAACGGCGTTCTTACCATCCGCCTGCCGAGGATAGAAGAGGAACGGCCCAAACAGATATCCGTTGATATCGAATGACAACCAACATCAACAGCCGATGGGTGCTGGGTGGGCAATACTTCCTATACTTCGGCGTGATGGGCATGCACCTGCCCTTTTTTAACCTCTACTGCTACGAGCTCGGATTTAACGGATGGCAGATCGGCACCCTTTCGGCCGCACGATCGGTGGTGCTGATTATTTTCGGCATTGCGTGGAGTCTTTTGGCGGACCGCTTTCGAAGCCGCCGGATCATCTATATTTTCTGCAATTTCATCAGCGCAGCCCTATGGGGCCTGTTCCTGCTGACCACCCGGTTTCACTGGATGATGGCCATCACCGTCGCTTACGGTATTTTTTACGCACCGCTGATTTCCTTTCTGGAAGCCTTTTCCATGGATATGCTCGGCCGGGACAAGCAACGTTACGGCCGCATGCGCGCCTGGGGATCTCTGGCTTTTATCACCGTTGTGCTGGTGCTCGGGCGCATCATCGATCTCTACTCCGTAAAGATCATTATCAGCCTGATCCTGGCCGGATCATGGATCCAGGCATTGATTTCATTAGGTTTTCCTAAAACAGCCCAGCAGCGCAACCATGCATTCGGGGCAGGGTTAAGGCGCCTGCTATCGCTCAAAGTGTTGGGATTTTTCGGCTGCGCGTTTCTGATGCTGGTCAGCCATGGCGCATACTACGCCTTTTTTTCCATTCACCTGAGCAACCTGGGCTTTGACAACTTTTTCATCGGGCTTTGCTGGGCACTGGCGGTGAGCGCTGAGATTGTGGCCATGATATTCTCTGAGCGCATCTTCAAACGCTTTTCCTATGAAACCGTATTGATTTTCTCTTTTGCCGTGGCCGGGCTGCGCTGGACCGGGCTGTGGGCCACCCAGTCGGCCGCCGGCATCCTGGTATTGCAGATCACCCATGCCATCTCCTACGGCACGTTTCACATGGCCAGCATTCTTTATATTGACGCCATGGCGCCGGCCGAAACCAAAACCACCGGGCAGGCGGCCAACAATGCAGTTACATATGGCCTGGGCCTGATGGTGGGATTTTTCATTAGCGGCGCACTCTACGAGCGGATCGGTTCCTTTGCCCTGTTCGCCATCAGCGGGCTGGTGGCTTTGGCCGGCGGCGCGGCTTTTCTGACATTGCTCCGGTACTTAAAGCACGCCCCCACAACTTCAAAGTGATTGAAAAGGAGCCCCTCAACATTGGCTGCGGCACATCCCTCTTTGGTTCGACAACCCACATCCAAACCTATCTATCTGATTAAAAAAGGTATTTTTACGAAAAAAGAATCGGCAACGAATTTTCCCTTGCAATCCGCGCATGCGGCATATACACGAAAGCGGTTGGCTCTGAATGTTTGGCCGGTCCGCTGATCAAATTAAACGTACAACCTGCTATGTGTTGCCGAACACCATGGATCTAAAACTAATCGTCTCAGACGCGTTTTACTTTTTTAGGAGCAATCTCTTTCAAATCGGTACCCTGTGCCTGCCCTGGCTGGTGGTGGTCGCTGTTGTGGAGAATCTTATTATTTCCACCGGCGATCCATCCCAGGGATTGGGTCCGCTGTTTCTTTTGGCGTGGGTGTTCAAGCTGCTGATCTACCCCATCTATACCGCAGCGTTGATCCTGCTGATGGCCAAGCGGGCCCGGAACCAGCAGCCCAATAATAGAGAATTGTTGTCATCGGCTTTGAAGATATGGCAGCCCTTTTTTATTGTACATGTCATGGGTGCGGGCCTTGCGGCCCTTGGATTGATGCTCTTTATCATACCCGGTATTTACGTGGTCGTGCGGCTTTCGTTTGCTGAATTCTACCTGACCCTGGAAAACATCAAACCCGTTGAAGCGATCCAGAAAAGCTTTCAAGCCACCAAACCCTACTTCTTCCAGATTCTGGTGCTCCTGGCCTTGTTTATCATCCCCTTGTGGATGCTCAACCTGTTACTGGCCAATATGTTGAGCGGGCAGGAAGCCGTTCCGATATTAAATATAATAATCGCCACAATCACGACTTTTCTCATGTTGTTTCTAGATGTGGTCATGTTCCGTGTCTACATGTCTGCAACCCGGGTAAATCCTGTTTAAATCATTCCTATTGCACCGGCTTGACCACCACATCGATGCGTCGATTGATGGCCCGGCCTTGTGCCGTGGCATTTGAGGCCAGGGGACGGGAAGAGCCATAACCCCGGGCCGTGATCTTCCCGGCCGGCAGCACCCCGTTGTGGATTAAATATTGCCGCACCGACTCGGCCCGTTGACGGGAAAGCTTCTGATTCAGGCTTTCCGAACCGGTGCTGTCGGTATGGCCTTCAATGACCACATCCGGCTGGCCGAAGGCATGGATGGCTTTTTGCACTGTGGTCAGCAGCGGATAATTGCTTGGTATAATTGAGGCTTGGCCTACTGGAAACTGCATGGCTTTGAGGCGGATGATAAGATGCCGGGCTTTTTTGTACACCTCGGCATGCTCGGCTGAAAAATATCCCTGGACCTGGTTGTAAAGCTCGTTAAATCGTTTTTCCGCCGCAAGGCGCTCTCTTTCGGTTGCCAGCCGCTCCTTGTCGATGCGCTCCTGGTAGCTGCGACCCTCCAAATCGCTAATGCGTTTACTCTGCTCC